>NZ_JBHJRX010000037.1:0-94918 GCF_042268605.1 Streptomyces sp. NPDC056296 | reverse complement strand
CCCGAGCAGTGCTCGGGCGGGGCCGCTGCCAGGCCCTGGTTCACCGGGCGGCCGGCGACCTCGTGCCGGTGCGGGGCGCGGCCGGCAGGCCGGCGGCGAAGAGCACCACCAGTTCGTGGAAACGGTAGAAGGGCCGCCCCATCAGATCGACGCCGCACAGGTCGAGCAGTGCACCGTCCACGAGCTGCTCCAGCCACTGTTCCGCGGTCGCCTCCGTCGTGCCCAGCACCCCGGCCGCCCGATGCGCGGGGAAGGGCTCGGCGCCCATGTCGGCCAGCCTCACCAGGACCGACCGCGCGGACGACGGCAGGGCGTACAGCGACGCCAGCAGGGCCGCGCCGACGTCCATGCCGCCGTAGGAGAGTTCCCGCAGCCGGTTCTCCGGGGCCGCCATGCGCTGGGCGAGGCGGGCCACGGGCCAGAACGGGCGGGCGAGGAGACGGCTCCCGGCGATGCGCAGCGCCAGCGGCAGTCCGCCGCAGTGGCCGAGCAGTTCCTGCGTGGCGTCGGGCTCCGCGGCCAGCCGGGCCCGGCCCGTGACGTCGGCCAGCAGGTCGAGGGAGGCGGAGGCGGCGAGCGGCGCGAGTGCCGTGGTGCGGGCGTCGATGACCTGGGTGAGTCTGGTCCGGCCGGTGATCAGCACCGCGACGCCCTGGAGGCCCGCCAGCAACGGGGCGAGCAGCCTGCCCTCGGCCGCGCCGTCCAGCACCACCAGCAGTTGACGGCCCGCGGTGCGGGCGCGGAGCAGCCGCACGAGGTCCTCGCACCGCCTGCTTCCGCCCGGCCCGCCCGGGTCCGGTGCCGGCGCGTCACTCTCCTCGAGCGGCTCCCCGAGGTCGCGCAGCAGCGCGGCGAGGACGTCATCCGGCCGGCGGGGACGGCCGTTCGCCTCCGACAGCTCGGCCAGGAGCCGGCCGTCGGGGAAGTCCCCGGCCGCCGCGTGCGCGACGTGCACGGCCAGGGCGGTCTTGCCGACGCCGGCCATGCCGGTGATCAGGAGGCGGCGCGGGCCCCGTCCGGCGACCGACTCCGCCAGCTGGGTGCGCAGCGTCCGGATCTCCGCGTCCCGGCCGGCGAGCTGCCCGGCCGACGGCGGCAGCGTGCAGGGGGCGACGGGATCGGCCGGCTCTTCCCGCGCGGGCCGGGTGTCGCCGCCGGGGCCCGGCCCCCGGGTGCCCTTGAGGACGGCCGCGTAGGTCGCGCCGAGCGCCTCGCCGGGGTCGATGCCGAGCTGGTCGGCGAGGAGGCCGCGGCCCTCGTAGTAGCTCTGCAGGGCGTCGCTCTGTCGGCCGCTGCGGTAGAGGGCGGTCATCAGCTGGGTCCGGAGCTTCTCGCGCAGCGGGTGCTGGGCGACGAGGCCGGTGAGTTCGGCGGTGAGCTGCTCGTGCCGGCCCAGCGCGAGGTCGGCCTCGATGCGGTTCTCCAGGGTGTGCATCCGGGCCTCCTCCAGCTGCGGCAGCTCCGCGTCGGCGAGGTGCTCGGTGACGTTGGCGAGGGCGGTGCCGCGCCAGTGCCCGAGGGCCTCGGCGAGCAACGCCCCCGCCTCCTGGTGGCGGCGCTGCGCCAGCGCCGCCCGACCGAGCCGGTCCAGCCGCTCGAACTCCAGCAGGTCCACGGCGCTGTTGGGGGCCTGGAGCCGATAGCCGGGCGGTCTGCGCTCGATGCGCACCTCGTCGCCGAGGAGCTTGCGCAGCCGCGACATGTACGTGTAGATCTGGGCGCCGGACGTGGCCGGCGGTTCCCAGCCCCACAGCAGGAAGTTGAGTCTGCTGTCCGACACGACACGGCCCTTTGCGAGCAGCAGGGCCGCCAGTACTGTGTGCACCTTGGATCCGGAGAGCGGAATGTGTAGTCCGCCCCTGTGTGCTTCCACTGGGCCGAGGACTCGGAAGTCCATGCGACATCCCCCGTCTTGCATGTGCGGTCGATGTATCGCCACGAAGCTATGCGGGAGCCCTATTCTCGTGTTATCCGTTCGGTAACACCACGGCACGCGACCGGAAAGTCCGGGAACGGACGGTCGCCACCGGTCAGTCGTCGTCGACCGTCAGCTCACGGCCCAGCGACGCGGCGACCGCCTTGTGCACGTGTTTGCCGCCCTCGCCGTTGGTCAGCACGACGCAGCCGCTGCCGGAGCGCAGCCGCAGCGAGACCAGCGCGCGGAACCCGGCGGTCTGCCCGCCGTGGCCGAACTCCGCCTCTCCCAGGGACCCGTCGACGACCGTGCCCAGGCCGTAGAAGCTGCCGGGGAACGCCTCGGTGAGCATCTGCGTGGCGAGCGCGGCCGGCAGCAGGTCGGAGCAGCCCAGGTGGGCCTGGCGGATCTCCGCGGCCAGCTGGGCGAGGTCGGCGGCGGTGGACCACAGCCCGCTGCCGGCCCGTACCGGCCGCACCCGGAAGCCGTCGAGCAGCGGCCGGCCGTGCTGGTCGTGCCCCGCCGCCCAGTCGTCCCGGGCGGAGAGCCCGTCGGCGGGCGGCGCGAAAGAGCTGTCCGCCATGGCGAGCGGTGCGAAGACCAGCTCCTCCGCCAGGTCGGCGAAGTCCTGCCCGGTGATGTCGGACAGGAGCCGTTCGGCCAGCGCCCAGTGGCTGCCGGCCTTGCGGAACAGCGTGCCCGGTTCGTGCTCGGCGCTCACCTCGTCGAGCACGGTGTCGAGCTTCGGCATCGGCTCGCCGGGCCGCCACCAGGTGGCCGCTGCGCTGGAGAAGCCCGCCGTGTTCGACAGCAGGTGGCGCAGGGTCACGGTGGCTCCGCCGACGGTGCGGGGCACTCGCCGCCCGCTCAGATACCGGTCCAGGTCCGTGTCGAGATCGAGTTCGCCGCGGGCGACGAGACGCAGGGCGGCGAACGCGGTGACCTGCTTGCTGACGGACCCTGCCTGGAAGCGGGTGCGCAGCGTCACCGGGAGCCCGGTCTCCGCGGACCGCTCCCCGTACACCTGCACACCCACCAGGTGCCCGTCCCGCAGCAGGGCCACAGCGGCGCCCGGCACCCGGTGCGCGGCCATGGTCCGGGTCAGGTCGACGGGCCCGCCCGCCGTGGCCGGCGACGTCATGGACGACTCCTCGCCTTCTCGTGTCTCGTCCGCCCCGGACCCCTCGGCCGGAGCGCCGTCCAGGGCCCGCGCCAGGTCCTCCACGGTCTCGCTGTCCAGCAGCATCCGCAGGGTCAGGCCGAGCCCGGCCCGCCGCGCGTCGGCCATCACGTGCACGATCCGCATGGAGTCGGCGCCCAGGTCCTGCAGCCGGTCCCGTACGCCGACGTCGGTCACGCCCAGCACCCGCGCGCAGATCTCCACCAGGTGCCGCTCGGTGGCGTTGCGGGGCGCCACGTAGGCGCGGTCCCCGGCGAGCGCGGCACGGCCGGGGACGGGCAGTGCTGCCCGGTCGACCTTGCCGGCCGGATTCAGCGGCAGCGCCGGCAGGGGGACCACGGCCGCGGGCACCATGTACGCGGGCAGGGCGGCGGCCAGCCGGTCCCGCAGCACCGCCGGGTCCGGCTCCGCGCCGTCCGTCCCGACCACGTACGCCGCCAGCCACTTCTCGCCCTGGTCGTCGTCGCGGGCCACCACGGCGGCGTCGTGTACGTCCGGTCCGTCGCGCAGCACCTCCTCGATCTCGCCGAGCTCGATGCGGAAACCACGGATCTTGACCTGGGTGTCGACGCGCCCGAGACACTCCAGTTGCCCGTCGGACCGGAACCTGGCCAGGTCCCCGGTGCGGTACATGCGGGAGCCGGGCGGACCGCCGTACGGCTCCGGCAGGAACCGTTCCGCCGTGAGTCCCGGTCGGCTCACGTAGCCGCGGGCCACCCCGGCGCCCGCGATGTACAGCTCGCCGGTCACCCCGATGGGCACCGGCCGCAGCCCCGAGTCGAGCACGTAGGCCCGGTAGTTGGGCAGCGGCCGGCCGATCGGAACCGACTCCGCGTCCGGCGCCAGGTCGGTGCCGGTGCACCAGACAGTGGCCTCCGTGGGCCCGTACAGGTTGCTCAGCCGGTCGACACGGCCCACGAGCTGCCGTGCAAGCCCGGGCGGGCACTCCTCTCCGGTGGTGACCGCGACGACCGGCAGCCGGTCCATCCCCGCGGCCAGCAGCAGTTTCCAGCCGGCCGGGGTGGCCTGCACATGGGTGATCCCCGCGCTCTCCACCAGCCGCAGCTGCGCCACCGGGTCGTGGGCCTGCGTGTCGTCGGCGAGCACCACCCGGCCGCCGGTGACCAGGGGGAGGTACAGCTCGGCGGTCGACACGTCGAAGGCGAGCGAGGTGATGGCCAGCCAGCGGTGCTCCGGCCCCGAACGGTGCCATCGCCGCATCGAGAACAACATGTTCAGCAGCGCGTACTGGCCGACCTGCACGCCCTTGGGGCGCCCCGTGGAGCCGGAGGTGAACAGGGTGTACGCCAGCCGGTGGGTGCGCGCGGGATCGTCCGGATCGCGGTCGGCGGACCGGTCGGGCGGCGTTGCGGGACAGGCCGCGATCCGCTCGCGCTCCGCGTCCAGGTCGACGGTCCCGCCCTCCTGCCCGGGGCCGAGCAGTGCGGCGCTCCCGCCGTGCGTCACCGTCAGCCGCGCTCCCGCCGTCTCGCGCATGTAGCGCAGCCGCTCGGCGGGGAGCGCGATGTCCAAAGGCAGATGCGATCCGCCCGCCTTCCAGATGCCGAGCAGTGCCGGCAGGGTGTCGGGGCTCCGCCGCAGCAGCACCCCGACCACCGACTCGGGTCCCACCCCGGCCTCCCGCAGCCGGTGGGCGATCCGGTTGGCCCGCTCGTCGAGCTGCCGGTAGGTGACGGTGTGCCCGCCCACCTGAACGGCGACGGCATCGGGGGTGGCCGTGGCCTGCTCCTCGATCACCTCGTGGACGTAGCGTCTCATCCCCACTCCACCTCGGTGTCGTTGAAGTCGTCCAGTACCTGGGCCAGTTCCGTGACGGACAGCAGCGAGGCGCGCACGTCGCCGTCCGGGTCGGTGGCCATGGCGTCCAGTACCGCCCGGTACATCCCCGCCACTCGCTCGGCGTTCGCCCGGTCGAGACCGGTGCTCACCGCGCGCAGCACCAGCCGGCCGGGCACATTGGCCACGGACAGCGTGAACTCGTTCGAGCTGTCGCCCGCGCCGGCCTGCACGTCGACCGCGCTGCCGGCGGTCTGGTGGAAGTCCTGGTAGCGGTACATCACGTCGAACAACCGCCTCCCGCCAGCCAGTTGCTGCACGGCGGGCAGCGGATACCGCCGGTGCGGATACACCTCGGCCTCCCGGTCGAAGACCTGGCGCACCAGCTCCCGCCAGGTGCGTGCGGACCGGTCGTGCGCGAAGGGCAGCGTGTTCAGGTACATGCCGAACACCCGTTCGCTGCCTGGCGCCTCGGGGCGGGCGCTGTAGACCACCCCGGTGTGGAAGGCGTCCTCGCCGGTGACGGTGGCGAGCACCCTCAGATGGGTGGCGAGCAGGACCGCCTTGAACGAGGTGTCGGTGGACCGGGCCAGCTCGCGCAGCGCCGGCTCGATGTCGCGGAAGTCCACGGACAGCTTGAAGTCCTCCCGCGCAGCGCCGTTCCCCGCGCCCCACTCCTGCGGCAGTCGGCACGGCGCGTACTCGTCGACCACGCCCTGCCAGTACGAGCGGTCCTCGTCGGAGGCGAGGGACCACTGCTCGGCGGCGACGAAGTCGGCGTAACGTACGGCCACCGGCTCCGGTTCACCGGGCGCTTCGCCGGCCGCGTACGCCTGGTACAGGTCGAGGACCTCCCGCAGCAGCGACTGCTGGCTCCAGCCCTCCGTGATGGCGTGGCAGTGGGTGAAGCCCAGGTGCCACGCCTCGTCCGACTCGACCAACGCGGCGAACCGCAGCAGTGGCGGCCGGTCCAGGTCGAACAGCGCGGCCCGCTCGGCGGCGATGTGCTCCTGCCGTGCCGCGGTGAACCCCTCGGCGTCCGTGCCGCGCAGGTCCCGCACCACGATCCGCGGTTCGGCGACCGGATGCACCAGCTGCAACGGCACCGAGAAGCCCTCCAGATCGAAGGAGGTCCGCAGCATCTCGTGCCGCTCCACAACGGTACGCGCCGCGTGACGCAGGGCCTCGGCGTCGAAGGGACGGCCGTCGTTGATCCGGAAGGTCGCCGTGTTGTGGTACTTGTGCAGGCCGTCGTCGGCGAGCATTTCGACCAGCATGCCGAGCTGCACCTTGGCGACCGGGTAGGCGTCGACGGTTCCGTCGGGGAGGCGTTCGCGGTCTTCGTCGGCGATGAGGGCGAACGGTTCTACCGGCTGGTGGGTGTCGGTGGTGTCGCCGTTGTTGGTGAGGGTGGCGGCGAGGTTGGCGACCGTGCGGTGTTGGAAGACGTCGCGTACGGCGGCTTCGAAGCCTTCGGTGCGTAGGGCGCCGACCAGGGCGATGGCCTTGATGGAGTGTCCGCCGAGGTCGAAGAAGTTGTCCTCGACACCGATCCGTTCGACGCCGAGTACCTTGCTCCAGATGGCGGCGATGCGTTCTTCGGCGGGGGTGCGGGGGGCGACGTAGGTGTCGGTCGTGGTGTCGTCGGGTTCGGGGAGGGCGCGGCGGTCGAGTTTGCCGTTGGGGGTGAGGGGGATCGCGTCCATCTGTATGTAGAGGGACGGGATCATGTATTCGGGGAGGGCGTCGGTCAGGTCGGGGGTTTCGCCGACGATGTAGGCGATCAGCTTCTGGTCGCCCTCGGAGACGGTGACTGCGGCGTCGGTGATGCCGGGCTGGGTGATGAGGGCGGCTCGTACTTCGCCGAGTTCGATGCGGTAGCCGCGTATTTTGACCTGGTCGTCGATGCGGCCGAGGAATTCGACGGCTCCATCCGTACGCCAGCGGGTGAGGTCTCCGGTGCGGTATATCCGGCTGCCTGCCGGGCCGTGCGGGTCGGGCAGGAAGCGGCTCGCGGTGCGGGCCGGGTCTCCGGCATAGCCGCGGGCCACGCCCTTGCCGCCTACGAACAGCTCGCCGACCGCGCCCACCGGCACTGGGCGGAGGTGGGTGTCCAGGATGTGCATGGTCATGTTGGGCAGGGGGCGGCCGATGGGTACGACGCCGTCGAAGGTGTCCGTGAGTGGGAAGACGCAGGTGCCGACGGTGGTTTCGGTGGGCCCGTATTCGTTGAGGACCTTGCCGTCGCCGAGGCTCTGGCGCCAGCGTTCGACGAGGGCGCCGGGGAGTGCTTCGCCGGCGACGACGATCTTGCCGGCGAGTGTGGTGATCTCGTCGTCCGTGAGTTGGCTCGAGAGGATTTCGAGGTGGCCGGGGGTGAGCTTGATGAAGGAGAAGGGTGCCGTCTTGGTCAAGGCTGAGCCGAGGTCGGTGAGTTCGCCGTTGTGGAGCCAGGTGCGTTGTCCGGTGGCGAGGGGTGCCCACAGGTTGGGGACGACGAGGTCGAAGGCGACGGACGAGAAGACGGGGGCGCCTCCGGTGCCGGCCGGGGTCAGTTCGCGTACGGCCCAGTCGATGTGGTTGAGCAGGTTGCGGTGGGTGACCTGGACGCCCTTGGGGCGGCCCGTCGAGCCGGAGGTGAACACGGTGTAGGCGACCGTGTCCAGGTCCATGGCGGTTGCGGGTGCGGTGTCCGGCAGGTGGGTCAGGTCCTCGTCCGCTCGTACGACGGGTACGTCGAAGCGGTCGGCGTAGGCGGCGGAGGTGACGGCCGTCTGCACGCCGGCGTCTGCGACCATGTCGGCGATCCGGCCGGTCGGGAGTACGGGGTCCATGGGGACGTAGCCGGCTCCCGCGCGCCAGACCGCCAGCAGTGCCACGATCAGGTCGGTCGACCGGTCCAGCAGGACCGCCACCGACGACTCGGGTCCCACGCCGGCTTCACGCAGCCGGTGGGCGAGACGATTCGCGCGGGCGTCCAGCTCCGCGTACGACACCGTCTCACCGTCCGACTCGACGGCCACCGCGTCCGGGTGCCGCTCGACCTGCTCGGCGATCAACTCCGGCACGGACCGCTGCGGTACCGGCAGCGTGGAGTCGTTCCAGGCGGTCAGTACTCGTTCGCGTTCGCCGGCCGGCAGGAAGGTCTCGCGGGCGTCGCCGTCCACGTCGGCGGCCATGGACTCCAGCACCGCCCGGTACATCGCCGCCAGCCGGTCCACCGCCGCCCGGCCGAGTACGGCCGGGTCCGCGGTGAGCAGCAGTCCGCTACCTCGGGCGGCGACGGCCAGGCCGAACTCGGTGGCGCCCTCGCCGTCTCCGGAGTCCGCGTCGACGAGCTCGCTGTCGGCCTGGGCGTCGGAGAGATCGAGGTAGCTGAAGCGGACGTCGAGAAGGCGCGTACCGTCGCCCAGCTCCCGCTGCATCACCGGCATGGGGAAGCGGCGGTGCGGCCACAGCTCGGTCTCCCGGTCGAAGACCTGGTGGATGAGTTCGGCCCAGGTGCGGGCACCGCGCCGGTGGGCGAAGGGCACCGTGTTGAGGTACATGCCGTAGACCCGCTCGGCGCCCTCGATCTCGGGCCGGCCGCTGGAGACGAGGCCGGTGCAGAAGGAGTCCTCGGCCGTGAGCTGGCTCATCACCTTGAGGTGCGCCGCGTGCAGGACCGCCTTGAGCGAGGTGCTCGTGGTACGTGCGGCGGACTGCAGCGCCGTGGTGAGGTCGGCGAGCGGCACCTTCACGGTCACCGCCCGGTCGGCGGGCTCGGCGTCGCCCCAGCCGGCCGGCAGCTCGAACTTGGCGTGGTCGGCGAGGAGGCCCCGCCAGTAGGAGCGGTCCTCCTCGGAGTCGAGGGACGCCTGCTCCGCCGCGACGAAGTCCGCGTACCGGACGCCGGGCACCGTGACCTCGCGCAATTCCTCGCCGACGCGCAGGCGCAGGTAGCCCTCGACGATGTCGCTGAGGAGGGTGCGGTGGCTCCAGCCCTCCGTGATCGGGTGGCAGACGCTGACCGACAGCCACCATGCCTCGTCGGACTCGACCAGTGCCGAGACGCGGAGCAGCGGGGCCCGGTCGAGCTGGAAGGCGGTGGCCCGCTCGGTGATTATGTGGGCCCGGCGCGCCTCGGCCTGCTGCTCGAAGCTCTTGCCACGTAGGTCGAGCACGGTGACGGGGAGTTCCGCCGTCGCATGGATCAGCTGCAGGGGAACCGAGAAAGCGTCGAGGTCGAAGGACGCCCTCAGCATCTCGTGCCGCTCCACAACGGAACGTCCGGCGCGGCGGAGGGCGTCCACGTCGAACGGACGGCCGTCCTTGATCCGGAACGTCGTCGTGTTGTGGTACTTGTTCCGCCCGTCGTCGGCGAGCATTTCGACCAGCATGCCGAGCTGCACCTGTGCCAACGGGTAGGCGTCGATGATTCCGTCGGGGAGGCGTTCGCGGTCTTCGTCGGCGATGAGGGCGAACGGTTCTACCGGCTGGTGGGTGTCGGTGGTGTCGCCGTTGTTGGTGAGGGTGGCGGCGAGGTTGGCGACCGTGCGGTGTTGGAAGACGTCGCGTACGGCGGCTTCGAAGCCTTCGGTGCGTAGGGCGCCGACCAGGGCGATGGCCTTGATGGAGTGTCCGCCGAGGTCGAAGAAGTTGTCCTCGACACCGATCCGTTCGACGCCGAGTACCTTGCTCCAGATGGCGGCGATGCGTTCTTCGGCGGGGGTGCGGGGGGCGACGTAGGTGTCGGTGGCGGTGTCGTCGGGGGTGGGCAGGGCGCGGCGGTCGAGTTTGCCGTTGGCGGTCAGCGGGATCGCGTCCATTTGTACGAAGACGGACGGGATCATGTACTCGGGCAGGGCGTCGGTCAGGTCGGGAACCTCGCCGACGATGTAGGCGATCAGCTTCTGGTCGGCCTCGGAGACGATGACTGCGGCGTCGGTGATGCCGGGCTGGGCGACGAGTGCGGCTCGTACTTCGCCGAGTTCGATGCGGTAGCCGCGGATCTTGACCTGGTCGTCGATGCGGCCGAGGAACTCGACGGCTCCGTCGTGGCGCCAGCGGGCGAGGTCTCCGGTGCGGTACATCCGGCTGCCCGCCGGACCGTAGACGTCCGGGACGAACTTGGCGGCGGTGCGAGCCGGGTCTCCCACGTAGCCGCGGGCCACGCCGGCCCCACCGACGAAGAGTTCGCCCACCGCGCCGACGGGGACGGGCTGGAGGTGGGCGTCCAGGACGCGCATAGTCATGTTGGGCAGCGGGCGGCCGATGGGTACGACGCCGTCGAATGCCTCTAGGAGTGGGTAGACGCAGGTGCCGACGGTGGTCTCGGTGGGCCCGTACTCGTTGAGGACCGCTCCGTCGCCGAGGCTCTGGCGCCAGCGTTCGACGAGGGCGCCGGGGAGTGCTTCACCGGCCACGACGACCTTGCCGGCCAGCGTGGAGATCTCGTCGTCACTGACCTGACCCGAGAGGACTTCGAGGTGGCCGGGCGTGAGCTTCATGAAGGAGAAGGGTCCGGCGCCCGTCAGTGCGGAGCCCAGTTCGGTGAGGTCGCCGTCGTAGAGCCAGGTGCGCTGTCCGGCTGCGAGGGGGGCCCACAGGTTGGGGACGACCAGGTCGAAGGCCACCGACGAGAAGACGGGGGCGCCGCCGGTGCCGGCCGAGGTCAGTTCGCGTACGGCCCAGTCGATGTGGTTGAGCAGGTTGCGGTGGGTGACCTGGACGCCCTTGGGGCGGCCTGTCGAGCCGGAGGTGAACACGGTGTAGGCGACCGTGTCCAGGTCCACCGGCACCTCGGGAGACGACTGGGGCAGATGCGAGTTGTCGTCCTCGACCCGCACCACCGGCACCTCGAAGCGGTCGGCGTAGGCGGCGGAGGTGACGGCCGTCTGCACGCCGGCGTCTGCGACCATGTCGGCGATCCGGCCGGTCGGGAGTACGGGGTCCATGGGGACGTAGCCGGCTCCCGCGCGCCAGACCGCCAGCAGTGCCACGATCAGGTCGGTCGACCGGTCCAGCAGGACCGCCACCGACGACTCGGGTCCCACGCCGGCTTCACGCAGCCGGTGGGCGAGACGATTCGCGCGGGCGTCCAGCTCCGCGTACGACATCGCCGTACCGTCCGACTCGACGGCCACCGCGTCCGGGTGCCGCTCGACCTGCTCGGCGATCAACTCCGGCACGGACCGCTGCGGTACCGGCAGCGTGGAGTCGTTCCAGGCGGTCAGTACTCGTTCGCGTTCGCCGGCCGGCAGGAAGGTCTCGCGGGCGTCGCCGTCCACGTCGGCGGCCATGGACTCCAGCACCGCCCGGTACATCGCCGCCAGCCGGTCCACCGCCGCCCGGCCGAAGTGGTGCCGGTGGCCGGTGATCACCATGAAGCCTGCGCGGGTGGAGACGCCGAGCGGGAACTCGGTGGGGCTGTCGTCGATCGTGGCCGGGTAGTCGACGAGGTCCTGGTCGACCTGGCGGAAGTTCTGGTAGCTGAAGCGGACGTTGACGAGACGTTCGCCGCCCGCGAGTTCGCGCTGCATGGCGCCGAGGGGGTAGCGGCGGTGCGGCCAGACCTCGATCTCCTGGTCGAAGACCTCACGCACCAGTTCCCGCCAGGTGCGGGCGCCGCGCCGGTGGGCGAACGGCAGCGGGTTGAGGTACACGCCGTAGACGCGTTCCGCGCCGGCCGCCTCCGGGCGGGCGTTGGTGACGAGGCCGGTGAAGAACGCCTCTTCGGGGGTGAGCTGGCTCATCACCTTGAGGTGCGCGGCGTGCAGGACGCTCTTGATCGGCACCTTGGCCTGCTTGGCGAGGGTGCGCAGGCCTGCCTCCAGGTCGTGGTAGGGGACCCAGGAGCGGTTGAGGCCGCGGGGTGTGGTGGCCGGATCGTCGCCGAGGCCGGAGGGGAGCTCGAAGGGCGTGTGCTCGTCGAGGATGCCCTTCCAGTAGGCGCGGTCCTCCTCGGCGGCGAGGGATTCCAGTTCGGCGGCGACGAAGTCCGCGTACCGGACGTCGGGGGTGTCCGGGTCCGGAACAGGCTCGTCGGCGCGCAGCGCGTGGTAGGTGGTGACGAGTTCCATCAGGAGGGAGTGGTGGCTCCATCCTTCGAGGACGGCGTGGCATTCGGTGAGGGTCAGCCACCAGGAGCCGTCGTCGCAGGCGTGCCCGGTGAAGCGGATCAGCGGGGCGCGGGTGAGGTCGAAGAGCTGGGTGCGCTCCTGGGCCATGTAGGCGCGCAGTGACGCTTCGACGGCGTCGGCGTCCAGTCCGGTGAGGTCCCGTGCGGCGACGGGGGAGGTCACGTCGGCGGCGGGGTGCACGAGCTGGAGCGGGACGGAGTAGCCCTCGACGGCGAAACTGGACCGGAGGATCTCGTGGCGGGCCAGGACGGTGTCGACGGTCCGCTGGAGGACGTCCGGGTCGAGGGGGCGTTCGTCGAGGATCCGGAAGCAGGTGGAATTGTGGTAGTGGTTGCGGCCGTCGTCGGCGAGCATCTCCACGACCATGCCGAGCTGCACCTGGGCCAGCGGGTAGGCGTCCACGAGACCCTCGGGGAGGCGGCCGAGGTCGTCCTCGCCGAGCAGGGCGAAGGGCGCGACGGGTTGCCGGGGGGCGGCGGGCGCGGGGCGGCCGGTGGCGAAGGCGACGAGTTCGCCGGGCGTACGGTGCTCGAAGACGTCGCGGACGGTGACGTCGTACTCGCTGCCCCGCAGGGCGCCGACCAGGGCGACGGCGCGCAGGGAGTCGCCGCCCAGGTCGAAGAAGTTGTCCTCGACGCCTACGGTCTCCACTCCGAGGACGTCACGCCAGACGGCGACCATCTCCTCCTCGGCGGGTGTGCGCGGCGCCACGTGCACGGCGTCGACGCCGAGGGCACTGCGCTCGGGGGCCGGCAGGGCGGCCTGGTCGAGCTTGCCGTTGACGGTGAGCGGGATGCGGCCGACGACGAGGAACGCGGCCGGGATCATGTAGTCGGGCAGCGTGCGGGCGAGCAGGGCGCGCAGCTCGCTGGGCGCGGCGACGGCGTCGCCGGTGGGCACGACGTAGGCGATGAGGCGGCGGTCGCCGGGGGTGTCCTCGCGGGCGACGACCACGGCGTCGCGGACCCGCGGATGCGTGGTGAGCGCGGCCTTGATCTCGCCGAGTTCGATGCGATGACCGCGGATCTTGACCTGGTGGTCGATGCGGCCCAGGTAGTCGAGGCTGCCGTCGGGACGCCGGGAGGCGAGGTCGCCGCTGCGGTAGAGGCGGGTGCCGGGGATGCCGTAGGGGTCGGGCACGAAACGTTCGGCGGTGAGGGCGGGGCGGCCGAGGTACATGAGGGCGACGCCGGGGCCGCCGACGTGGATCTCGCCGGGTACGCCGACGGGCACGAGTTCGCCGTGCGGGCCGAGCAGGTGGACCTGGAGGTCGCGCAGCGGCACGCCGACCGGGTTGCCGGTCTCGGCGTCCAGGTCGGCCTCGGTGACGAGGTGGAACGTGGTGTGGACGCAGGTCTCGGTGATGCCGTACAGGTTGGCGATGGCGGTGACGTCGAGGCCGCGGCGCTCCACCCAGGGGCGCAGGGCGGGGATGTCGAGCCGCTCGCCGCCGAACGAGACCACGCGGACGGCGAGTTCGCCGATCAGGGGGTGGTACTCGGCGGCCAGGGAGACCAGGCTGCGGAAGGCGGACGGGGTCTGGTTGAGGACGGTGACCTTCTGCTCGGCGAGCAGGCGCAGGAAGTCCTCCGGGGACCGGGAGACGTCCGGCGGTACGACGACGAGCCGGCCGCCGTGGGCGAGGGCGCCCCAGATCTCCCACACCGACATGTCGAAGGCGTACGAGTGGAACAGCGTCCACACGTCGTGCTCGTCGAAGCCGAAGTGTTCCTCGGTGGCGGTGAACAGGCGCAGCACGTTGGTGTGGCTGAGGCCGACGCCCTTGGGCCGGCCGGTGGAGCCGGAGGTGTAGATCGTGTAGATCAGGTCGCCGGGGGTGACGCCGGAGTCCGGGTCGTGGCCGGGGGCGGCGGCCAGCGCGGCGGCCTCGGCGGGGTCGTCGAGGACGACGAGCCGGCCCTCGGCGGCGTCGCGCAGGTGGGCGGTGTGCCCGGTGGAGGTGACGACGAGGTCGGCGCCCGCGTCGCGGAGGGTGTAGGCGATGCGGTCGGTGGGGTGCTCGGGGTCCAGCGGCAGGTAGCCGGCACCGGACTTGAGGACGCCGAGCAGGGCGGGCACCAGGTGCGGGCCGCGGTCGAGGGCGACGGCGACGAGGCGGCCGGGGGCGGCGCCGAGGGAGCGCAGGCGGTGGGCGACTCGGTTGGCGCGGGTGTTCAGCTCGGCGTAGGTGAGGCTTTCGGTGCCGCAGACCACGGCGACGGCGTCGGGGGTGGCGGCGGCGTGTTCCTCGACGAGCTGGTGGACGCAGCGGGTGGGCGCGTCGAAGGTGTGGACCTCGGGCAGCAGCACGGCGAGGTCGGCCTCGTCGAGCATGTCCAGGCGGGACAGGGGCCGGTCGGGGTCGGCCGCGGCGGACGACAGGAGCCGTCGCAGGTGCCGGGCGATGCGCTCGACGGTGGCCCGGTCGTAGAGGGCGGTGCTGTACTCCAGGGTGCCGGTGACGGAGCCGTCGTCGGCCTCGCGGAGCTGGAGGGTGAGGTCGAAGCGGGAGACCCGTGAGGTGGCGGTCAGGGGCTCGGTGTCGACGCCGGGCAGGGTGAAGCCGGTGGTGCGTTCGCGGTGCATGGTGAAAGCGACCTGGCACAGCGGGGTGCGGGACATGTCCCGTGCCGGGGCCAGCTCGTCGACGAGCCGGGCGAAGGGGTACTCCTGGTGGTCGAAGGCGTCCAGGACGGTCTCCCGGGCGCCGGTGAGGAGCTGCCGGAAGGTCGGGTCGCCCTGCCACCGGCCGCGCAGGACCAGGGTGTTGATCCCGTAGCCGATGAGCCCTTCCAGCTCGGGCCGGTCGCGGCCGGAGACCACGGTGCCCACGGCGATGTCGTCGCGGCCGGTGTAGCGGGAGAGCAGGCCCTGGTAGCCGGCGAGGAGGGTGTGGAAGAGGGTGGCTCCGTGCTCGGCGCCCAGGTCGCGCAGCGTGCCGGCCAGCGGGGCCGGGAGGTGGACGGGGACCGCGTCCCCGGCGTAGGACCGGGTGGAGGGCCGCCGGCGGTCGGTCGGCACCTCCAGCGGGGTGAGGCCGGCGAGCCGGTCCCGCCAGTGGTCGAGCTGCCGGTCGAGTTCCCCGGAGCCGAGGCGGCGGCGCTGCCAGGCCGCGTAGTCGGCGTACTGCACGGGCAGCGGGGCGAGAGGTGAGGGCTCGTCGCGGCCGAACGCCTCGTAGAGCGCGGCCAGTTCGCCGAGGAACAGCCCCACGGACCACTCGTCGCAGGCCACGTGGTGGAAGACGACGACCAGCAGATGGTCGTCCTCCGCGACGCGGATCAGCCGCGCCCGCAGCGGGGCGCCGTCGGCCAGGTCGAACGGGCGGCCCGGTTCGGCCTCGGCCAGCCGGCGGGCCCGCTCCTCGCGCTCGGCGGGGGTGCCGGTGCCGGTGAGGTCGTCGACGGGGAGGTCGAACCGGCCGGGAGGGTCGATCAGCTGGACCGGATCGGTGCCGTCGAGGGCGTAGCGGGTGCGCAGGATCTCGTGGCGGGCCACCAGCTCCTCGAAGCCCCGGCGCAGCGGCTCGGTGGAGAGCCGGCCGCGCAGCCGCAGCACCACGGGGACGCTGTACTCCCAGCTGTCCGGGTCGAGCCGGCTGAGGAACCACATCTGCTGCTGCCCGTGGGAGAGGGCGAGCGGGCCGTCACGGTCGACGGGGGTGACGGCGGCTCGCCGGCCGCCGCGGCCCCCGGCGAGCCTGGCCCGCACCAGCTCCTCACGCCTGCTGTCCACCGATCCGCCGCCTTCGACCGATCCGCCGCCGTCGGCCGTTCCTCTGCTGTCGACCTGTCCGCCCGTGCGGACTTCGCCCGTGGTCATGCTGAGCGCCCCTCCCGACCTTCGTTCCGTACGACGTGTCTCGTGTGGTGCCTGCGCGGTCAGGCGCCGGCCTGCTCCATGCGCCGGCGCAGACTGGCCGGGCGCAGGTCCGTCCAGACCTCCTCGATCCGCTCCAGGCAGTCCTGCCTGGAGCCCTCGGTGCCCTCGGCCTGCCAGCCGTCCGGCAGTTCCCGGCCCGCGTCCCAGATCGAGTACTGCTCCTCGTCGTTCAGGACGACCCGGTAGGTGCGGTGGTCGGTCTGCTCGTCAGCCATGACGGTGTCCCTTCGGTGGTCGGATGCTCGCCCAGCGTCCGACGCCGACCTATACCGGGGCTCTTATCGGCTCTCTTTTGTCCCGGCGGGCGGAACGGCCAGCCGCGGGAGACAGCACACGGCCCGGTCCCGACGGGGGTTCGGGACCGGGCCGCGTGGTCCGGGACGGTGCGGGGGGAGTACCCGTTCACACCGGCGTGCAAGGTGTGTGCCGGGACGTACGGGTGGCCTACTCGCGGGCCCCGATCAGCTGCACCGCGCGGGCCCGCAGCGCCGCACCGACCGGCAGGACGGTGCCGAGGAGCGCCAGCAGGGTGGAGACCACCGCGACGCCGGTGACGACTGCGTACGGAACGACTATCGGGGCGGTGCCGAAGAGCTGGAACAGGGCTCCCCACAGGCCGGCCAGGTTGACGACGGTCGCGGCCAGCGCCAGCACCACACCGATCGCCGACACGAGGAGGGACTCGGCGACGAAGAACCGCAGCACCTGCCTCGGCGTGGCGCCGGCGGTCCGCAGGACCGCGAGGTCGCGCCGACGGTCCGCGGTGGCCATCAGCAGCGTGTTGAGGATCGCGATGAAGCAGAACATCATGATGATCACCGCGGTGGAGCGCTGCCGGACCTCGTTCAGGTGCCGGGCGTAGGCGGCCTCGGAGGCGACCAGTTCGTCCCGCGTCATGAAGGTCGCGCCGCTGCCCTCGACCGCCTCGCGGACGGCGGCGGTCGCGGCCGCCCGGTCGGTGCCCTCGTCCAGCGTGATGTACGCCCGGCGGGCCAGGCCGTCGCGTGCGAACAGCGCGGTGTCGGCGAACCGTTGAGGCAGGTAGGCCACGTCCTCGCCGCGCAGCGCCTCGTACACGGCGGCCACCTTCAGCTTCTGGGTGCTGCCGTCGGCCATCAGCACGGTCTGGGTGGAGCCGACGTCCATGTGCCACAGGTCGGCGACGGCCATGCTGTTCTCGTCGAGGTCGTCGAGGGAGCCCTCGACGACCTTGAGGTCCATGGTCCGCTTCAGCGCCTCCGGGTCGACGACCAGGCCGTCGTTCTCGTCGTAGCGGTCCTCGTCCTTCCAGTAGACCGTGGTGAGCAGCGGCGCGGCGATCTTCACGCCGGGCACCTCGGCGACCCTGTCGACCACCTCGGTGCTGATGCCGGGGGTGTCGTCGGGGGCGAGGGCGTAGTCGGAGACGATCCGGTTCTGCAGGCCGCTGTCCCGGGCCGCGCCCAGCGAGTCGGTGGCGGCTAGCAGGGAGAACGCGAGTCCGACGGTGAGCAGCACCGGCGCGGCCGTCGCCGCGGTCCGGCGGCGGGCGGTCAGCGCGCTCTCCCGGACCAGCATCGCCGTGGGGCCGTTCGAGCGCCGCCACGGCCACATCAGCAGCCGGGCCAGTGGACCGACGGCGAGCGGGGCGAGGACGGCCGCCGCCAGTACCGGCACCATCAGCGAGACCACGTACACCGTGGGCGAGAGGACCGTCACCGGGGAGCCGGTGGCGATCCAGGCCGTCCAGCCGACGCCGCCGAGCAGGGCCACGGCACCGAGCAGGGCGCGGCCGGGGGTGACGCCCGTGTCGTCCACGGCGGCCTCCCGCAGCGCTTCGACGGGCTGGACGGAGCCGGCCCGGCGGGCCGCCGCGGCCGCACCGCCGACCGACACCAGCAGCCCCACCAGGAAGGCCGCGGTGAGCGGCGCGAGCACGGTCCAGTGCAGGGACGGGGTGACGGTGAACCAGTCCGGCGACACCCCCATGGAGATCAGCATGTCGGCGAGGAGCTGCGCCCCGAACAGGCCGAGGACCGTGCCCGCCGCGGCGGCGAGGCAGCCGATCAGGAGGGCTTCGTTGCGGACCATCTTCCGCACCTGCTTGGGGGTGGCGCCGACCGCGCGGAGCAGGGCGACCTCCCTGCGGCGCTGGACGACCGCGAAGGCGAAGGTGGACGCGACCACGAAGACGGCGGTGGTCCCGGCGACGCTCGCCATCACCGGCACCAGCGTGATCGTGTTGTCCAGGGTCTCGCGGTCCTCGGCCTCGCTGGCGTCTGCCTTGTGCCGGTCCTGGCCGGTGAGGACGTCGGCCCGCTCGCCGACGGCGTCCCGGACCGCGTCCGCGGGGCCGAGTGCCACCAGCGAGTCGATCCGCGGGGAGAGCCGCGCGGCCTCCGCCTCGGAGAAGAAGACGGCGTCCTCGTAGCCGACGGGGTCGACGGTGCCGCTGACGGTGTACGTCCGCACGGTGGACGCCGTCAGCACGGTCACCTCGTCGCCGGTGCGGGCCTGGTCGGAGGGGACCACGATCTGCCCGTCCGACGTCGGCGCGGCACCGTCGGTGAGGCGGTAGCCGCCGAAGCGGGCCACCGGCCAGGGGTGCCCGACCTGGTCCTCGGGGCCGCCGCGCAGCTGCGCGTAGAAGGCGCGGTCGACCACGGTTTCGCCGGTCGCGGCGACGCGGTCGAGCAGTTCGGCGCTCAGGCCGCGGGCCGCCTCGGGGGAGCGGACGCCCAGGTCGTGGTGGGCCGGGTTCCAGCCGTCCGACTGCGGGCGTACGACGGTGCCGGCGCCGGCGAAGCGCTCCACCGGACGGTCGGGCAGGTCGAACGCCGTCGTCACCAGCAGCCCCATGGCCGCGACCTGCGCCACGCCGAGGACCAGGGCGACCACCGTGCCGAGGAAGGAGACCCAGCGCGCCCGCAGGGTCTGGAAGGCCACCCGGATCACGACGACACCCCCAGGTGCGTCATGCGCGCGGCGACGTCCTCGGCGGTCGGCTGGAACAGCTCTCCGACGAGACCGCCGTCGGCGAGGAACAGCACGCGGTCCGCGTAGGCGGCGACGTTCGGGTCGTGGGTGACCATCACGATGGTGGTGGTCACCGGGTGCGCGGTGCCGGGGTCGCCGGGGATGCCCGGGATGCCGGGAGCGCCGTTGCTCGGCCCCGTCAGCGCGCGCAGCATGTCGAGGAGTTCACGTCCCGTGGTCAGGTCGAGGGCCCCGGTCGGTTCGTCCGCGAAGAGCACGGCGGGACGGGCCACCAGGGCGCGCGCGATGGCCACCCGCTGCTGCTGTCCGCCGGACATCTGGCTGGGCCGGCTGCCGGCCTTCTTCTCCAGGCCGACCTGGGCGAGCGCCTGCCGTACCGCGCCGCGCGGGGGCCTGCGTCCCGCCAGCCGCATCGGCAGCGCCACGTTCTGCTCGGCCGTCAGCGAGGGCAGCAGGTTGAAGGACTGGAAGATGAACCCGGTGGAGGCGCGGCGGAGTTCGGTGAGCCGGGTCTCGTTCAGACCCGAGGTGTCCTGCCCGTCGATGAACACCCGGCCCGAGGTGGGCCGGTCGAGCCCGGCCGCGCACTGGAGCAGGGTGGACTTGCCGGACCCCGAGGGCCCCATGATCGCGGTGAAGCTGCCCCGGGGGAAGGACAGACTGGTGTCGCGCAAGGCGCTCACGGCACTGTCGCCGGACCCGTAGGTCTTGGTGAGCGACTCCAGCCGCACTGCGTCATCCATCGGTTCTCCGCGCTTCGTGGTTGAGGGGGTCGGCCGGCGTCCCGTCCGGGACGGAGGCCGGCGCGGGCGCGTCCGGGGCCGGCAGCGCCGCCGGCTCCGGCGGGGAGTGGCCCGCGTCGAGTGGTTCCATGCTGTCCGCGCGGTCCTCGCGGGCCGCGCCGGCCCTGCTGAACACGACGGCGGCCACCAGGGCCAGCACCGCCATCACCGCCGACAGCGCCACGACGGTGTGTCGGCTGCCGACAGCCTCCAGCAGGTACCCCGTACCGAGCGCGCCGAGCGAACTCGCCCCGGACACCAGGAGCATGACGACACTGCCGACCCGCCCCTGCATGTCGTTGGGGGTGATGCGCACCTGGTAAGACATGCCGGAGACCGTAACAGTGGCTCCTATAAACGACGTTATGAAGAACAATGCGCCAAGTGCCGGTGCTTGCCGGAAAAACACCGCTGTGGGCATGACCACGGCCCAGGCGGTGTGCGCGAGGATCATGATCTGCCGCATGGCCAGGCGCCGGTTCAGCCAGCCGCCGGACAGCGCCCCGCACAGCCCGCCCATGCCGCCCGCCGCCATGATCAGGCCGATGGTGCCGGCGGCTCCGCCGTCCTCCCTGATCACCACGGCCACGGTCAGGATCAGCCCCTGGAACACCAGGTTGCTGACCGAGATGATCAACAGCGCGGTCCTGAAGTAGGCCCGCCCCCACACCCACTTGAGCCCTGCCGCGACCTCGGAACGCATCCGGCGCCCGGCACCCGGCCGGCGGGGCGGTTGCCGCTCGCCCCGCAGCTTCACCAGCGTCACCAGCGAACCCACGTAGAGCGCCACGCTGGTCAGGAACGGCACCCACGCCGACAGACCGAACATCGCCCCGCTCGTGGGGTGCCCGACGAAGTTTACGCCGCGGGAGCGGGCCTCGTTGGTGGCCATCGCCGCGCCCAGCTGCCGCGAGGGCACCACGTTGCGCACCATGGCCCGTTCCGACAGCTGGTAGAAGACGGTCATGCTGCTCTGTACGAACGCCACGAGGGCGATGTGCCACACCCACACCGTGTCCCCCAGCAGGGAGACGGCGACCGTCGCCACCGCGACCATCCGCACCACGACGCACGTCATCATGACGCGCCGCCGGTTCAGCCGGTCCACCAGGACCCCGGCCGGCAGCTGCACGAGCAGCGCCGGCAGGAGCCCCGCGAACCCGACGATGCCGGCGGCGCTCTCCGACCTGGTGTGCCAGAGCACCAGCAGCGTGAAGGCCATCCCGGAGCACCGCTCCGCCATCACCGACATCGCCGAGCCGGTCCACAGCAGCCGGAAGTCCCGGTAGCTGCGCAGCGACGGCAGCTTGTGCCTGCCCCCTCCGCCGGGGCGGGCTCCGCGCTTTCGTCTCATGAACGGACGGCCCGGCACCATTCGAGGACCGCCATGGCGCTGTGCAGCTTGTGCGTGGCCTGGGTGAACGCCAGGCTGGCCGGGCCGTCCAGCACCTCCGCGGTGACCTCCTCGCCCCGGTGCGCGGGCAGGTCGTGGAGGAACACCGCGTCCGGGCTGGTCTCCCACAGCGCCCCGGACACCTGGAACGGGGCGAACACGGTCCGCCAGTCCGCGTCCGGCTTGCTGGTGCCGGTGGTCTGCCAGCGGGTGGTGTACACGACGTCGAACCCGGTGGGCAGGGCCGTCATGTCGTGCTGCTCGGACAGTTTCGCCCCGCTGCGCGCCGCTTGCTCGCCGGCGGTGACCAGGACGTCCGCCGCCAGGCCGTACCCGGGCGGGGTGCGCAGTTCCAGCTCGGTGCCCGGGAAGCGGGTCAGGGCAAGCGCCAGCGCGGCGGCACTGTTGTTGCCCTCGCCCACGTACAGCACCCGCAGGCCCTCGACGCGGCCGAAGTGGCAGTGCAGGGTGGTGAGATCGGTGAGCCCCTGCGTCGGGTGCTCCTCCGCGGTCATCGCGTTCACCACCGACATCGGCCCGGCCGCGGCCCAGGAGCGCAGTTCCACCGTCGCGTCCGACGTCCGGGCCACCAGCATGTCCAGCATGCCGGAGAGCACCCGGCCGGTGTCCTCGGTGGTCTCCCCGGTGTTCAGCTGGAGGTCGTCGGGCCCGAAGGTCACCGTCTGCGCGCCGAGCCGCAGCGCCCCCGTGGTGAAGGCGGTACGGGTACGGGTCGAGGTGCGCCGGAAGTAGACGCCGACCACCTCGCCCCGCAGCGGTTCGGTGACCGCCCCGGCGGCGAACTCCGCCCCGCGGGCGACCAGCGTGCGCAGATCGTCGTCGGTCAGATCGGTCAGTGAGATGAGGTGACGCATGCGGACGTCCTTCGCTCTTCGGTCAGTGGGATTCGGCGAGCTGCGCGTCGATCTCGGCCCGGACGCGGTCCTCGATCTCCACGGCGATCTGCGCGATGGTGGGCCGCTCGAAGACGACCCGGATCGGCAGGTCGAGGTCGAAGTCCTGCTGCAACCGCGAGACCAGGCGTACGGCGAGGATGGAATGCCCGCCGATGTCGAAGAAGCCGTCGTGAACGCCGGCGCTCTTGCCGAGCAGATCGGTCCAGATGGCGGCGATGCGTTCTTCGGCGGGGGTGCGGGGGGCGACGTAGGTGTCGGTCGTGGTGTCGTCGGGGTCGGGCAGGGCTCGGCGGTCGAGTTTGCCGTTGGGGGTGAGGGGGATCGCGTCCATCTGTACGTAGAGGGACGGGATCATGTAGTCCGGCAGGGCGTCGGTAAGGTCGGGGGTTTCGCCGACGATGTAGGCGATCAGCTTCTGGTCGCCCTCGGAGACGGTGACTGCGGCGTCGGTGATGCCGGGCTGGGTGATGAGTGCGGCGCGTACTTCGCCGAGTTCGATGCGGTAGCCGCGAACCTTGACCTGGTCGTCGATGCGGCCGAGGAATTCGACGGCTCCATCCGTACGCCAGCGGGCGAGGTCTCCGGTGCGGTACATCCGGCTGCCCGCCGGACCGTACGGGTCGGGAAGGAAGCGGCTCGCGGTGCGGGCCGGGTCTCCGGCATAACCCCGGGCCACACCCGCGCCGCCCACGAAGAGTTCACCGACCGCGCCCACCGGCACCGGGCGGAGGTGGGTGTCCAGGATGTGCATGGTCATGTTGGGCAGGGGGCGGCCGATGGGTACTACGCCGTCGAAGGTGTCCGTGAGTGGGAAGACGCAGGTGCCGACGGTGGTCTCGGTGGGCCCGTATTCGTTGAGGACCGCTCCGTCGCCGAGGCTCTGGCGCCAGCGTTCGACGAGGGCGCCGGGGAGTGCTTCGCCGGCGACGACGATCTTGCCGGCGAGTGTGGTGATCTCGTCGTCCGTGAGTTGGCTCGAGAGGATTTCGAGGTGGCCGGGGGTGAGCTTGATGAAGGAGAAGGGTCCCGTCTTGGTCAAGGCTGAACCGAGGTCGGTGAGTTCGCCGTTGTGGAGCCAGGTGCGTTGTCCGGTGGCGAGGGGGGCCCACAGGTTGGGGACGACGAGGTCGAAGGCGACGGACGAGAAGACGGGTGCGCCGCCGGTGCCGGCCGGGGTCAGTTCGCGTACGGCCCAGTCGATGTGGTTGAGCAGGTTGCGGTGGGTGACCTGGACGCCCTTGGGGCGGCCCGTCGAGCCGGAGGTGAACACGGTGTAGGCGACCGTGTCCAGGTCGACCGGCACTTCGGGGGCCGACTGGGGCAGGTGCGAGTTGTCGTCCTCGACCCGCACCACCGGCACCTCGAAGCGGTCGGCGTAGGCGGCGGAGGTGACCGCCGTCTGCACCTGGGCGTCCGTGACCATGCCGGCGATCCGGCCGGCGGGCAGTACGGGGTCCATGGGGACGTAGCCGGCTCCCGCGCGCCAGACCGCCAGCAGTGCCACGATCAGGTCGGTCGACCGGTCCAGGAGCACCGCCACCGACGACTCGGGTCCCACGCCGGCTTCACGCAGCCGGTGGGCGAGACGATTGGCGCGGACGTCCAGCTCCGCGTACGACATCGCCGTACCGTCCGACTCGACGGCCACCGCGTCCGGGTGCCGCTCGACCTGCTCGGCGATCAACTCCGGCACGGACCGCTGCGCCACCGCCACCCCGGAGTCGTTCCAGAGGCGGAGCAGCCGGTGTTCGTGGACGGTGGTGAGGTCGATCGCGGAGAGCGGGGTGCCGGGGGCGTCGACGACGGCCTGGACGAGACGGACGAAGTGGTCGGCCATGCGCTCCACCGTCGTGTGCTCGAAGAGCGAGGTCGCGTACTCGAAGGCCCCGGTGAGGGACCCGTCCGCGTGTCGCCAGACGAACAGGGTGAGGTCGGTCTTGGCCACCCGCCAGGCTCCCTGGAAGGCGTCCATGAGGACACCGTCGGCGGCCACCATGGTCGCGCCCTCGTCCTGGAGGTCGAAGGCCACCTGGTAGAGCGGGGTGCGGGACAGGTCGCGGACCGGCTGGAGCTCGTCCACCAGCCGCTCGAAGGGCAGCTCCTGGTGGGCGAAGCCGGAGAGCACGGTGTCCTTGGTGCGGGCGAGCAGTTCGGCGAAGGTCGGGTCGCCGGTCAGGTCGCAGCGCAGCACGAGGGAGTTCAGGAAGAAGCCCACGGTGTCCTGGGTCTCCGGGCGCAGCCGGCCGGTCACCGGGCTGCCGACGCCGAAGTCCTCCTGACCGCTGTAGCGGGCGAGCAGCGCCGCGAAGGCGGTGAGCAGGGCGGCGTACGGTGTGGCCCCGTGCTGTCGGCCGATGCCGCTGAGGGCGTCCGCGAGACCGGCGGGCACGGAGAACCGTACGCCCTGGCCGTGTCCGTCGCGGTGGGCCGGGCGGGGCCGGTCCGTGCGCAGCTGGAGTTCGGGCATGCCGCGCAGCGCGGACTTCCAGTAGTCGAGCTCGCGGTCCAGGAGGGTGTCGTCGGAGCGGGCCGCCTGCCAGGCCGCGTAGTCGCCGTATTGCGCGACGGGCGCGGGCAGTTCGTGCGGGCGGTTCTCCGCGGCCGCCGCGCACAGCTCGCGGATCTCCCGCTCCAGTACGACCGTCGACCAGCCGTCGCTGGCGATGTGGTGGACGGTGACGAGCAGGACGGGGCCGCCGAGCGGGACCCGCACCAGCATGGCACGCCACAACGGGCCCCCGGTCAGGTCGAAACCGCGGCGGAACTGTTCGTCGAAGAGCCGTTCCAGCCGAGCCTCGCCGGCGTCCTCGACGCGGAGTTCGACGGGCTGTGCGTCGACGACGACCTGGCGAGGTTCCTCGCCCTGGAGGACGTAGCGGGTGCGCAGGGCCTCGTGGCGCTGCTCCAGGGTGTCGAGGACGGTGCGGACGGTGGCCTCGGTGGTTCCGGCGGGCAGCCGCAGGAACAGCGGCGCGACCCATTCGGGGCTGCCGGGGTGCATGCGGTCCAGGAACCACAGGCGGTGCTGGCCGAAGGAGAGAGGCAGCGGCACGCCGCGGTCGACCGGCACCACCTCGGGCACGGACGGCCGGGACTCCTCGATGAGCCGGGCCTGCGCCTCCACGGTGGACGCGCCGAACAGGCCGCGCAGCTGGACGTCGTCGCCGGACGCCTTGGTGAGGGCGACGGCCAGGCGGGTCAGGACGAGGGAGGATCCGCCCAGGGCGAAGAAGTCGTCGTGCACGCCGACGTTCTCCACTTGGAGGAGCTGCTCCCACACGTCGGCGACGAGCCGTTCCGCGGGGGTGCGGGGTGCCACCGACGCGGCCGTGTCACCGGGCGCGGCGCTCTCGCGGGCCGCCGGGTCGGGCAGGGCGGACCGGTCGACCTTGCCGTTGGCCGTCAGCGGGAAGGCGTCCATGGGCACGAACTGGGCGGGGATCATCGACTCGGGCAGCCGGCGCCGCAGGAAGCCGCGCAGTTCGTCGCGCGGGATGCGGCGGCCCGCCACCAGGTGGGCCACGAGCCGGGTGCCCGTGGCGGCGGTGTACGCCCCGACGACGGCCCCGCGCACGTCGGGGTGGGCGTGGAGGGCGGCCTCGACCTCGGCCGGTTCGATGCGGACGCCGTTGACCTTCACCTGGTGGTCGACGCGGCCCAGATAGGCGAGGCTGCCGTCGGAGCGCCAGCGGGCCAGGTCGCCGGTACGGTACATGCGGCCGCCGTCGCCGCTGTGCGGGTCGGGCAGGAAGCGCTCCGCGGTCTGTGCCGGGCGCCCGGCGTAGCCGCGGGCGAGGCCGGTGCCCGCGGCGTACACCTCGCCGACGACGCCGATGGGCACGGGGTCGAGCTCCTCGTCCAGCACGTAGACGCGCAGTCCGTCGAGGGGACGGCCGATGGGCACGGCCTCCGTGTGGAGCGCCGGGTCGAACTCCTGGGCGGTGACGTCGACGGAGCACTCGGTGGGCCCGTACGTGTTCCACACCGTGGCGCCGGTCGGTTCGCTCAGGCGGCGGCACAGCTCGGCGTCCAGGGCCTCGCCGGCCGAGAACACCATCCGCAGCCCGGTGCACTGGGCCCAGCCGGGTTCCCCGGTGAGCAGCCGCAGCACCGACGGGACGCCCTGCAGCACGGTGACCCGCTGCTCGGCGAGGGTGCGCACCAGCAGCGCCGGGTCGGACTCGGCACCCGGCGGCGCCATCACCACGGTGCCGCCCGCGACGAGCGGCGCGAACAGCTCCAGGGCGGCGGCGTCGAAGGTGAGGACCGTCTTCATGACCATCCGGTCGTCCGCTCCGAGGCCCTGCCGCGTCACCGTCCAGGACACCCGGTTGGCGATGCCGGCGTGCTCCACCAGCACCCCCTTGGGGCGGCCGGTGGAGCCGGACGTGTAGGCGAGGTAGGCGGCGTTCGCGGGGTCGGCGGCGGGCGGTTCGGGGGCGGTGTCCGGCTGGGCGTCGAGGCCGGTCTCCGGGGCGTCCAGGAGCAGTACGACACCTTCGTCCAGCCCTTCGGGTGCCGTGCCGCGTGCCGCCAGGACCAGCCGGGCGCCGCTGTCCTCGACCATCCACGCGGTCCGCTCCGCGGGGTGGGCGGCGTCCAGCGGGACGTACGCGGCGCCCGACTTCCACACACCGAGGAGCACGGCGGGCAGGTCCCGTCGGCGGGGAAGACTGACCGCGACCCGATCCTCCGGGGCGACGCCCCGGTCCCGGAGCAGCCGCGCGACGCGGTTCGCGTGCCGGTCCAGCTGCTCGTACGTCATCTTCCCCTGGGCGTCGTCGACCGCGATGGCGTGGGGGGTACGGGCGGCTTGACGGGAGATCAGTTCGTGCAGCGGGACAGACATCTCTTCTCCAGAGGTGTTGATCAGGTGCGGGTCTGCGGTGCGGGGACGGCCCCTCCGTCAGGACCGTCCCTACGGCGTACGGCGCCCTACGGCGTACGACCGGGCAGGAAGCCCTCGACGGAGGTGCCGATGCCGCGCGCGCGTGCCTCGTCGCGGACGAAGCGGGCCAGCGCCAGGTCCAGCACGCCCAGGCCGAACGGGGAGAACACCACCGGCCTGCCGTCCCGGGGCACGGGTGCGGCGGTGCCCTTCAGCAGCGCGCCGATGGAGGCGTGGATGAAGTCCCGGCCGCCGGTGTGCTCCTGCGCCAGGTGCGGTGAGGTCTTCTCGCGGCACACGTGGTCGGGATCGTCGACGACGTTGTGGGAGCCGAGGATCGCGGGCACGGTCAGGTCCCGCAGCGAGACGTGCAGGACGACGGTGCCGGGCGGGCAGGCGTCGAGGCCGGTGTGCGGGGTGGCGGCGGTGGTCGCGAAGGACACCAGGTCGTGTGCGGCGAGCGCCTCGTCGAGGCTGCCGCAGTGCCGTACCCGGGCGCCGGGCAGCAGCCGGGCGTGGTCGGCGGTGAAGCGGGCGGCGCGCTCCGGGTCCGTGTCGTACACGGCGAGCGAGTCGAGGTGCGGGTGGACGACCGCGAGGAAGCGCAGCACCTCGCGGTTGATGACGCCGGTGCCGACGAGGGTGACGCCGGTGGGCCGGCGCCCGTCGAGCAGGAGCCGGGAGGCGAGCGCGGCGGACGCGGCGGTGCGCCGGGCGGAGATGAGGGAACCCTCGACCAGGGCCTCGGGGTGCCCGGTCTCCAGGGAGTTCAGCAGGATCGCGGCGCTGGCGCGTTCGTGGCCGCCCGCGACGTTGCCCGGGAAGGAAGAGATCCACTTCATGCCGGCGACCTCACCGCCCGGTGCCCCGTCGCCGGCCGCCGTGCCGAGGTAGCCGGGGAGGCCGATGATGCGGTCGCGGGGCCGGTCGGGAAAGCGCAGGAAGACGGAGTGCGGCAGTACGGTGCGCCCCTCGTCGTGGCGCTCGTAGGCGTCGGCGACCAGGTCGACGATCTCCTTCTCGCGTCCGGTCAGGAGCCCGTCCACCTGTCCGTGTTTGATGATCAGCATGCGCCCACCGCCATGTAGAGATCGGGTTCCCGCCACAGATGGGAGACCTCTCCGAAGTGGGCGCGCACCCAGTCGTCGGAGTAGATCGAGTCGAGGTACCGGTCGCCCCGGTCGGGGAAGACCAGTACGACGTTGCGGCCGGCCGGGATGCGGGCCGCGAACTTGCCGAGCGCGGCGGTGACCGCGCCCGAGGAGCCGCCGGCGAGGATGGCCTCGCGGTCGGTGAGGGTGCGGCAGCCGACCACGCAGTCCAGGTCGGAGACGTGCACCACCTCGTCGGCCAGCGTCGGGTCGAAGAGGGCGGGCCGCACGGCCGCCCCGTGCCCGGGCAGCAGCCGCGGCCCGGACGCCCCGCCGAACAGCACGCTGCCCAGTGCGTCCACGCCCACCAGGGTGGTGGGCAGCCGGTGTTCGCGGATGTAGCGGGCGCAGCCGGTGAGGGTGCCGCCGGTGCCCGTGGAGCAGAAGAGGTAGTCGACGCGGCCGTCCAGGGCCTCGGCGATCTCCCGCATGGTCCGCTCGTGCGCCAGCGGGTTGAGCGGATTGGCGTACTGGTTGGGCCAGTAGGCGCCGGGGACGGTCGCGACGAGTTCGCGTACCCGCTTGATGCGCGTCGGCAGGTAGGCGCGCGTCTCGGGGTCGACCTCGGTGACCAGGTCGACGGTGACGCCGTAGGCCCGCAGGATCGCCAGGTTCTGTTCGGTGGTCTTCGGGTCGACGACGCAGATGAAGTCGATGCCGAAGTACCGGCAGATCTGCGCCATGCCGATGGCGAGGTTGCCGGAGCTGGACTCCACCACCGTGGAGCGGCCCGGCACCAGGTCACCGCCGCGGATGCGGCCCAGCAGCATGGAGAGCGCGGACCGGTCCTTGACGCTACCTCCCGGGTTGAACGCCTCCAGCTTGGCGAAGACGCGGGAGCCGAACCGGGGCAGCAGGCCGGTGAGTTCCACCAGCGGCGTGTCGCCGACACCGTCGAGGATGCCGTTGAGGACGGGAGCGCTCATGAGACGGCGCCGGGGTGTCCGCCGAGGGCGAGCAGGGCCCGCTTGTCGTCGCCGTCGGTGAGCCGGACGCGGCCCAGGGGGCGGTCCGCGTCGTCGACGGCGGCCGTGAGGAACCGCACGTACTGGTCGAACAGCCGCTCCATGGTGGTCCGTTCGAACAGTGCCGTGTCGTAGCGCAGGGCGATCGTGAGGCCCTGGGCGTCACGGGTGACCTCCAGGGACACGTCGCACTGGCCCTCCAAGTGCGGGATCTCCAGGTAGGTGGCGGTGAGGCCGCCCACCCGCATCGGCACCCCGGCGGCGGCGACCTCCATGCCGCCGTCGAAGCGCTCGGTGGAGACCATCGTCATGGCGATCCGGTACAGCGGCCCGCCGTCCCCCGCGTCCTGGGCGACCAGCGGGAACGGGTAGGAGGCGCGTGCGGTGGCCTGCCGGATCCGCTCCGCGGCACGGTCGACGACCTCGCCCAGCGTGGCGTCCCTGGTGATCTCCGCGCGCACCAGCACCGGGTTGACGTAGTAGCCGACGACCTCGCGGGCCGCGGAGCGGCGCACGGACGCCGGGCAGGCGACGAGGAAGTCCCGCATGCCCGTCCAGCGGTTCACCAGGCCCTGCAGCGCGCCGAGCGCCACCGCGAACTGGGAGACCTCACGGTCGGCCGCGGCGCGCCGGATGCCCTCCGAGAGCGCGTCGGGCAGCCTGCGTACCAGGCTCGTGCCCTTGCTCGCCGGTACGGCCGGACGGGGCCGGTCGGTGGGCAGTTCGGCGGCCTGCGAGCCGGCGCGCTGCGCCCGCCAGAAGTCGGCCTGGCGGGCGCCGCGCGAGGATTCCAGCAGGGTGCGCTCGGCCGCCACGAAGTGGTCGAAGTCGGTGGCCGGCGGCTCCAGTCGCGGCTCCCGGCCCTCGGCGAGGTCCGCGTAGGCGGCGAGCAGGTCGCGCCAGAGCAGCCACTGGGACAGGGCGTCGGTGGCGATGTGGTGGGTGACGACGAGGGCCACGGCATCCTCCGCACGCCGCAGCAGCACGGCCCGGAACGGGCCTTCGTCGGTCAGGCGGAACGGCGCGGCGACCTCCGCGTCCACCATCCGGCGCAGCTCCTCGTCGTCGGCTCCGCGCACCTCGCGGACCGTGAGGCGGCCGGTCTCGCCGGGCGGCAGAACCCGGCGGCGCGGGCCGTGCTCGGTGTCCGCGTACACCGAGCGGAGCATGGGGTGCCGCTCGGTGACCGCGTCGACGGCCCGTGCCAGGATCTCGGGGTCGGGCGCCGGCTCCATGCGGACACCGCCCGCGAGGTGGTAGGTGGAGCTGTCGGGGGCCAGGCTGTGCAGCAGCCAGAGTCCTTCCTGGCCCACCGAGAGGGGCAGCGTCCCGTCCCCGGGGTCCGTGTGGGTCATGGCTCAGACTCCCGCCTTGTGCGCCATGAGGAAGTCCGCGACGTCACTGACCCTCAGCAGGTCGCCGACCTTCTCGTCGGGGACCGACAGACCGAAGTTTTTTTCGACGGCCGCCAGTAGGTCGATGCGGGTCAGGGAGTCCAGGCCGAGGTTCTCGAAGCTGGCGTCGGCGGTGACCTCGCCCTCCAGGTCGGGGGCGGTGCGCAGGGTGAGGTTGATGATCTCGACGATGATTTCGTCTCTGGTCATGGTCGTTCCGTCTCTGTGTGGAGTGGGCTTGCGGAAGGGCGGGTCGCAGAACGCCGGGCGGGACGGCGTCGTGCGGGGCGGCGGGGCCGCCGTCAGGGCAGGTCGACGACCTGGCCGGCGTAGGTCAGGCCGGCGCCGAAACCGAGCAGCAGGACCTTGTCGCCGGGGGTGGCACGGCCGCTCTCCTTGAGGCGGCTGAGCGCCAGCGGCACGCTGGCCGCCGAGGTGTTGCCGGTGTCGACGACGTCGTTGACGACGCGGTCCTGTGGCAGGCCCAGGTTGGCCGTCAGGGTGCGGATGATCCGGTTGTTGGCCTGGTGCGGCACGAACCAGGCGATGTCCTCCAGGGCGACACCGGCCGCGGCGCACGCCCGGTGGGCCACGTCCGGCATGGTGGCCGTCGACCACTTGTAGACCAGGGGGCCGTTCATGGTGACGTACTCGCGGCCGTCGGCCTTCTCCGTGATGCCGAGCACCTCGTGCCGCGCCCCGTCGCTGCCCCACACCGCCGGGCCGATGCCGGCCGTCTCGGAGCGGGACACCACGGCCGCGCCGGCGCCGTCACCGAAGATGACGAAGGTGTCCGGGTCGTTCGGGTCGATCCACTCGCTGGTCCGCTCGGCGCCGATGACCAGCGCGTGCCGCGCCTCGCCGAGCCGCACCGCGTTGGAGGCCATGGCCAGGGAGTAGGTGAAGCCGGCGCAGACCGCGTTCAGGTCGTAGGCACCGGAGTTGGGCAGGCCGATGCGGCTGGCGACCTCGGGTGCCACGCCGGGCATGCGGACGCGGCGGGTGGCGCTGGCCACGATGGTGAGGTCCACCTCGGCCGGGTCGATGTCGGCCTCGACCACCGCCTTCTCCCCGGCCGCCGTGGCCATCGCGGCGATGGTCTCCTGCTCGTCCGCGTGGTGGCGGGTGCTGATGCCGGTGCGGCTCTCGATCCACTCCGGGGAGACGGTGGTCCGCCGCGACAGTTCCTCGTTGGACACGAGGCGGGCGGGCCGGTAGACCGCGAGGGCGGCTATGCGTGATCCGTGTGTGGTGAGCATCTCTCTTCCCAACTGCGGGTCAGATGGACGGACTTGTGCGATGCGGACCGCGACGTGCGTGCCTGCGTCAGGCCGCTCAGGTGTCGGACGGCTCCGCCATGGCCACGGCGATCCGCCGGGGTCCGGTGAACGGCTCGCGGGCGTGCGCGGCGAGCATGTTGTCGACGATCAGTACGTCGTCGCGCTGCCAGTCGAAGCGGACGGACGCCCCGCGGTAGCAGCCGCGCAGGTGGTCAAGGACGTCGTCGGGGATGGTGCCGCCGTCGCCGTAGAACGTGTGTGTCGGCAGGTCCTCGTCGTCGAAGATCGCGCGCAGTCCCGCACCGACCTCCTCGGGCAGCGTGCCGGTGTGGAAGAACGTGGCGTGGTTGAACCACACCTCCTCGCCGCTCGCCGGGTGCCGGTGCACCGCGCGGCGGACCGCCGTGGTGCGCAGCCCTCCGTCGGGCCGCCACTCGGCCCGGATGCGCCGCTCCGCGCAGTACGCGACCACCGCGTCCCTGTCGGACGTGGCGAAGGCCTCCTGCCAGGGCACGCCGAAGCCGGTGTGGAAGTTGCGCACCACCTGCCAGCCGCGCGCCTCGAACTCGGCCCGCACCTGCGGGTCGACCGCCGCGAGGACCCGCCGGATGTCGGCGATCGGCGTCGCGCCCATGGTGGTGGGCGGCTCCACGCAGTAGAAGTACAGCGTGCGCGGCCACACCGCCTGGTACGAGTTCTCGTTGTGCAGGAAGATCTCCTCCGCCGGCGGGTAGTCCGTCGACGTGTAGACCTGTCCCTTGATGGTGGAGCGGGGCGAGGAGCGTTCGGCGTAGGCCAGCGGGGGCGTGCCGGAGAAGGCGCGGACGGTCTGGTCGAAGCCGTCGACACCGCCCACGTCGAAGCCGCGCAGGAGCAGCGCCCCGCGCTGGGCGAGCAGTGCGCGCAGTTCGGCGCGGTGCTCGGTGAGGTAGGCGTGGATGCCGGTGCCGGGGGCGTCCGGTCGGCACAGGCCGGGCACGGTTCCGGTGCCCAGCCAGCCGGCAGGGGTCTCGTCCGAGGTGATGGTCATGGTCAACTCGCTTGGTCGTCGCGGAGTCCGGGACCGGGAGGCCCGGGATCGGGACCGTGGGCGGTCAGTCGGACATCGCGACCAGCACCCGGCGGTCGCCCGTGTAGGGGCGCCGGCCGTGCGCCAGCAGCAGGTTGTCGATGAGCAGCAGGTCGCCGGCGCGCCAGTCGACGTCGACCGCGTGGTCCAGGCCCCGGTCGCGGATCTGCGCCACGTACTCGGCGGGGATCGGGCTGCCGTCGGCGAAGGTCACCGACTGCGGCAGCTCGTCCTCGGGGAGGATCTGCGCGAGTTCCTTCGCGGTGTCGTCGCCGAGGCCGGCCGGGTGCCACTGGTCGGCCTGGTTGAACCACACCTCCGTGCCGGTCACCGGGTGGAAGGTGGTGGCGGGGCGCAGCGACTCGACGCGCAGGCTGCCGTCGCGCCGCCAGGTCCACTCGGCGCCCGCGCCCTTCAGGAACGCCTCCACCTCGGCCCGGTCGGACGTCTCGAAGGTGTCCTGCCAGCTCTTGCCGAGGCCGTAGCCGTCGTGCAGGTTCTGGAGGTAGCGCACCCCGCCCGCGAAGGCGTCCCGGACCTCCGCGTCCAGCGACCGGAGCCACAGCGCCGCGTCGAGCACGGGGGTGGCGCCGCCCGAACCGGGGGTGATCTGGCAGAAGAACGCAAGCCGGGCGGGCCAGGCGTGCGCGTAGCTCATCTCGTTGTGCATCGAGATGGTGTACTCCTGCGGGTACTCCGTCGAGGTGTACACGTTGCCCCCGACCTTGGTGCGCGGAGAGTTGCCGTGCACGTAGGCCAGCCGGTTCGGCAGCAGCCGGTCCAGCACCGGGTCCAGAGTGTCGGGCGTGATGCCGAAGCCGCGGAACACCAGCGCCTTCTCCCGCGTCAGCGCACCGGTCAGCCCCCCTTCCAGGGCGTCCACCCGCCGCAGCAGCTCCTCGGGGCCGCCGCCCTCGGCCGCTTTGATCTCCGTTGGTGCCCAGGCCGCGGTACTCGCCATGTCACCTCTCCTCTCACTGTCGTGTCGGTGCGGTGTGTACGGGCGCCGGCTCAGGCCGGCCGGGCCACCGGGAGACGGGCCAGCCGCTCCGCGATGTCCGCGGTCAGCTCCGCCTCCCGGGGCGCGAGGTAGAAGTGGTCGCCGGGGAAGGAGCGCACGGTGAAGTCGCCGCCGGTCAGCTCCGACCAGGCCTCCACGCCGTGCCGGGTGACCCCCGGGTCGCGGTCGCCGAGGTAGGCCACCATCGGGGCCCGCAGCACGGGCGGCCGCTTCCTGTCGTACGTCTCGATGAGCCGGTAGTCCGCCCGCAGCACCGGCAGCAGCAGCTCCCGCAGCTCGGGTACGGCGTAGGCGTCACCGCCGAGGGTGCCCAGCCGGGTCACCCCGGCCACCAGTACGTCGTCCGCCGCCCGGTGCAGCGCGGTGGACCTGGTGACGTGCGGTGCGGCCCGGCCGGAGAGCAGCAACAGGGCCGGGCCCGGGCCGTCGGCCGCGGGGCCTTCCAGGCGTACCGCGACCTCGTAGGCCACCGCCGCGCCCATGCTGTGGCCGAAGAGGGCCAGCGGCAGGTCGCGGTCGGGGGCGAGCGCCTCGGAGATCCGGTCGGCCAGTTCGTCCATCGTCTCGACGCAGGGCTCGTCCATCCGCTCCTGGCGGCCCGGGTAGCGCACCGCGAGGAGTTCGACGTCGGCGGGCAGCCGGGACGCCCAGCCGTGGAAGAGCCGGGCGTTGCCCCCGGCGTGCGGCAAGCACACCAGGCGCACACGCGGCGCGAGAGCCCCCCGGTAGCGGCGGAACCAGATCTCCGGCCCGGTCACAGCGCCATGCCGCCGTCGATCCGCACCACCTGGCCGGTGATGTACGCGGCCTGCGGCGAGACCAGGTAGGAGACGAGGGAGGCGACCTCGTCGGGGGTGCCGAAGCGGGCCAGCGGGATGCGGCCCATGGCGTCCTTGGCGACCGACTCGGGGACCCCGGCGACCATCTCGGTGTCGATGAATCCCGGGGCGACCGCGTTCGCCCGGACGCCGTACCGGCCGAACTCCTTGGCCAGCGCCTGGGTGAGGCCGATGATGCCGGCCTTCGACGCCGAGTAGTTGGTCTGCCCGGCATTGCCGACCACGCCGGCCACCGAGGACAGCGTGACCACGGTCCCCTCGCGGCGGCGGATCATCGACCTGACCACGGAGCGCAGCAGGTTGTAGGTTCCGTCGAGGTTGGTGCGCAGCACGGAGTCCCACTCGTCGTCCTGCATCAGCGCCAGCGGACGGTCGCGGGTGATGCCGGCGGACGTCACGACGGCCGTCACCGGGCCGAGGCCCGACTCGACGTCGGCGACGAAGGCCCGCACCCCGACCCGGTCGGCGACGTCCACGCGGCGGGTCAGCACGCGGCGGCCCGCGGCGCGGATCTCCTTGGCGACCTGCTCGGCCGCGCTCTCGTCGGACCGGTAGCAGATCGCGACGTCGAAACCGTCGTTCGCGAGCCGGGTGGCCACCGCCCGCCCGATCCCCCGCGATCCTCCGGTCACCAGCGCGATCTGCCCGGACTGCTCCGGCATCTGTTCCCCAAGCTCCGGCATCTTTCCCCCATCCGTTCGGATGTGTCGAGCGTGTGTTCGCGGGCTATATCTGGCCTATACGGCACCCTGCATCCGGCGCCCCGCCCCACGCCCCGCGTACGCCGGCCGCTCTCCGGCGAGCGCACGCGCCCCGCACTCGACGGCGACGCGGTCGACGGCGACCTCTCATCCCGGACCGGTGCCGGGTGAGAGCAACGTTCCCTTCCGGTCATCCACAGCCCCACCGGCCCGAAACGCGTTCTCCCTACCTTCGGTGCGACCGAGATGTGGAGCACCGTGGAGGCGTCATGAGAGTCCCTGGCGGCCGCTGGATCCAGCACTGGGATCCGGAGGACGAGACCTTCTGGAAGGAGACGGGGGAGCGGGTCGCGCGGCGGAACCTGTTCTTCTCCGTCCTCTCCGAGCACATCGGGTTCTCGGTCTGGACGCTGTGGTCCGTGCTGGTGCTCTTCATGGGGCCGGAGTACGGGCTGACACCGGCCGACAAGTTCCTGCTGACGTCCGTGGTGACGCTGGTCGGGGCCGTCGTGCGGGTGCCCTACACCTTTGCCGTCGCGATCTTCGGCGGGCGGAACTGGACGATCGTCTCCGCCGGGCTGCTGCTCGTGCCGACCGTGGCGGCGTTCACGGTCATGGAACCCGGCACGTCCTTCTCGACCTTCCTCCTCGTCGGGCTGCTGGCAGGCATCGGCGGCGGCAACTTCGCCTCCTCCATGACCAACATCAACGCCTTCTTCCCGCTCAGGAAGAAGGGCTGGGCGCTCGGCCTCAACGCCGGGGGCGGGAACATCGGCGTGCCGGTCATCCAGCTCACCGCGCTCGCGATCATCGGGGCGAGCGGCGGGCCGCGGGTGCTGCTCGGCATCTACATCCCGCTGATCCTGGTGGCCGCCGTCCTCGCCGCCTGCTTCATGGACAACCTCGCCTCGGTGAAGAACGACACCGGGGCCGCCAAGGACGCCGCCCGTGAGGCCCACACCTGGATCATGGCCGTGCTGTACATCGGGACGTTCGGGTCGTTCATCGGGTACAGCTTCGCCTTCGGGCAGGTGCTGCAGACCCAGTTCGGGCGGAGCCCGCTGCAGGCGGCGTACCTCACCTTCATCGGCCCGCTGCTCGGTTCCCTGATCCGGCCGCTGGGCGGCAGGCTCGCCGACCGGTACGGCGGCGCGCGGATCACGCTGTGGAACTTCGTCGCGATGGCCGCCGCCACCGCCGTACTCGTCGCGGCCAGCATGGCGAAGTCGCTCGGGCTGTTCGTCGCCGTGTTCGTGGTGTTGTTCGTGCTCAGCGGGCTCGGCAACGGCTCGACGTTCAAGATGATCCCCGGCATCTTCCAGAACCAGGCCCTCGCCGAGGGACTGAGGGGGGAGGAGGCCGTGGCGTACGGGCGGCGGCTCTCCGGTGCCTCCATGGGGCTGATCGGCGCGGTGGGCGCGCTCGGCGGCGTCGCCATCAACCTCGCCTTCCGGCAGTCCTTCCTCTCCCTCGGCTCGGGCACCGGCGCCTTCGTGGCCTTCCTCGCCTTCTACGCCGTCTGCTTCGCCGTCACGTGGGCGGTATACCTTCGCCGCCCGGCCGTACGGCCGCCGGACGGCTCGGCGGACCCGGCGGAGACGAAGGACCGGCTCAGCTACGCCCAGGTATGACGTAACACTGGTGACATGAAGCCGAACCGAGCCTGTCACGCACCGTTGACAGGCTCGGTCGCCACGTGAGGATGCACGTGGATGTGAGTGTGGGTGTGAGCGTGGGTGTGAACGATCGGAGCGCGGCGAGCCATGGACGACGAACAGCAGCGGCCTGACCACGGCCCCCTGGCCGGATTCACCGTGGGCGTGACCGCCGCCCGCCGGGCCGACGAACTGGGCGCGCTGCTCCAGCGGCGCGGCGCCGCCGTCCTGCACGCCCCGGCGCTCAGGATCGTGCCGCTCGCCGACGACAGCGAGCTGCTGGCCGCGACCAAGCAGCTCATCGACCAGGCGCCGGACATCGTCGTGGCCACCACCGCCATCGGCTTCCGGGGGTGGGTCGAGGCCGCCGACGGCTGGGGGCTCGGCGACGCCCTGCTGGAGCGGCTGCGCGCGGTGGAACTGCTCGCGCGCGGGCCCAAGGTCAAGGGCGCGGTCCGGGCCGCCGGGCTGACGGAGGAGTGGTCGCCGGCCTCCGAGTCCATGGCCGAGGTACTGGACCGGCTGCTGGCGGAGGGCGTCGACGGCCGCCGGATCGCCCTACAGCTGCACGGTGAGCCGCTGCCGGGGTTCGTGGAGGCGCTGCGGGCGGGCGGTGCGGAGGTCGTCGGCGTACCCGTCTACCGGTGGCTGCCGCCGGAGGACCTCGGGCCCGTGGACCGTCTGCTGGACGCCGCCGTCTCGCGCGGGGTGGACGCGGTGACGTTCACCAGCGCGCCCGCCGCCGCCTCCCTCCTGTCCCGCGCCGAGGAGCGCGGCATGCTGCCCGAGCTGCTCGCCGCCCTCGGACACGACGTGCTGCCCGCCTGCGTCGGACCGGTCACCGCGGTGCCGCTCCAGGCGCACGGCCTCGACACGGTCCAGCCCGAACGCTTCCGGCTGGGCCCCCTCGTACAGCTGCTCTGCCAGGAGCTGCCGATCCGTGCCCGTGCTCTGCCCGTCGCCGGGCACCGGCTGGAGATCCGCGGGCACGCGGTGCTGATCGACGGGGAGCTGAGGACCGTGCCGCCCGCCGGCATGTCCCTGCTGCGGGCGCTGTCCCGGCGGCCGGGCTGGGTCGTGCCCCGGGCGGAACTGCTGCGGGCACTGCCGGGCACCGGCCGCGACGAACACGCGGTCGAGACGGCGATGGCCCGCCTGCGTACGTCCCTCGGCACCCCCAAGCTGATCCAGACGGTGGTGAAACGCGGCTACCGCCTGGCCCTGGACCCGGCGACGGACGCCAAGTACACGGACGGGTGAGGCGGGAGGCGCCAGGAGGCACCGCCAGGCCGCGCGGGCGCGTGCGCAGGCGTCCAGGCGGAGGCGGTACGAGGGGTTCCGGGCACGGGAGCGGGCAGGCACTGTAGAAGGAGCGATCCACCTGCTCCCCTTCTCGGCCCGCCCCACCGGGCAACCCCTAGGCGGTGACAGGAACATGGCACTGGGTACGGCCACCGACCCGTACGAGCTGCGCTTCGACACCGGGCGGATCTGCCTGGACCTCATCGCCACCACCCATCCCATGGAACGGCTCGACTGCGTCGAGGTGCTGCGCGCCTGGATCACCGGCTCCGGGCTCGTCCCGCCCGGCACCCCACTGGCCCACGCCGACGCGGCCTGGCTGACCGGCTTCCGTGAACTGCGCGGCCAGACCACCCGCCTGATCCGCTCCAGGTCCGCGCCCGGCACCCACCCGTACGACCTCGCGCTGGCCCGCGTCAACGACCTCGCCGTCGCCGCGCCCCCGGCCCCGCGCGCGGTCCACGGCGAGGACGGCGCGCTGGTCAGGGAGTTGACCGGGCCGCCCGAGTGCGCGGCGCTGCTCGGCGCCCTCGCCCGGGACGCCGTGGAGCTGCTCACCGACCCGGTCGCGCGGGCGAGCCTGAGGCAGTGCGAGGGCGACAACTGCCCGATCGTGTACGTGGACACCTCCCGCGGACGCCGCCGGCGCTGGTGCTCCAGTGAGATCTGCGGCAACCGCGAGCGCGTCGCCCGGCACCGCCGCCGCGCCGCCCTCGCCCGATAAGTGCAGCGGTAAGTACGGCGGTAAGTACGGCTACGCCCCCGTTCGTCGCGCCACCTTCGAGAAAACTGTCATCTCACTTTGAACACGCCGCACTTCGCGTCCGTACCGAATGGGCGAGCGACCGACTGGGGGAACCCCCGGACATCGGAGGTGGGCGTGCGCAAGGATTCCGTCGTGGCCAATGAACGTGGTGCGAGGGCCCGACATCGCATGTCCCAGGCGTCCTCGGAACCCGACGAGGAGCTGATGCGCGCGCTGTACCGGGAGCACGCCGGCCCCTTGCTGGCCTACGTGCTCCGCCTGGTCGCGGGGGACCGGCAGCGCGCCGAGGACGTCGTCCAGGAGACGCTCATCCGTGCCTGGAAGAACGCCGGTCAGCTCAACCGTGCGACCGGATCGGTACGCCCCTGGCTGGTGACGGTCGCCCGGCGCATCGTCATCGACGGCCACCGCAGCCGGCAGGCCCGGCCGCAGGAGGTCGATCCGTCGCCGCTGGAGGTCATCCCCGCGGAGGACGAGATCGACAAGGCGCTGTGGCTGATGACGCTGTCGGACGCGCTCGACGACCTGACCCCGGCTCACCGGGAGGTCCTCGTCGAGACGTACTTCAAGGGGCGTACCGTCAATGAGGCGGCGCAGACACTGGGCATACCCAGCGGCACCGTTCGCTCCCGGGTGTTCTACGCCCTGCGTTCGATGAAGCTGGCACTGGAGGAGCGGGGGGTGACGGCGTGATGAGCGGGTACGGGGGAGTTCAGGGTTTCGGCGGGGGATTCGGCCCGGGTGACACGGGTAATCCTGTCCCCATGGAGGGATCACCGGCGCCGAACGAGCACGAGACCGTCGGCGCCTACGCCCTCGGCATCCTCGACGACGCGGAGGCCACCGCCTTCGAGGCGCACCTCGCCACCTGCGAATGGTGCGCCCAGCAGCTCGACGAGCTGGCCGGGATGGAGCCGATGATGGCCGCGCTCGCCGACCTGCCGGGTACCGGTACGCCCGCGATCGCCGAGTCACTGACCGCGAAGCCCGGCCCACGGCTGGCGGAGAGGCTCGTCGACGAGGTCGCCGAGCGCCGCGCGAGCAAACGCCGCCGCAACTTCTACCTGGTGGGCACCGCCGCCGCGCTGATCATCGGCGGCCCGTTCGCCGCCGTGGCGACGACGGGCGGCGGCGGGGACGACGGCGGCGGGAAGAAGACCGAGGCCACCCGGCAGGCCGCGAGCCCCGCCGAGTCCGCCTTCGCCGCCATGCCCGACCGGGTCACGGCGACCGACCCGACCACCGAGGTCAGCGCGACCGTGGCCCTGCAGAAGAAGGCCTGGGGCACCGACGCGGTCCTGGAGCTGAAGAACGTCAAGGGCCCCGAGAAGTGCTCCCTGATCGCCGTCGGCAAGAACGGCGAACGCGAGACGGTCACCTCCTGGTCCGTCCCCGACTGGGGATACGGCCTCCCGGACGCCACCACCGACAAGGGCAGGAAGCCCCTCTACGTGCAGGGCGGCGCCGCCTTCGAACCCAACCAGATCGACCGCTTCGAGGTCATGACCTTCGACGGCGAGCGGCTGGTGGAGGTGGACGCGTAGGCCTGGCCGGCGGCTCGGACGGCGGCGGCCTGCCGGATCGGCCGCCGCGGCCCAGCAGCCCACCCCGTGATCGGCCCGGACGAGCGGTGCCGGCCCGGGTGTCGGCGCGGGACGGCGACACCGCCGGCCCCGCATCCCGCGCCCCGAGGCGGCGGGAGCGGCGGCCCAGCCGGGGCCCGTGGCGTGATCCGTCGACCCGCCCCCGGCCGCGCCGTGGCTTCCGGCGCCCCCTTCGCGTACCTTTGACGGCTGCCCAGCACGTCAGAAGGGGGCCCGGTGGCCGCACAGGCGCAACAGGACTCAGCGGTCGACTCGGTTCACGCCTCCGTACGGGAGGACTCCGTACGAGAGGACTCCGTACGGGACCGAGAGATCAGCGTGGAACAGGCACACCTGGACCGGGTGTACCGCCGCCTCGAGGAGAAGATCCACGAGGCCGAGTTCCTCATGCACGACGCCGCGCAGCGCGGCCACGTCGGCACGCCCGGCGCGCTGGCCGAGCGCGACGCGCAGGTCTTCCGGGCCGGCATCCACCTCAGCCGCCTGAACAACGAGTTCGAGGACTTCCTCTTCGGCCGTATCGACCTGCTCCTCGGCAAGGACGGCAAGAAGGGCCCGGACGGCGCGTACACGGCCGTCGAGCCCGCCGAGGGCGCCCTCGGGCCCGACAACACCGCCGACATCGCCGAGACCCTGCACATCGGCCGCATCGGCGTCCTGGACGAGGACTACGCCCCGCTGGTCATCGACTGGCGGGCGCCCGCCGCCGCCCCCTTCTACCGGTCCACGCCGGTCGACCCGGGCCGGGTCGTGCGCCGCCGGGTGATCCGCTCCAAGGGGCGGCGCGTCCTCGGTGTCGAGGACGACCTCATGCGGCCCGAGATCAGCGCCCGCCTGGACGGCGACGAGCTGGCCGTCGTCGGCGACGGCGCCCTGATGGCCGCCCTCGGCCAGGCCCGTACGCACTCCATGCGGGACATCGTGGCCTCCATCCAGGCCGAGCAGGACCTGGTGATCCGCGCCCCCGCCGCCTCCGTGACGTACGTCGAGGGCGGCCCCGGCACCGGCAAGACCGCCGTCGCCCTGCACCGGGCGGCGTACCTGCTCTACCAGGACCGGCGCCGGTACGCGGGCGGCATCCTGATCGTCTCGCCGACCCCGCTCCTGGTGGCGTACACCGAGGGCGTGCTGCCCTCCCTCGGCGAGGAGGGGCAGGTCGCCATCCGCGCGATCGGCTCGCTGACCGAGGGCGCCGAGGCCACCCTGTACGACTCCCCGGCCACCGCCCGCGCCAAGGGCTCCTCCCGCATGCTCCGGGTGCTGCGCCGGGCCGCGCGCGGGGCGCTGGAGCCGAGCGACTCGCCGACCCTGCTGCGGGTCGTCGCCTTCGGCCGCCGTCTCGAACTGGAGGCGGAGGAGCTGGCCGGCATCCGCCGCACCGTCCTCGGCGGCACCGCGCCCGTCAACCTGCTGCGCCCCCGCGCCCGCCGGCTGCTCCTGGACGCCCTGTACGCCAAGTCGGGCGCCGGTACCCGGCACAGCGACCCCGAGCTCGCCGCCGAGCTGCGTTCCTCCTTCGACGAGGACGTCAGCTCCGAGGACTCCTTCACCGCCTTCCTGGACGCCTGGTGGCCGGAGCTGACCCCGGGCGCCGTGCTGGCGGCCATGGCGGACGAACGGCGCCTGGGCCGCTGGGCCCGGCGCGTGCTCAACCCGGGCGAGGTCCGCAAGGTGGCCCGTTCGCTGCGCCGCGAGGGTCACTCCGTGCACGACGTCGCCCTGCTCGACGAGCTCCAGGCGATCGTCGGCACCCCGGCCCGCCCCCGCAAGCGGCGCGAGCTGGACCCGCTGGACCAGCTCACCGGCCTGGACGAGCTGATGCCGCAGCGCGAGGAGACCCAGTGGGAGCGCGCCGAGCGCCTCGCCCAGGAGCGCACCGAGTACGCGCACGTCATCGTCGACGAGGCCCAGGACCTCACCCCCATGCAGTGGCGCTTGGTGGGCCGCCGCGGCCGGCACGCCACGTGGACGGTCGTCGGTGACCCGGCCCAGTCCTCCTGGTCCGACCCCGACGAGGCGGCCGCGGCCCGCGACGAGGCCCTGGGCACCCGCCCGCGCCGCCGCTTCGAACTGACCGTCAACTACCGCAACCCGGCGGAGATCGCCGAGCTGGCGGCCAAGGTGCTGGCCCTCGCCATGCCGGGCTCCGAGTCCCCGACGGCGGTGCGCTCGACGGGCGTGGAACCGCGTTTCGCGGTGGTGGAAGACACCCTCGCGGAGTCGGTCCGGGCGGAGGCGGCCCGGCTGCTGGACCTCGTCGACGGCACCGTCGGCGTCGTGGTCGCCATGAACCGCCGCGAGGAGGCCAGGCGCTGGCTGGCCGGGCTCGGCGACCGCGTGGTGGCGCTCGGCAGCCTGGAGGCCAAGGGCCTGGAGTACGACGCCACGGTCGTCGTCTCGCCCGCCGAGATCGCCGACGAGTCGCCCGCCGGGCTGCGCGTGCTGTACGTCGCCCTGACCCGGGCCACCCAGCAGTTGACGGTTGTCTCCGGTGAGCGGGACCAGCCGGACGCGGCGGGGGTGCCGGACCTGCTGCGGGACTGAGCGGCTCAGGAGAGAGACCGGGACGTGCGAGAGGCCCGCGCCGTGGGACGGCGCGGGCCTCTCGTCTTCATCTTCTTCGTTTAAGTGGCACCGACCCGCCATGCTCGCCTCGCGGCAAGTGGTCGCTCTGAGCGACGAAGGTTGGGCCCGGGGGCTTGGATCGAGCCGGTGCCACGTCCAAGGTAACAAACGATCCCCGCAAGACAATTCCCGTCCCCCGGCTTCTTTCCCGGGCCGGTCCCCCTCTTCCGTCCACCCGCCACTTCTCGTATGGTGGAAGTCGTTTTCCGAAACGGTGCGCGAACATAAAGTTCGCAATCCGGGGTGGCTACCACGTACTCAGTGGTAGGTGCGACGATCGGACGGCACAACGCAGTTACACGGTGAAAGCAGAGGAAGTCGGCCATGGCAACGGCGCCCAGCGTCTCCTACTCGATGACGGTCCGACTGGAGGTGCCCGCGGGCGGGACAGCGGTCTCGCAGCTCACCACCGCGGTGGAGTCCGCCGGGGGCTCCGTCACCGGTCTCGACGTCACGGCCTCCGGCCACGACAAGCTCCGGATCGACGTCACCATCGCCGCCGGCTCGACCTCCCACGCCGACGAGATCGTGGAGCAGCTGCGCGGCATCGAGGGTGTCAGCCTGGGCAAGGTCTCCGACCGTACCTTCCTCATGCACCTCGGCGGCAAGATCGAGATGGCGTCGAAGCACCCCATCCGCAACCGTGACGACCTGTCCATGATCTACACGCCGGGCGTGGCCCGCGTCTGCATGGCGATTGCCGAGAACCCCGAGGACGCCCGCCGCCTCACCATCAAGCGCAACTCCGTTGCGGTCGTGACGGACGGTTCGGCGGTGCTGGGCCTCGGCAACATCGGCCCGAAGGCCGCGCTGCCGGTCATGGAGGGCAAGGCGGCCCTGTTCAAGCGGTTCGCCGGCATCGACGCCTGGCCGCTCTGCCTGGACACCCAGGACACCGACGCGATCGTCGAGATCGTCAAGGCCATCGCCCCGGGCTTCGCCGGCATCAACCTGGAGGACATCTCCGCGCCGCGCTGCTTCGAGATCGAGGCCCGGCTGCGTGAGGCCCTCGACATCCCCGTCTTCCACGACGACCAGCACGGCACCGCCATCGTCGTCCTCGCCGCCCTGACCAACGCCCTGCGCGTCGTCGACAAGCCCATCGAGAACGTACGGGTCGTCATGTCCGGCGCCGGCGCGGCCGGTACGGCCATCCTCAAGCTGCTGATCGCCGCCGGTGTGAAGAACGCCGTCGTCGCCGACATCCACGGCGTCGTGCACGCCGGCCGCGCGGACCTGGTCGACGCCGCGCCCGAGTCGGCGCTGCGCTGGATCGCCGACAACACCAACCCCGAGGGCCTCACCGGCACCCTGAAGGAGGCCGTGCACGGCGCGGACGTCTTCATCGGGGTCTCCGCCCCCAACGTCCTGGACGGCGACGACGTGGCCGCCATGGCGGACGGCGCGATCGTGTTCGCGCTCGCGAACCCCGACCCCGAGGTGGACCCGGCGATCGCCCGCCAGACCGCGGCGGTCGTCGCCACCGGCCGCTCCGACTTCCCGAACCAGATCAACAACGTGCTGGTCTTCCCGGGCGTGTTCCGGGGCCTGCTGGACGCGCAGTCCCGCACGGTCAACACCGAGATGATGCTGGCCGCCGCGCACGCCCTGGCGGACGTGGTGACCGAGGACGAGATCAACCCGAACTACATCATTCCCAGCGTCTTCAACGACAAGGTCGCCGGTGCCGTAGCGGGCGCCGTGCGGGACGCGGCGAAGGCCGCCGGAGTGGTGGCGTAGTTTCCTCCGGCGGGGGAAGGCGGCCTGTGGCGTGGTGGTGAGGATCACCACGGCGGGCCGCCCCACCGGCGCGTCGCGGGATGTCGGGCCTCGGATCGCCCTCTAGGGTGGCGCAAGGCTCAGGCCCTCTCGGCGTGTGACTCCCAAGGGTGTTCTCACGACTCCTGGGGGTGCCGGATTGGCTTTACCGCCGCAGGTGGAGGCAGGATGCCTCCCTGGGCGCGAGGGTCTGACGACCGACCCGGGTCCGGGGAGTGTCCGAGGACCCTGGCAGCATCGGCATCGCTGTGCCCAACATGCGGCTCCGCCGCGTGGCACGCCTCAACGGCAAGTAGAACACGGGAGTAACAACATGAACCGCAGTGAGCTGGTGGCCGCGCTGGCCGACCGCGCCGAGGTGACCCGCAAGGACGCCGACGCCGTGCTGGCCGCGTTCGCCGAGGTTGTCGGCGACATCGTCTCCAAGGGCGACGAGAAGGTCACCATCCCCGGCTTCCTGACCTTCGAGCGCACCCACCGTGCCGCTCGCACCGCCCGCAACCCGCAGACCGGCGAGCCGATCCAGATCCCGGCCGGCTACAGCGTCAAGGTCTCGGCGGGCTCGAAGCTCAAGGAAGCCGCCAAGGGCAAGTAAGCGCTCCGCTTGGAGTGCCGGGGACTGCGCGGGCCGTTCGTTCGGGCTGCGGTCGTGTGCGGCCGCGGGCCGTTCGTGGCTGGTCGCGCAGTTCCCCGCGCCCCTTTCAGGGGCGTTCCACTCAACGCCGATGGGGCGGTCACCCGGGTTCGGGTGACCGCCCCATCGGCGTACGTGCTGCCGTCAGCCGAGGGCCTTGCCCGGCAGTTCCACCTTCGCGCCGAGCTCCACGAGCTTCTCCATGAAGTTCTCGTAGCCCCGGTTGATCAGGTCGATGCCGTGGACCCGGGAGGTGCCCTGGGCCGCGAGGGCGGCGATGAGGTAGGAGAAGCCGCCGCGCAGGTCGGGGATGACCAGGTCGGCGCCCTCCAGCTTGGTCGGCCCGGACACCACGGCCGAGTGCAGGAAGTTGCGCTGGCCGAAGCGGCAGTGGGAGCCGCCGAGGCACTCGCGGTAGAGCTGGATGTGGGCGCCCATCTGGTTGAGCGCGGAGGTGAAGCCGAGCCGCGACTCGTAGACCGTCTCGTGGACGATGGACAGGCCCGTGGCCTGCGTCAGGGCGACCACCAGGGGCTGCTGCCAGTCCGTCTGGAAGCCGGGGTGCACGTCCGTCTCCAGGGCGATGGACTTCAGCCGGCCGCCCGGGTGCCAGAAGCGGATGCCCTCGTCGTCGATCTCGAAGGCGCCGCCCACCTTCCGGTAGGTGTTCAGGAACGTCATCATCGAGCGCTGCTGGGCGCCGCGGACGTAGACGTTCCCCTCGGTCGCCAGCGCCGCCGAGGCCCACGAGGCGGCCTCCAGACGGTCCGAGAGGGCACGGTGGGTGTAGCCGCCCAGCTCGTCCACACCGGTGATGCGGATCGTGCGGTCGGTGTCCATCGCGATGATCGCGCCCATTTTCTGCAGTACGCAGATCAGGTCCTCGATCTCCGGCTCCACGGCCGCGTTGGACAGCTCCGTGACACCCTCGGCCAGCACGGCCGTCAGCAGCACCTGCTCGGTCGCGCCGACGGACGGGTACGGCAGGTTGATCTTCGTACCGCGCAGCCGCTGCGGGGCCTCCAGGTACTGGCCGTCCGCGCGCTTCTCGATCTTCGCGCCGAACTGCCGCAGCACCTCGAAGTGGAAGTCGATGGGCCGGCCGCCGATGTCGCAGCCGCCCAGGCCCGGGATGAAGGCGTGCCCGAGGCGGTGCAGCAGCGGGCCGCAGAACAGGATCGGGATGCGCGACGAGCCCGCGTGGGCGTCGATGTCGGCGACGTTCGCGCTCTCCACGTGGGAGGGGTCGAGCACCAGCTCGCCGGGCTCCTCACCCGGACGGACGGTGACCCCGTGCAGTTGCAGCAGTCCGCGTACGACCCGCACGTCGCGGATGTCCGGCACGTTGCGCAGCCGGCTCGGCGCACTGCCCAGCAGGGCGGCCACCATGGCCTTCGGCACGAGGTTCTTCGCACCGCGGACCCGGAGCTCGCCCTCCAGCGGGGTTCCGCCGTGGACAAGCAGTACGTCATCAGCGCCGTTGACGGTCATGAATCTCGCGTTCCGTGGGGTTGGGCAGGGGCCAGAAGGGAAAGGGTAATCGCCTTGTACCCCCCTTCAGTAAGCCTGTGCACGGTCCGGCGATGTCATGGGTTTGTCACAACACGAACGGTTCTGCGGCGGGCACGGGCGGTCACGGTGGCGGGCGCGGGTGTCACGGTGGCGGCGCGCGCTCGGCGGACGTGTTCACCCCCGTGCCCCCGATTGCCTCCCCACGGGAGGGGAACATGCGGGATCATGTCAGGCATGACCGAGGTGTCCTCGCTCACGGGGCGGCTGCTCGTGGCAACGCCCGCCCTGGCGGACCCGAACTTCGAGCGCGCGGTGGTGCTCCTTCTCGACCACGACGAGGAGGGTTCCCTCGGCGTCGTCCTCAACCGTCCCACGCCGGTCGACGTGGTCGACATCCTGGAGGGCTGGGCGGACCTGACCGGCGAACCCGGCGTCGTCTTCCAGGGCGGCCCGGTCTCGCTCGACTCGGCCCTCGGCGTGGCCGTCGTCCCGGGCGGGGCGTCCGGCGAGCGGGCGCCGCTGGGCTGGCGCCGGGTGCACGGCGCGATCGGGCTGGTGGACCTGGAGGCGCCGCCGGAGTTGCTGGCCCCCGCCGTGGGCGCCCTGCGGATCTTCGCCGGGTATGCGGGCTGGGGCCCCGGTCAGCTGGAGGACGAGCTGACGGAGGGCGCCTGGTACGTGGTGGAGTCCGAGCCCGGCGACGTGTCCTGCCCGGTGCCGGAGAGGCTCTGGCGCGAGGTGCTGCGCCGCCAGCGGGGCGACCTGGCGATGGTGGCGACGTATCCGGACGACCCCTCGCTCAACTGATCTCCCCGGCCGAAGCGTGTGAGCTTCAATACCCCGGCTTTCAGTACCCTGGCATGCATGAGCACTCTCGAGCCCGAGCGCGGGACTGGTACGGGGACCCTCGTTGAGCCGACACCGCAGACCTCCCACGGTGACGGTGACCACGAGCGCTTCGCCCATTACGTCCAGAAGGACAAGATCATGGCGAGCGCTCTCGACGGCACCCCCGTCGTGGCGCTGTGCGGCAAGGTCTGGGTACCGGGCCGCGACCCGAAGAAGTACCCGGTCTGCCCCATGTGCAAGGAGATCTACGAGTCCATGAGCGGCGGCGGAGACGAGGGCAAGGGCGGTAAGGGCGGCGACAAGAAGTAGCAGCCTTCCCGGCCGGGTTCTTCGAAGGCCCCCGGAGTGCGCCCGCGCGCACTCCGGGGGCCTTCGCGTTGTCACGAAGTGGTTGAGACCTCTTGTGGACATGTTCATGTACTCCATAACCTCCTGGGTGTTGTGCAGAGCGAAACCGTCATTGCATATGTTGCAACGCACGCCCGGAGGAACACTCCATGAAGCTCGCCCCCCGCCTGGCCGTACTGCTGGCCGCCGCCGTCGTCACCGCGACCGCCTGCGCCCCCCAGACGTCCGACAACTCCTCCTCCGGCAAGGACGAGAAGAGCGGAACGCTACGGATCTGGCTCTTCCAGGAGGTCAACACCAAGCCGAAGGAAAAGGTCGTCGACGCGGTCCTCGCCGACTTCGAGAAGGCGCACGAGGGCACGAAGGTCGACGTCGAGTACATCCCCGTCGAGACCCGCGCCCAGCGCATCAAGGCCGCCTTCAACGACCCCGCCAGCGCCCCCGACGTCATCGAGTACGGCAACACCGACACCGCCGGCTACGTCAAGGACGGCGGACTCCTGGACATCACCGAGGAGTTCGGCGCCTGGGACGAGGCCAAGGACGCCGACCCCACCGCCCGGCAGTCCGTCACCGTGGACGGCAAGGTCTACGGCGCCCCCTACTTCGTCGGCGTCCGCGCCCTGTACTACCGGACCGACGTCTTCGACGAACTCGGCCTGAAGGCCCCCAAGTCGCTGGACGAACTGGCGTCCACCGCGAAGAAGGTCCGCGCCGCGAAGCCCGACCTCTACGGCATCGCCGTCGGCGGCGCCTACACCTACGGCGCGATGCCCTTCATCTGGGCGAACGGCGGCGAACTCGCCACCGGCAAGGGCGGCTCGTACGCCTCGTCGATCGACAGCGCCGCCGCCCAGAAGGGCATCAAGGCGTACACGTCCCTCTTCGGTGACGACAATTGCCCCGCCGCCAAGTGCGCCGGCATGGGCGGCAACGACACCGTCACCGCGTTCGCCTCCGGCAAGGCGGCCATGGCGATCGGCGGCGACTTCAGCCGCCAGGCCGTGGACGCCGGGAAGGCGAAGGGCAAGTACGCGGTCGTGCCGCTGCCGGGCGTCGAGCCCGGCTCGATCGCCCCGGCCTTCGCGGGCGGCAACAACATCGGCGTCCTCAAGAGCACGTCGCACCGCACCCTCGCCGTCGACCTGATGAAGCGGCTCGCGTCGAAGGAGACGCAGGCCGAGATGTTCGACGCGATGGGCTTCCTGCCCACCTTCACGGACGTACGGCAGCAGGTCGCGGCCGAGGAGCCGTTCGTGAAGCCGTTCGTGGACACCCTCGCCGCGGGCACGAAGTTCGTGCCGGCCTCGCCCGCGTGGGCGACGATCGACTCGTCGCAGGTGCTGCCGACGATGTTCCAGGAGGTGGTCAGCGGCAAGAAGGACGTGGGCGCTGCCGCTGGGGGCGCGGCTCGGAAGATGGACGACGCGTTTGGCTCCGCCGGGTGACGGGGGTGCCTAGTAGCTCGGGGGGTGCGGTGCGTTCGCGGCCGCTGGTGCGTCGTGGTTCTTCGCGCCGTTCCCCGCGCCCCTTCGGGGGCGCTGCCTATACCCCCTGGATCTACCTCGCGCCCGCTCTTGTCGTCCTTGGTGGGTTGCTCGTCTACCCCGTTTATCAGCTTGGGCTGATCTCCTTTCTGGAGTACACCCAGGCTCAGGTCAGTGGTGGGGAACCGACCACCTTCCAGGGGTTCGGGAACTACGCCGAGTTGTTCGGGGACGGTGAGTTCTGGCGGGTGCTGCTCGCCACCGTCGTGTTCGCGGCGGCCTGTGTCGTGTCGACGCTGGCCGTCGGGTGTGCGCTCGCCGTGCTGCTCACGCGGGTGCGTGCCCTGCCCCGGCTCGCGCTGATGATGGCCGCCCTCGGAGCCTGGGCGACCCCGGCGGTCACCGGGTCGACGGTGTGGCTGCTGCTGTTCGACCCGGACTTCGGGCCGGTCAACCGGATGCTGGGCCTCGGCGACCACTCCTGGACGTACGGACGCTTCAGCGCCTTCGCCCTCGTCCTCCTCGAAGTGGTCTGGTGCTCCTTCCCGTTCGTCATGGTCACCGTCTACGCCGGGATCCGCGCCGTGCCGGCCGAGGTGCTGGAGGCCGCCGCCCTGGACGGCGCCTCGCAGTGGCGCATCTGGCGGTCGGTGCTCGCCCCGATGCTCCGGCCGATCCTGGTGGTCGTCACCATCCAGTCGGTCATCTGGGACTTCAAGGTCTTCACCCAGATCTACGTCATGACCAACGGGGGCGGCATCGCCGGCCAGAACCTCGTCCTCAACGTCTACGCCTACCAGAAGGCGTTCGCGTCCTCGCAGTACAGCCTCGGCTCGGCGATCGGCGTCGTGATGCTGCTGATCCTGCTCGCCGTGACGCTGGTCTACCTGCGGCTGCTGCGCCGCCAGGGGGAGGAACTGTGAATCTTCCGCTGCGTCTTCCGCGCGCGCGTGTGCGCCGTCCGTGGCGGCTGGCGGCCGAGGCCTCGGCGCTGCTGATCTCGGTCGTGGTGGCCTTCCCGCTGTACTGGATGGTGCTGAGCGCCTTCAAACCGGCCGGGGAGATCGAGTCGAGCGAGCCGCGTCCGTGGACCCTGGCGCCGTCGCTCGATTCCTTCCGGCGGGTGTTCGGGCAGCAGGAATTCGGCCGTTACTTTCTCAACAGTCTGCTCGTGGCGGGCACCGTCGTGATCGCCTCGGCGCTGATCGCGTTCCTCGCGGCGACCGCGGTGACGCGTTTCCGGTTCCGTTTCCGGACCACCCTGCTGATCATGTTCCTGGTGGCCCAGATGGTGCCCGTGGAGGCGCTCACCATCCCGCTGTTCTTCCTCATGCGGGACTTCGGCCAGCTGAACACGCTGGGGTCGCTGATCCTGCCCCACATCGCCTTCTCGCTGCCGTTCGCGATCTGGATGCTGCGAGGCTTTGTGAAAGCCGTGCCGGAGGCCCTGGAGGAGGCCGCCTACATCGACGGGGCGAGCCGGGCGCGATTCCTGTGGCAGATCCTTTTCCCGCTGGTCTTCCCGGGGCTGGTGGCCACCAGCGTCTTCTCCTTCATCTCGACCTGGAACGACTTCCTGTTCGCCAAGTCGTTCATCATCAGCGACACCTCCCAGTCGACGCTGCCGATGGCGCTGCTGGTCTTCTACAAGCCGGACGACCCCGACTGGGGCGGTGTGATGGCCGCGTCCACGGTGATGACGATTCCGGTGCTGGTCTTCTTCGTACTCGTGCAACGACGACTCGTCTCCGGCCTCGGCGGAGCGGTAAAGGACTGACTTGAATCCTCCCCTCCCTGAAGGGGGAGGGGATTTCTGGCTCAGGCCGCCTCCTGGAGCAGCGCTCCAGGAGGTCTTCCGCCGTCGGCACCAGCCGGGTTGAGACCAGCCCGGAGGAGCATGACGCGTGCGGAGTTCTTGTCTCTGGGGGAGACGGTCCCGCAGGCGGTGCAGGTGTAGGTACGTTCCGAGAGGGGGAGTGCGTGCTTGGTTCTCGCTCCGCACTGGGCGCAGTCCTTGGTGGTGTGCGCGGGGTGTACGAGGCGGATGTCCCGCCCGTGTTTGCGGCCCATCTCGGTCAGGGCGGCCTTGGTGGCGCCGATGGCGGCGTCAGCGGCCGTGCGGGCCATGGCCGACTTGGCCAGGAACTTCGGACGGAAGTCCTCGACCGCGATCGTGTCGTGGTCGCGGACGATCTTCTTGGCCCACTTGCGGCCGGTGTCCGCACGCTGCCTCGCGACCTTCTTGTGGGCCTTCGCCCGCAGTTTCCGCGCCTCGCGGTATCCCTTCGTCCCGGGTTGGCCCTTTTTCGGCTTGCGGCGGGCCGTCATCCGGTCGTACCGGGCCAGCTTCGCCCGAGCCTCCCCACCATGCCCGGGGTGCGGCAGGTCGTGCGCGTCGGACGTGGTGGTCGCGGTCTCCCTCACGCCCCAGTCGACACCGAGGACGCGGCCGGTCTTCGGCAGGGGCTGGAGTTGGGCGGGAACGACGAACGAGCAGTACCAGTGCCCGAGACTGTCCTGGTGCACGCGGACCGAGGATGGCTCACCCGGCAGTTCCCGCGACCACACCACCGTCAGGACGATGCACCCCGCCAGGTGCAGCCGGCCGTCCTTCAGCCGGAACCCGCGCCGGGTGTAGTTGAGAGTCGGCAGTGCTTCACGCTTGGTCTTCCACTTCGGCATCCCGGCCCGGCGCGCCATCGGCAGGCGCTCTGTGATGTCCTTGTGCGCCTTGGCGCGGGAGCGGCCGAAGTCGCGGATGACCTGCTGCTGGGGAACCGACGAACCCTCACGCAGCCATGGCGTGCGGGCGCGGGCCTCGGTGAGCATCCTGTCGAGCTGCGCCGGGCCGCACGTGGTCTTCTCGCCGGTGGACGTGTTGTGCAGGTGCGCGGCCCTGGACTTGGCGACGCACTCGTTCCACACCCAGCGGCACCGGTCCCACTCCGCCGTCAGAGTGGTGCGGGCGGCGGACGACACCCGCAACCGGTACGTGTACCGGGCACGTCCGGCCCCCACACCCGCCCCCACCAGTGCCATCTCGCCCCCTCTCGGCCCCGACCAGGACACTGTGCTGTCCCGGACCCTGCGAAGGACCATACGTACGACAGCCGTACAAACACCCCCCGAATGCACAGCCGCCACTCCGACCAGCGACCACAGGCACACGCGTTCGTAGCACCTCAGCAAAAGCGCAGCGGTTCGGGCGCTCCGCGCCCGAACCGGATACGGCGACGCTCCGCGCCGCGACACCCGGATGCGATTCCCTCCCCCGGCGCGGGCGCTGGGGTCTCCTCGCAAGGAACAGGTGACTGACGTGACAGACGTAATTCCCCAGCCGCAGCAAGTGACGTGCCGCGAGCGCGACTTCTTCGGTCTCGGCCCGGACACCAAGGTGGTGGCGGACGCCGGGACGGAGCACACCGAGCGCTGGCTGCGCGCCACGCTGGGCGCCGCGACCGGCCTGCCGCTCGCACCCGGGTCGGGGGGCGACGACGTCGTCCGCCTGTCCCTCGACGGTGAGCTGGGCGCCGAGGGCTACCGCCTCGTCGTCGAACCGACGGGCGTGCACCTGACGGGCGGTGATCCGGACGGCCTCTTCTGGGGCGCTCAGACGCTCCGGCAACTGCTCGGCCCGGACGCCTTCCGGCGCGCCCCGCTGCCCGACCGCCGGTGGCGGCTGCCGCTGGTCCGGATCGAGGACGCGCCCCGATTCCGCTGGCGCGGCCTCATGCTGGACGTAGCCCGGCACTTCATGCCCAAGGAAGGCGTCCTGCGTTACCTGGACCTGATGGCCGCCCACAAACTCAACGTCCTGCACTTCCATCTGACGGACGACCAGGGCTGGCGCGTGGAGATCAAACGCCATCCGAAGCTCACCGAGACCGGCTCCTGGCGGGCGCGCACCAAATACGGCCACCGTGCCTCGCCGCTCTGGGAGGACAAACCCCACGGCGGTTTCTACACCCAGGACGACATCCGGGAGATCGTCGCCTACGCCGCCGAGCGGCACATCACCGTCGTCCCCGAAATCGACGTACCCGGACACTCGCAGGCCGCCATCGCCGCGTATCCGGAACTCGGCAACACGGACGTGATCGACACCACCGCCCTCTCCGTGTGGGACACCTGGGGTGTCTCCCCGAACGTACTCGCCCCCACCGAGAACACCCTGCGCTTCTACGAGGGCGTGTTCGAGGAACTCCTGGAGCTTTTTCCCTCGGAGTTCATCCACATCGGCGGCGACGAATGCCCCAAGGACCAGTGGCGGCGCTCGGCCACCGCGCAGGCACGCATCGAGGAACTCGCCCTCGCCGACGAGGACGAACTCCAGGCCTGGTTCATCCAGCACTTCGACACCTGGCTCGCCGAACGCGGACGCCGGCTCATCGGCTGGGACGAGATCCTGGAGGGCGGGCTGGCCAAGGGCGCGGCCGTGTCCTCCTGGCGCGGGTACGCCGGCGGGGTCGCCGCCGCGCGCGCGGGACACGACGTCGTCATGTGCCCCGAGCAGCAGGTGTACCTGGACCACCGGCAGCACGCGGGCGAGGACGAACCCGTGCCGATCGGCTTCGTGCGCACCCTGGAGGACGTCTACCGGTTCGACCCGGTTCCGGCGGAGCTGACGCCGGACGAGGCCGGACATGTGCTCGGCACCCAGGCGAACGTGTGGACCGAGGTGATGGAGAACCAGGCGCGCGTGGACTACCAGACGTTCCCGAGGCTCGCCGCGTTCGCCGAGGTCGCCTGGAGTGCCCTGCCGGCCCCGGCCGACCGGGACTTCGCCGGCTTCGAGCGTCGGATGGCCGCCCACTACCGGCGACTTGACGCCCTGGGCGTCGGCTACCGGCCGCCCGGCGGTCCGCTGCCCTGGCAGCGGCGGCCCGGCGTGCTCGGCCGACCGATCGACGGACCGCCGCCGAACAAGTAAGGCGAGCAGGCAAGACGCACAAGTAAGGCGCACAAGTAAGGCGCACAAGTAAGGAGAAAGCCCCGAAACGCCACAGAGTAGTGGCAACTCTCGCTCATCGTGCTCACTTCTGATTGTCGGCCGATTGCCGGGGATTGCCGGAGATCCCGTGCGAAATCGGACCATCTCGCCGACGAGGTGGGCGAATGCCTCCTAGCGGACCCCCGCGTTCGGGCCCTGCAAAGATGTGCCAGAGTTGCCACGTCCGCCCTGTCAGGTCGTACCGTACGGCCACATGGGCGGGACCAGGTGGGACAGCGGGAAGGGGCAGTCGGTTTGACCACGCACGCACCGCAGGCGGCGCAGGCCGTCACGCTGCCCACGACACTGGACGAGGCCGTGGCGGCACTGGCCGCCATGCCCGCCGCCGTTCCGGTCGCGGGCGGCACCGACCTGATGACCGCCGTCAACTCCGGCCAGCTCAGGCCCGCCGCGCTGGTCGGCCTCGGCCGGATCAGCGAGATCCGCGGCTGGCAGTACCAGGACGGTCACGCGCTGCTGGGCGCGGGACTCACCCACGCCCGCATGGGCCGCCCCGACTTCGCCGCGCTCATCCCGGCCCTCGCCGCCGCCGCGCGCGCCGCCGGACCCCCGCAGATCCGCAACGCGGGCACCCTGGGCGGCAACATCGCCTCGGCCGCCCCCACCGGCGACGCGCTGCCGGTGCTGGCCGCGCTGGAGGCGACGCTGATCATCGCGGGCCAGGACGGGGCCCGCCGGGAGATGCCGGTGTCGCACCTGCTGGCCGGCATGGAGATGCTCCGCGCGGGCGAGCTGATCGGCTACGTGCGCGTGCCGCTGCTGCACGCGCCGCAGGTCTTCCTCAAGGCGACCGGCCGGACCGGCCCGGGCCGCGCGATGGCCTCCGTGGCGCTGGTCCTCGACCCCGCCCGGCGCGGGGTGCGGTGCGCCGTCGGCGCCATCGCGCCGATGCCGCTGCGCCCCCTGGAGGCCGAGCAGTGGGTGGCCTCCCTCATCGACTGGGACAACGGCCGCGCGATCGTCCCGGAGGCGCTGAGCGCCTTCGGCGAGTACGTCGCCGCCGCCTGCATCCCCGAAGCGGCCCCGGCCGAGGACGGCTCCGTACCGCAGCTCCCGCCGGCCGTACTGCACCTGCGGCGCACCGTCGCCGCGCTGGCCCGACGAGCACTGGGGAGGGCGCTGTCGTGACCGACGACCAGCACGGCGACCGGCACGGCGATCAGCACGCAGGGGGCACGCCCCCGAGCGGCGGACGCTGGGACCCCCTGCCCCAGGGCGACTACGACGACGGCGCCACCGCCTTCGTGAAGCTCCCCGAGGGCGGCGTGGACGCGCTCCTGGCCTCCGCCGACAGCCCGCTCGCCGCACCCGGGCACGGCTACGTGCCGCCGCAGATCACGGTCGCGCCCGCCACCACCGCCGGCACCGACCCGGCGGCCACCGGCACCTGGGCGATGCCGGCCGCACCCGTGGACGGCACGCAATGGCACGTCCCGGACGCGGGGCAGGAGCCCGCCGCTCACCAGGAATACGCCGAGTACCCGCGGCAGGACCCGTACGGCGGGAGCGCGCCGTACGACACGAACGCGCCGTACGACGTGCACGCCGGGCAGAGCGACCGGTTCACGTACCGGCCCGGGGCCACCGGTCAGTGGGACTTCTCCGAGGCCGCGGCCGCGGACGGCACCGTGCGCGAGCCCGATGCCGCGTCCGGCCAGGACATGACCGGCCAGGACATGACCGGGCAGGACGTGACCGGCCAGTGGTCCATCCCCGTCGCCGACGGCGACCTGCCGGACGAGTCGGGCGAGTTCACCCAGTCGTCCCTGGCCGAGCAGTGGGGCGGCACCGCACCGGCCACCCTGCCCGGCGGCGCCCCCGCGCCCTGGGCGACCCAGCCGGCCGGACAGCCGTGGGACGACCGCGCGGCCGAGGCCGCACCTGGCGGCGAGGAACGGCCGTCCGCCGCGGCCACCTCCGCACCCGGGGCGCCCGAGCCGGCGACCGGTCCGTACGCCGAAGCGCCCGCGGAACCCACCACGGAGACCGGCCCCTCGGCGTCTGCTGCCGCCGACGGGACGGTGACCGACGAGCCCCAGGGGGCCGAGGAGGCCTTCGAGGGGTCCGCAGAGCCCCCCGCGGACACCGGCGAGAACGTGGCGGCGAAATCCGTCCCGGAGGCCGCGGAGGAGCCCGTGACGGGCCCGGCACCGGCCGCCTCGCAGGAGCGCGAGCCGGTGCGGGAGCCGGAGCCGGAGGCCGGGCATGAGCGGGACCGGCACCGGGATGCGGAGCCCCGCACCGCCCCCCGCACCGAATCCGAACCTGCCGCCTCCGGGGCCGGCCCTGCCGCCTCCGAGACCGACCCGACCGCCTCCGGGGCCGATGCCGCCCCGGCCGCCCCCCAGGAGCGGACCCCCGCCGGTCCGAACGAGGAGCACCCCCTCGCCTCGTACGTGCTGCGCGTCAACGGCGCCGACCGGCCCGTCACCGACGCCTGGATCGGCGAGTCGCTGCTGTACGTGCTGCGTGAGCGGCTCGGCCTCGCGGGCGCCAAGGACGGCTGCTCGCAGGGCGAGTGCGGCGCCTGCAACGTGCAGGTCGACGGACGGCTGGTCGCCTCTTGCCTGGTCCCGGCCGTCACCAGCGCCGGCAGCGAGGTGCGTACGGTCGAGGGCCTCGCCGCCGACGGGCGGCCGTCGGACGTGCAGCGGGCGCTCGCCCGGCGCGGTGCGGTGCAGTGCGGCTTCTGCGTGCCCGGCATGGCGATGACCGTGCACAACCTCCTGGAGGGCAACCCGGCGCCGACCGAGCTGGAGGCCCGGCAGGCCCTGTGCGGCAACCTCTGCCGCTGCTCCGGCTACCGGGGCGTCCTGGAGGCGGTCAAGGAGGTCGTCGCCGAGCGCGAGGCGCACGCCGCCGCCGACGCGGCGGAGACGGACACCGACGAGCCCCGTATCCCGCACCAGGCGGGTCCGGGCGCGGGCGGCGTCAACCCGTCGGCGTTCGAGTCCCAGGGACCGCCGGGGGCGCCGGACACACCGGGACCGCACGACCAGCCCTACGGTGAGAACGGCCAGGACGGAGGCCACGCGTGAGCAACGACGCCGTGACTGCGGAGGCCGCGGGAACCGATGAGGCGACCCCCGTCCCCGAGCCGATCCCGCACGGCCTCGGCGCGTCCCTGCCGCCCGCCGACGCCCGCGCCAAGACGGAGGGCACCTTCCCCTACGCCGCCGACCTGTGGGCCGAGGGCCTGCTGTGGGCGGCCGTCCTGCGCTCGCCGCACCCGCACGCGCGCATCGTGTCCATCGACACCACCCACGCGCGCGAGATGCCCGGCGTACGGGCGGTCGTCACGCACGAGGACGTACCCGGCGCCCCGCTGCACGGACGCGGCGGCCGGGCCGACCGCCCGGTGTTCGCCTCCGAGGTCGTACGCCACCACGGCGAGCCCATCGCCGCTGTCGCCGCCGACCACCCGGACACCGCGCGGATGGCCGCCGCCGCCGTCATCGTCGAGTACGAGGCGCTCGACCCGGTGACCGACCCGGAGCAGGCCTTCGAGGCCGAACCGCTGCACCCCGACGGCAACCTGATCCGGCACATCCCGCTGCGCCACGGCGACCCGGACGCGGCCGGCGAGGTCGTCGTCGAGGGCCTGTACCGCATCGGCCGCCAGGACCCGGCGCCCATCGGCGCCGAGGCGGGCCTCGCGGTGCCGCGCCCGGACGGCGGCGTGGAGCTGTACCTGGCCTCCACCGATCCGCACGCCGACCGCGACACGGCCGCGTCCTGCTACGGCCTGACACCCGAACAGGTGAAGATCGTCGTCACCGGGGTGCCCGGTGCCACCGCGGACCGCGAGGACCAGGGCTTCCAGCTGCCGCTCGGCCTGCTGGCGCTGAAGACCGGCTGCCCGGTGAAACTGACCGCCACGCGCGAGGAGTCCTTCCTCGGCCACGTCCACCGGCACCCCACCCTCCTGCGCTACCGCCACCACGCGGACGCCGAGGGCCGGGTGGTGAAGGTCGAGGCGCAGATCCTGCTCGACGCGGGCGCCTACGCCGACACCTCCTCCGACGCCCTGGCCGCCGCGGTGGCGTTCGCCTGCGGCCCGTACGTCGTCCCCAACGCCTTCATCGAGGGCTGGGCCGTGCGCACCAACAACCCGCCCTCCGGCCATGTGCGCGGCGAGGGCGCCATGCAGGTGTGCGCCGCGTACGAGGCGCAGATGGACAAGGTCGCCAAGAAGCTCGGCCTGGACCCGGCCGAGGTGCGGCTGCGCAACGTCCTGGCCACGGGCGACGTGCTCCCCACCGGCCAGACGGTCACGTGTCCCGCCCCCGTCGCCGAACTCCTCCAGACGGTCCGCGACTTCCCGCTCCCCGCGCTGCCCAAGGACACGCCCGAGGACGAGTGGCTGCTGCCCGGCGGCCCCGAGGGCGCGGGCGAGCCGGGCGCGGTGCGCCGGGGCGTGGGCTACGGCATCGGCATGGTGCACATGCTGGGTGCCGAGGGCGCCGACGAGGTCTCCACGGCCACCGTGAAGGTCCAGGACGGCGTGGCGACGGTGCTGTGCGCGGCGGTCGAGACCGGCCAGGGCTTCACCACCCTGGCCCGGCAGATCGTCCAGGACACCCTCGGCGTCGACGAGGTGCAGGTGGCGCCCGTCGACACCGACCAGCCCCCGGCCGGCGCGGGCTGCCGGGGCCGCCACACCTGGGTGTCGGGCGGCGCGGTGGAACGGGCGGCCAAGATGGTCCGCACCCAGCTCCTCCAGCCCCTGGCGCACCAGTTCGGGATGTCGACCGAGCTGCTCCAGATCGCCGACGGCAAGATCACCTCGTACGACGGCGTGCTGTCGACGACGGTCGCCGAGGCGCTGGACGGCAAGGAACTGTGGGCCACCGCCCAGTGCCGCCCGCACCCGACCGAGCCGCTGGACGAGGCGGGGCAGGGCGACGCCTTCGTCGGCATGGCCTTCTGCGCGATCCGCGCGGTGGTGGACGTCGACATCGAGATCGGCTCGGTACGGGTCGTGGAGCTGGCCGTCGCGCAGGACGTGGGCCGGGTGCTGAACCCGGCCCAGCTGACCGCCCGGATCGAGGCGGGCGTGACCCAGGGCGTCGGCATCGCGCTGACGGAGAACCTCCGCACCCCGCGCGGCCTGATCCGCCACCCCGACCTGACCGGCTACGCCCTCCCGACCGCGCTCGACGCCCCGGACATCCGGATCGTGAAGCTCGTCGAGGAACGTGACGTGGTCGCCCCCTTCGGCGCGAAGGCGGTCAGCGCGGCCCCGGTGGTGGCCTCCCCGGCGGCCGTCGCCTCCGCCGTACGCGCGGCCACGGGACGCCCGGTGAACCGGCTCCCGATCCGCCCGCAGGCCGCGGTGGTCACCGGCAACTGAGCCGCCCGCGCGTGTGAGGCAACGGGTGAGGCGTCCGGGGCGTCCTACCGGGCGAACGGCTCCCGCACGCGGGCGCGTTGTCAGTGGCGGCGCGTAGTCTCCGCAGGAGTGGGAACGGCAGCCGCCGGCGCACGGGCGGACACACATTCTCGGGGGAGACGATGCACGCGGTCACCAGTGGGACGACGACCATGCCCGGCCCGGCGGCGGACGCCCGTGCGGTGCCGTCGCTGGTGACGCGGGTCCGCCTCGCGACGTCGGTGGAGGACCCGCGGTGGACGCGTGGCGCCGCACGGCGGGCCCAGGGAGGCGCCGAAAGACCGTCCCTGTGGAACACGTCCACCCTGATGAGCTGCCTGCTCCTGACGGCGGGTCACCGCGCCGCGTCGGGCTCCCTCCAGGACCTGCCGACGCGGTTCCTGGACCGCGAGTTCGGCCGCGGCCGGGTCACGCGTTTCGAGGACGTCGACTTCCCGGGGACCCTCCGGCACGAGCCCACCCGCCGCTTCCTGCGGGAGACGGGCCTGCCCGAGGACGCCCACCCCTTCCGGCTGGACCGGGACGCGGACGGCCCACCGCTGCCGACACTGGCCGAGTACTGCGAGGAGTTCCCCGGTCACCGGGTCCCCGACCGCGCGGACCACCTCGTACGCCTGGGCCGGCTGGCGGACGGGGATCACGTGGTCGTCGACGGCACGACGGGCGCCGTCCTGACCTGGCGGACGCCCGACGGCACCTTCCGCCCACTGGTGTCGGACGTCTCCGCCCTGGCCCTCACCCTCTGGGCCCTGCGCCGCGCGGCGCTGCTGGAGGCCGTGGCGGGGATCGAATCCGCGTAACGCGAACGGGCGGTCGTACGACCAAGGTCCCGGTCCCGCACCGCCTCCCGACAGGGGTCAAAGCGGTCTGCGGCCCTTACTCTGGCGACCATGACCGTCCCTGAGCCCCGCGACACCGATGTCGCCGTCCCCGCCGTCGGCCCCACCGCGCCCGACGAGACCGTGCTGAGCCGCGCCTACCGGGCGCTCAGCATCGGCATCGTCTCCGTGATCGTGCTGATCGCCTTCGAGGCGACGGCGGTCGGCACGGCGATGCCGGTGGCGGCGCGGGAGCTGGACGGGGTGTCGCTGTACGCGTTCGCGTTCTCGGGGTACTTCACGACGAGTCTGTTCGGGATGGTGCTCTCGGGTCAGTGGTCGGACCGGCGGGGGCCGCTGGCGTCGCTGACCGCCGGCATCACCGCCTTCGCGGCCGGGCTGGTGCTGTCCGGGACGGCCGGGGCGATGTGGCTGTTCATCCTCGGGCGGGCCGTGCAGGGGCTCGGCGGCGGACTGGTGATCGTCGCCCTGTACGTCGTCGTCGGGCGGGCCTACCCCGAGCGGCTGCGGCCCGCGATCATGGCGGCGTTCGCGGCGGGCTGGGTCGTCCCGTCGATCGTCGGCCCGCTGGCGTCCGGCGCGGTGACCGAGCACCTCGGCTGGCGCTGGGTGTTCGTCGGCATCCCGGTGCTGGTCGTCTTCCCGCTGGCGCTCGCGCTGCCGCAGATACGCAGCCGCGCGTCCGGCGCCGTAGGGGGAGGGGACGCGGCGCCGGCCTCCTTCGACGGCCGCCGCATCCGCCTAGCCCTCGCCATCTCGCTGGGCGCGGGCCTGCTCCAGTACGCCGCCCAGGACCTGCGCCCGGCCTCGCTGCTGCCCGGTGCGGTGGGCGTGGCGCTGCTCGTCCCGGCCGTCCTCGGGCTGCTGCCGCGCGGCACCTACCGGGCGGTGCGCGGACTGCCCTCCGTCGTGCTGCTGCGCGGCGTCGCCGCGGGCGCCTTCATCGCCGCGGAGTCCTTCGTCCCGCTGATGCTGGTCACGCAGCGCGGGCTCAGCCCCACGATGGCCGGGCTCTCGCTGGCCGCGGGCGGGGCCACCTGGGCCCTGGGCTCCTGGTTCCAGTCCCGGCCGCGCCTCGAACCCCACCGCGAGCGCCTGATGGCCCTCGGCATGGCCCTGGTCGCGGCGGCCATCGCCACGGCACCGAGCGTGCTGATCGACGCCGTGCCCGCCTGGACGGTGGCCGTCGCCTGGGGCTTCGGCTGCTTCGGGATGGGCCTGGTGATCTCCTCCACCAGCGTCCTTCTGCTCAAGCTCTCCGCCCCCGAGGAGGCCGGCACCAACTCCGCCGCCCTCCAGATCTCCGACGGCCTCTCCAACGTCATCCTGCTGTCGGTCGGGGGAGCGGCCTTCGCCGCCCTCGGTGGCGGCACGGTCAGCCACGCGGCCACGGAGGCCTCCGGCGGTTCACATCCGGCGGCCTTCGCGGCGGTGTTCCTGCCGATGGCGGGGGTGGCGCTGGTGGGGGCGTGGGTGGCCACGCGCGTGCGGGGGCGGTGAGCGCCGCGACAGCGAAGTCGCGAGGACCGTGTGTCGGCTGCGACGGCTGTGACCTCCGTCCCACCCGGGGGTGACCCGCCCCGGTGGGCGCGTTGATCGCGTCCGGGCGCCGGTAGGGTGGCCCGGTTGTCATACGTGGCCGACCGCTCTACCCCCTCGGAGACCGTGACTACCACCGCCAGCTCCAGCACCTCGCACCACCTGTCCCCGGCCTTCCCCGGCCGCGCCCCGTGGGGCACCGCCAGCAAGCTGCGGGCCTGGCAGGAAGGGGCGATGGAGAAGTACCTCCAGGAGCAGCCCCGGGACTTCCTGGCGGTCGCGACCCCGGGCGCCGGAAAGACGACCTTCGCCCTGACGCTCGCGTCCTGGCTGCTGCACCACCACGTCGTGCAGCAGGTGACCGTCGTCGCGCCGACCGAGCACCTGAAGAAGCAGTGGGCGGAGGCCGCGGCCCGGATAGGGATCAAGCTCGACCCGGAGTACAGCGCGGGCCCGCTCAGCCGCGAGTACCACGGCATCGCCATCACCTACGCGGGCGTCGGCGTCCGCCCCATGCTGCACCGCAACCGCGTCGAGCAGCGCAAGACCCTCGTCATCCTCGACGAGATCCACCACGCCGGTGACTCCAAGTCCTGGGGCGAGGCCTGCCTGGAGGCGTTCGAGCCGGCCACCCGACGGCTCGCCCTGACCGGTACGCCGTTCCGCTCCGACACCAACCCGATCCCCTTCGTGGCGTACGAGGAGGGCAACGACGGCATCCGGCGCTCCGCCGCCGACTACACCTACGGGTACGGCTCCGCGCTCTCCGACGGCGTCGTGCGTCCGGTCATCTTCATGAGCTACAGCGGCAACATGCGCTGGCGGACGAAGGCCGGCGACGAGATCGCCGCCCGGCTGGGCGAGCCCATGACCAAGGACGCGGTCAGCCAGGCCTGGCGCACCGCCCTCGACCCGCGCGGTGAGTGGATGCCCGCCGTGCTGCGCGCCGCCGACCAGCGGCTGACCGAGGTCAGGAAGGCCATCCCGGACGCCGGCGCCCTCGTCATCGCCGCCGACCAGGACTCCGCCCGCGCCTACGCCAAGCTGATCCGCGAGATCACCGGCGACAAGGCCACCGTCGTACTCTCCGACGACACCGGCGCGTCCAAGAACATCGACGACTTCAGCGCGAGCACCGACCGGTGGATGGTCGCCGTCCGCATGGTGTCCGAGGGCGTCGACGTGCCCCGCCTCGCCGTCGGCGTCTACGCCACCACCATCTCCACCCCACTCTTCTTCGCCCAGGCCGTAGGCCGCTTCGTCCGCTCCCGGCGCCGCGGCGAGACCGCCTCCGTCTTCCTCCCCACCGTGCCCGACCTGCTCACCTTCGCCAACGAGATGGAGCGCGAGCGCGACCACGTCCTCGACAAGCCCAAGAAGGAGGGCGAGGAGGACCCGTACGCCGAGTCCGAGAAGGAGATGGACGAGGCGAACCGGGAGCAGGACGAGGACACTGGCGAGCAGGAGCAGTTCTCCTTCGAGGCGCTGGAGTCCGAGGCCACCTTCGACCGGGTCATGTACAACGGCGCCGAGTTCGGCATGCAGGCCCACCCGGGCAGTGAGGAGGAGCAGGACTACCTCGGCATCCCCGGGCTCCTCGAACCCGATCAGGTGCAGCTGCTGCTCCAGAAGCGGCAGGCCCGGCAGATCGCGCACAGCCGCAAGAAGCCCGACGAAGAGGCCGACCTGATCGAACTGCCCGCCGAACGCCGCCCGGTCGTCTCGCACAAGGAGCTGATGGAGCTGCGCAAGCAGCTCAACACCATGGTCGGCGCCTACGTCCACCAGAGCGGCAAGCCGCACGGCGTGATCCACACCGAACTGCGCCGCGTGTGCGGCGGCCCGCCCAGCGCCGAGGCCACCGGCGGACAGCTGCGCCAGCGCATCGCCAAGGTGCAGGAGTGGGCCACCCGCATGAAGTGACGGGTGGGGCGTGGGCGCTGCCCGCGTGCGCTGTACGTATCAGGACAAACACAGGTAGTCCACACCGGCCATCGCCCGGATTCTGGACGGAGCCTTCCGCTGAGCGAACCAGGTCGCTACTGTCCCGCTACGCACACGCCCCGTGGCAGCGCCGCCGCGGAGCGCAGCCGTGAAGCGACTGGGCCCGGGCACAAGGCCGGGCCGTCAGCCGATCGGCGGCCTCTGAAGCGCGTCACTGACGGGACTCGGTGACGCAATCCCGCTTGGAGGGCCGCCGACCTCACCACTAAGGAGTGGGCGTCGTGACCGCGGAGACCTCTCAGACGCTCGACCGGGGACTGCGCGTCCTCAAGCTGCTGGCCGATACGGACCACGGGCTGACCGTCACCGAGCTATCCCACAAACTGGGCGTGAACCGGACCGTCGTCTACCGGTTGCTCGCCACGCTGGAACAGCACGCGCTCGTACGCCGTGACCTGGGCGGCCGCGCCCGAGTCGGACTCGGGGTACTGGGCCTGGGCCGCCAGGTGCACCCACTCGTCCGCGAGGCGGCCATGCCGGCCCTGCGCTCACTGGCCGAGGACATCGGGGCGACGGCACACCTGACGCTGGTGGACGGCGCGGAGGCCTTGGCCGTGGCCGTCGTCGAACCCACCTGGACCGACTACCACGTCGCCTACCGCGCGGGCTTCCGGCATCCGCTGGAGCGGGGGGCCGCCGGCAAGGCGATCCTCTCCGCGCGGCAACAGGTACAGCCGCAGCCGCAGCCTGCCGGTGACGTGGTGGAGGGGCCCGGGTACACCCTGACCCACGGCGAGCTGGAGGCCGGCGCCTGCGGGGCCGCCGCGCCGCTGCTCGGGGTGACGGGGGTGGAGGGCAGCGTCGGCGTGGTGATGCTGGCCGACGTGGTGCCGGAGCGGGTGGGGACGCGGGTGATGGAAGCGGCCCGGGAGGTGGCGGAGGCGTTGCGGTGACGTCCCCGCGCCGCTGCGGGCAGTCGTGCCGCTGGGGCGGCACGGGTGGGCGCAGCGGCGCCCCGTCACGCCGGGCCGCGCGACCCACCCGGCCCGAGCACCGACGCGGAGTACCCACAGCCGGGGCGCAGCCCTGTCGCGTTAGATTGACCCCGTGCTCTCTCGTCTCACGCGCCCCCAGGCCCTCGCCGTTTGCGGTCTCCCCGTCGTGGCGCTGCTCGCCACCGCCGTGTTCGCGCCGTTGCCTTTCTCCGTGGCGCAGCCGGGGCTGACGGCCGACGTGCTGGGGCAGAACCAGGGCGCCCCGGTGATCACGATCAAGGGTGCGCCCACGCACGAGACGAGCGGGCAGCTGCGGATGACGACCATCGAGGCGACCGGCCCCGACGCGAGCGTGAAGCTCGGGGACGTGCTCGGCAGCTGGTTCGACACCGACCGGGCGGTCATGCCGCGCGACGCCGTCTACCCGAGCGGCGACGACGTCAAGGAGATCGAGGAGTACAACGAGGAGCAGATGCGGGAGTCCCAGGACGCGGCGACCACCGCCGCGCTGGCCCACCTGGACCTCGACGAGGCGGACGTCGACGTCGACCTGCGCCTGGAGGACGTCGGCGGCCCCAGCGCCGGACTCCTCTTCTCCCTCGGCATCGTCGACAAGCTGGGTGCCGGCGACCTCACCGGCGGCAGGGTCGTCGCCGGTACCGGCACCATCAGCACCGGCGGCAAGGTCGGCGCCGTCGGCGGTGTGCCGTTGAAGACCCAGGCCGCCCGGCGGGACGGGGCCACCGTCTTCCTGGTGCCGAAGGCGGAGTGCTCGGACGCGCGGGCGGAGCTGCCGAAGGGGCTCAGGCTGATCCCGGTCACCACCCTGAAGGGCGCGGTCGACTCGCTGGAAGCCCTGGAGACGGGCGAGGGCAAGGTCCCCGCCTGCTGAGGTGAGGGTGGGCCACCGAGGTCAGCCCTCCGTCACGAAGCCCTTCTCGATCATCCAGTCCAGTGCCACCTGGTGCGGGTCCTCGCCGTCGACGTCGACCTTCGCGTTCAGCGTCCGCGCCACGTCGTTGTTCAGTGCCTTGGTGACCGGAGCGAGGACGTCGGCGATCGCCGGCCACTCCTTCAGGACGTCCGTGCGGACCATCGGCGCCGCGTTGTAGTTCGGGAAGAAGTTCCTGTCGTCCTCCATCAACACCAGGTTCATCGACTTGATCCGCCCGTCGGTGGTGTACACCTCGCCGTAGGTGCACGCGCCGTCGGCCGTCTGCGTGTAGATGATCCCGGTGTCCATCTCCGTGACGTTCCCGGCCGGGATGTCCATCCCGTACGCCTTCTCCATGCCCGGCAGCCCGTCCGCCCGGTTGGCGAACTCGACCTCCACGCACAGCGTCACCGCGGCCGGGTCGGACTTCGACAGCTCGGCCACCTCCGACAGGGTCTTCGTGCGGTACTTCTTGTAGTTGGCCTGATTCATCGCGAGCGCGTACGTGTTGTTCAGCTCGGCCGGCAGCAGCCAGGTCAGTCCCTTCTTCAGGTCCTCCTCGCGCACGGCCTCCCACTGCTCGCGCGGGTCGGCGATCGGCTCGGCGTGCCCCAGGTACGTGATCCAGGCGGTGCCCGTGTACTCGTACGTGGCGTCCGCGTCGCCGTTCTCCACCGCAGCCCGGGTGCCGACGGAGCCCTGGATGCCGGTGCGGTCGAGCACCTCCGCGCCGGCCGCCTGGAAGGCGATGCCCATGATCGCGCCGAGGATCAGCTGCTCCGTGAACTGCTTGGACACGACGGTCAGGTCGGCGCCCTCCAGCGGCCGGCCCTTCCCGATCGTGCCGGGCCCGACGTCGTCGACCATCGGGGAGCCGCTGGTCAGCCCGCAGCCGGAGGCCGCCACCAGCAGCGCCGCCGTCACCAGCCACGTACGGCGTCGCCCGCCTCCCGTACCGGGGCGCGTGCTCATGTCCTCACCTCCAGGCCGCGCGGCCGCAGCAGCATTTCGGCGAGTGAGGCCAGCCAGTCCACCAGCAGCGCGAGGGCCACGGTGAGGATCGAGCCGAGCACCAGCACCGGCATCCGCTGGCTGGTGATCCCGGTGGTGATCAGCACGCCCAGCCCGCCGCCCCCGCCGAAGACGGCCAGCGTCGCCGTACCGACGTTGAGGACGAGGGCCGTGCGCACGCCGGCCAGGATCAGCGGGACGGCCAGCGGCAGCTCCACGCGCGTGAGCACGCCCAGTGGGGACATGCCGATGCCGCGGGCCGCCTCCAACAGGGTCGGGTCGTTGGCCTTCAGACCGGCGATGGTGTTGGAGAGCACCGGCAGGACGGCGTAGATGATGATGCCGATCAGGGCGGCCCGGCGGCCGATGCCCAGCCAGATCACCAGCAGCGCCAGCAGGCCGATCGCCGGGGTCGCCTGGCCCATGTTGGCGAACGCCATCGCCACCGGCGTGGCCTTCCGGAACATCCCGCGAGTGAGCAGGATGCCCAGCGGGATCGCGATGATCAGCACGAAGAAGGTGGAGATCACGGTCAGCTGGACGTGCTGCCACAGCGCCTGGGTGACCTGCCCGTCCGACAGGGCGTTCCGGCTCAACGCGTCCAGGTCGGCCTGCCGGAACCACAGCCAGGTCGCCAGCAGTACGGCGACCAGGACCGCGGGCAGGAAGGTCAGCTTCCGCCAGCCGACCCGCCGCCTCGTCGCCGCCGGGGACGGCGGGCGCGGCTCCTGCTCCACCTCGTCCTCGTCGTCGTAGGCGGTCCCCCCGGTCTCGCGCTCGCCCTCGGGCTGCCGACCGGATGAAGAGCCGGACGACGGACCGGATGAGGAGCCGGAAGAGCCGGATGGCGGCCCGGAAGTGCTGCTCACGCCTTCGCCTCCCCTCCGAAGCCCTCCTGCTCGGCATGGGTCTGCTCCGCCCGGGCCTCCGCCAGGTCGTGCTGGTGCTCCAGCGCGTCCAGCCGGTCGGCCTCCAGCAGTTCGTGCACGGAGTTCAGCAGCGTCTCCATGTCGACGACGCCCTCGTACTCGCCGCGCCGCCCGGTGACCGCGACCCGCCCCGTGTTGTCCGTGAGCACCGCCTCCAGCGCGTCCCGCAGGGTCGCGTCCCGGGTCACCGTGTCGTGGACCAGCGTCCCGGCGCGCGCCAGCGAGCCCTTGGCCCGCATCAGGTCGCCGCGCCTGAGCCACTTGTAGGGGCGGCGGCGCCGGTCGAGGAGCAGGATCTCATTGGTGCCGGCCGCCCGCAGCGCGTTGAAGATGTGCTGGAGCGGGTCCTCCACGGTCACCGTCGGGTAGTCGGTGATCCCCACGTCCCGTACGCGGGTCAGGTTCAGCCGCTTCAACGCCGCCCCGGCGCCCACGAAGCCGGAGACGAAGTCGTCCGCCGGGTTGGTGAGGATGGCCTCCGGGGTGTCGAACTGGGCGATGTGGGAGCGCTCGCGCAGCACGGCGATCCGGTCGCCCAGCTTGATCGCCTCGTCGAAGTCGTGGGTGACGAAGACGATCGTCTTGTGCAGCTCGTGCTGGAGCCGGATCAGCTCGTCCTGGAGGTGGTCCCGGGTGATCGGGTCGACCGCGCCGAACGGCTCGTCCATCAGGAGTACGGGAGGGTCGGCGGCCAGCGCCCGCGCCACGCCCACCCGCTGCTGCTGGCCGCCGGACAGCTGGCGCGGATAGCGGCCGTGGAACTCCCCGGCGTCGAGACCGACCAGGTCGAGCATCTCCTCCACCCGCGACCGGATCCGCGCCTTCGACCAGCCGATCATCTTCGGTACCAGCGCGATGTTCTGGGCGACGGTCATGTGCGGGAAGAGGCCGGAGGCCTGGATCGCGTAGCCGACCTTGCGGCGCAGCTTCACCGGGTCGATGTCGGTGACGTCCTCGCCGTTGATGCGGATGCGTCCGCCGGTGGGCTCGATCAGCCGGTTGATCATCTTCAGGGTGGTCGACTTCCCGCAGCCCGAGGGGCCGACGAAGATGACCGTCTCGCCGGCCTTGATCTCCATCGACACGTTCTCGACGGCCGGCTGCGGATTGCCGGGGTAGCGCTTGGTGAGGCAGTCCAGTTCGATGGTCGCTCCGGTGGCGGCACTGCGGCCGGTCGTCCCGGTGGTCTCAGACACGGATCCCCCTCGGAATGGTCAGCCGTCCGAGCAGGACGTACGCGGCGTCGAACAGCAGCGCCAGGACGATGATGCCGAGCGTGCCCGCGAGGACCTGGTTCAGCGCGTTCTTGCTGCCCAGCGAGGCGATCCCGCGGAAGATCTCGTTGCCGAGCCCCGGCCCGGAGGCGTAGGCGGCGATCGCGGCGATGCCCATCAGCATCTGCGTCGAGACCCGGATGCCGGTGAGGATCGGCGGCCAGGCCAGCGGCAGCTCCACCCTCAGCAGCCGGGCCACCCGCGACATCCCGATGCCCGTCGCGGCGTCCACCAGCGCCGGGTCCACCCCGCGCAGGCCGACGATCGCGTTGCGCACGATCGGCAGCAGCCCGTACAGGACCAGCGCGGTCACCGTCGGCGGCACGCCCAGCCCCACGATCGGGATGAGCAGGCCGATCATGGCCAGCGACGGGATGGTCAGGATCGTCGACGTGGTCAGCGTCGCCAGGTTCCCCGCCCACTCGCTGCGGTAGGTGACGACGCCGATCAGGACCCCGATCAGCGTCGCCACGACCATGCACTGGAAGACGGCGCTGGCGTGCTGGTAGGCGTCGGTGAGCAACTGCTGGTGGCGGCTGCCCAGGAACTCCCAGAAGTTCACCGCCGCTCACCTCCGGGTCGGGCCGGCCGGGAGGCCGGTCTCAGTCGCGTCCGCCGCTGTCCTCGCTGTCCGCGGCCGCCTGCTCCACCAGCGGGATGATCCGCAGCGGAACGGGGTTCTCCATGACGATCGCCGTGGAGGCCCGGACGATGCCATCAAAACCGACAACCAGGTCGATCACACGCTGGAGATCGGCGTTCGAGCGGGCCACCAGCCGGCACATCATGTCGCCGGTGCCGGTGGTGGTGTGCAGCTCCAGCACCTCCGGCACGGTCGCCAAGTGCGCCCGTACGTCGGCACCTTGGCCCTGCCGGATCTGGAGCGTGGCGAACGCGGTCACCGGGTAGCCGAGCGCCGCCGGGTCCACCTCGGGGCCGAAGCCGCGGATGACTCCGTTCGACTGAAGCCGGTCCAGCCGAGCCTGCACGGTGCCGCGCGCGACGCCGAGGCGCCGGGACATCTCCAGCACGCCGATCCGCGGCTCCCGGGCCAGCAGCCCGATGATCCGCCCGTCCAGTCGATCGATCGCCATGCCCGTGCCCTCCCGGCCGGTAACCCTGGTCATCCTGTACAGATCGCCCGCCCCTACCGCCGTATCACTGGTCAGGTTGCCCAGTGAAGACGCAAACTATTGCGCACCTTGCAGACGCGGGAGACCCTGCGGCTATGACGCAGACCACACACCACACTCCCGACACCGCCCGGCAGGCCGACCCCTTCCCGGTCAAGGGAATGGACGCGGTCGTCTTCGCCGTGGGCAACGCCAAGCAGGCGGCGCACTACTACTCCACCGCCTTCGGCATGCGGCTGGTCGCCTACTCCGGACCGGAGAACGGCAGCCGGGAGACCGCGAGCTACGTCCTGGAGAACGGCTCCGCCCGCTTCGTCCTCACCTCGGTGATCAAGCCCGCCACCGAATGGGGCGACTTCCTCACCCGGCACGTGGCCGAGCACGGCGACGGCGTCGTCGACCTCGCCATCGAGGTCCCCGACGCGCGCGCCGCCCACGCCTACGCCGTCGAGCACGGCGCCCGCTCGATCGCCGAGCCGTACGAGGTCAAGGACGAGCACGGCACCGTCGTCCTCGCCGCCATCGCCACGTACGGCGAGACCCGCCACACCCTCGTCGAGCGCACCGGCTACGACGGCCCCTACCTGCCCGGCTACGCCGCCGCCGAGCCGATGGTCGAGCCGCCCTCCCCCACTGCTAAAGGCGTGGGAGGTACCCCCATGCGCACCTTCCAGGCCGTCGACCACTGTGTCGGCAACGTCGAACTCGGCCGCATGAACGAGTGGGTCGGCTTCTACAACAAGGTCATGGGCTTCACGAACATGAAGGAGTTCGTGGGCGACGACATCGCCACCGAGTACAGCGCGCTGATGTCCAAGGTGGTCGCGGACGGCACCCTCAAGGTGAAGTTCCCGATCAACGAGCCCGCGGTCGCCAAGAAGAAGTCCCAGATCGACGAGTACCTGGAGTTCTACGGCGGCGCGGGCGTCCAGCACATCGCGCTGAACACCAACGACATCGTGGCCACCGTACGCACGATGCGGGCGGCCGGCGTCCAGTTCCTGAGCACCCCCGACTCGTACTACGACACGCTCGGCGAGTGGGCGGGCGAGACCCGGGTGCCCGTGGAGACGCTGCGCGAGCTGAAGATCCTCGTCGACCGCGACGAGGACGGCTACCTGCTGCAGATCTTCACCAAGCCGGTCCAGGACCGCCCGACCGTCTTCTTCGAGATGATCGAACGGCACGGCTCGATGGGCTTCGGCAAGGGCAACTTCAAGGCCCTGTTCGAGGCGATCGAGCGCGAGCAGGAGAAGCGCGGCAACCTCTGAGAACCGCCAGGGGCGACGGAGGCGGGGCGCCGCCGAGGGCTTCGGAGGCGGGGCACCGCCAGGGGCTACCGGGGCGGGTCCTCCACGGAGGGCTCGCCCAGCTCCGCCAGCGCCCGCTCCGCCTCCGGCGCCCGCAGCGGCGAGAAGTGCGGGTTGATCATCAGCGCCTCCCGCAGATGCCGCCGCGCGGGCCCGTACCGCCCCAGTTCCTTCTCGATCACGCCCCGGTGGAATACGTTCAGCGCGCTGCGCACCCCGCCGCCCTCGTCGCCGTCGGTCGCGATCGTCGCGAACTCCAGCGCCTCCTCGTCCTCACCGGCCCGGTGCAGCGCCCAGCCCAGCGCGTCGGCCACCGCGATCCCCGGCTGCCGCCCCCACTCGGTCCGCAGCCGCCGCACCGCCGACGCGGGGTCCCCGTGGTCCGCCTCGAACCGCCCCAGCACCAGCTCCTCGTCGGCCCCGGCCGCCTCCGCGCCCCGCACCCGCGCCCGCAGCAGGTCGTACTGCACCCGCGCGGCCTGGTCCAGCCCCAGCGACTCGTACAACTCACCCAGCTCCAGCGCGTACTCCGGGCTCGGCCGCTTGGCCAGCGCCGCCTGGTACGCGGTCAGCGCGTCCGTCGTCCGGCCCAGCGCCGCCAGCGCACGCGCCTGCCCGGCCTGCGCGGCCCGCTGGTCGGGATCGGTGCGCAGCGCCTCCTGGAAGAACCGCAGCGCCTCCCGACGGTCCCCGCGCTCGAACGCCAGCCGCCCGGCCTGCTCCAGATACGCCGCCCGCTCGGCCGGCGCCTCGGCGGCCGCCGCCGCGTCGGAGATCTGCGCCGCCGCGTCCTCCCGCCAGCCCCGGTCCCGGTAGACGGCCGCGGCCCGCGCCCGGACCGCCGGGGTTCCCGGGCGCAGCTCCATCACCTTGTCCAGGGCCCGCCCCACGCCCTCGTGGTCGCCGAGACCGGTGTAGGCGTCGATCAGCACCGCGTGCGCCGTCCACCGCTTCGGCGCCGCCTTCGCCGCGCTCTCGCCCCACTTCTTCGCAGCGGGGAAGTCCCGCCGCGCCACCGCCAGCGCCGCCAGCCCCTCCAGGGCCTGCGGGTTGCGCTCCGCCCCGACCTTCAGCGAGGTGCGCAGCGCCTTCTCGGCCTTCGGCCAGTTCGCGGTGTCCGCCGTACGCCGGCCCTGCTCGACGTACGCCGCCCCCAGCACCGCCCACGACACGCCGTCCAGCGGATGCGCCCGCAGGTGGGTCTCGCGGTCGCCGATCAGCACGGCCAGGTCGGGCAGCGCGGCCGGCACGCCCGTGGTGACCGCCCCGCGCGCCAGCGCCGCCGGCCCCGGCGCGGGCGGGGGAGCGTCGCCGCCGTCCCAGGGCAGCAGCACCAGCACCCCGCCGAGCGCGACGGTCCCGGCGACGGAGGCGATCAGCACCCGGCGCCCGCGGCGTGAGCGCCACCCGTGTTCGGTAACCCTCTTCATGACCTCCATGGCGCTTACTGTGCGCCAATACGACGAGCACACCGGGGCTTGCGCCGGGTGCCGTCGACGGGGTTCACACCGATGGCCCCCGGGTGCGAACCTCCGATCATGAGCCGTATCGAAGCGCCTCGCGACAATGACGACGCAGCCCACGAAGCCGGAGCGGTCACGGCGGCCTCCGGCACCCTCGTCGACCGGCTGCTCGCCGGCCTGCCGGCCGAGTCCGTCCTCACCGACCCCGACGTCACCATCTCCTACGCCAACGACATGGCGAGCTTCTGCCCGGCCGGCGCCCCCGCCGCGGTCGTCCTGCCGCGCACCGTGGAGGAGGTCCAGCACGTGATGCGCACCGCCACCGCGCTGCGCGTCCCCGTCGTCCCGCAAGGCGCCCGCACCGGCCTGTCCGGCGCGGCCAACGCCACCGACGGCTGCGTGGTCCTCTCCCTGACGAAGATGGACCGCATCCTGGAGATCAACCCGGTCGACCGCGTCGCCGTCGTCGAACCGGGCGTCATCAACGCCACGCTCTCCCGCGCGGTGAACGAACACGGCCTGTACTACCCTCCCGACCCCTCCAGCTGGGAGATGTGCACCATCGGCGGCAACATCGGCACCGCCTCCGGCGGCCTGTGCTGCGTCAAGTACGGGGTGACCGCCGAGTACGTCCTCGGCCTCGACGTCGTCCTCGCCGACGGCCGCCTGATGTCCACCGGCCGCCGCACCGCGAAGGGCGTCGCCGGGTACGACCTCACTCGCCTCTTCGTCGGCTCCGAGGGCTCCCTCGGCATCGTCGTACGGGCCGTCCTGGCCCTGCGCCCCAAGCCGCCCGAGCAGCTCGTGCTGGCCGCCGAGTTCGCCTCCGCGACCGCCGCCTGCGACGCGATCTGCCGGATCATGGAGGGCGGGCACGTGCCGTCCCTCCTCGAACTGATGGACCGTACGACCGTCAAGGCGGTCAACGACCTCGCCCACATGGGTCTGCCGGAGACCACGGAGGCCTTGCTGCTGGCCGCCTTCGACACCGCCGACCCGGCCGCCGACCTCGCCGCCGTCGGTGCGCTGTGCGAGGCCGCGGGCGCCACGCAGGTGGTCCCGGCCGACGACGCGGCCGAGTCCGAACTCCTCCTCCAGGCCCGCCGCCTGTCCCTCACCGCCCTCGAAGCGGTCAAGGGCACGACGATGATCGACGACGTGTGCGTGCCCCGGTCCCGGCTCGGCGACATGCTGGAGGGCATCGAGCGCGTCGCCGCGAAGTACGACCTCACGATCGGCGTCTGCGCCCACGCGGGCGACGGCAACACCCATCCCACCGTCTGCTTCGACGCCCAGGACCCGGACGAGTCCCGGCGGGCCCGCGAGTCCTTCGACGAGATCATGGCCCTCGGCCTGGAACTCGGCGGCACCATCACCGGCGAGCACGGCGTGGGCGTCCTGAAGAAGGAGTGGCTGGCGCGGGAGATCGGCCCGGTGGGCCTGGAGATGCAGCGGGCGATCAAGCAGGCCTTCGACCCGCTGGACATCCTCAACCCGGGCAAACTCTTCTGACCGCTTCTTCCCGTCACCGGGCGAGCAGCTCGGCCAGCCCGTCGTCGATGCCGAGCTGCCCGCCCTCGGTGCCGGGCGGCACCGCGCGCAGCGTCCGCTCCAGCCAGGCCGACACCTGCGCCGTCGGCGCCTCCAGGAGGGCGTCACCGTCCGGGCTGCTCAGCGCCATCAGCACGACGCTGCGGCCCTCCGCCTTCGACGGCCACACCCGCACGTCCCCGTGCCCGCACGGCCGGAACACCCCCTCCACCAGCAGATCGCGGGCGAACGTCCAGTGCACCGGGTGGCCGGAGTCGATGTGGAAGGTGATGGGGACGGCGTAAGGGTCGTCGGCGTGGTAGCCGAGCAGGGCCGGTACCGGGATGCCGCGCTCGGGCGACAGGATGAGCCTCAGCTCCAGTTCGCGTTCCACGACGGTGGTGTTGGGGTGCATGGCGGGGTTGTCCTCTCTCGTACGGGTCCGCACGGGCCGCCTGGAACGGGCCCGCACGAGTGAGAGCGGCCGGGGCCGCGAGCGTTACGCGGGTTCGCGGAACTTTTTCCCCACCTCTGTCCCGGGTGTGAAGGTCCATGCACGAGGTTGCCCGGAAAGGGGTGGGTCCGGCGGGACCGGCGGTGCGGATTGCGCCCGTCTGATAGATGTTGAGCCCCCATATCAACCCCCGAGCAGATACGGGACGACGGACATGAGCGCCCCAACCCCGGCCCCCGGCGACGACAGGCCCCGCGAAGGGTATTACCCGGACCCGTCCATTCCTGGATATGTCCGGTACTGGAACGGCGCCTCCTGGGTGCCGGGCACCAGCCGGCCCGCCCCCAAGGACGGCGAGTCGCTCGCGCCGCCGCCCGGCGCGCGGCCCTCCGTCGAGGAGACCGGCCCGCACTTCTTCGACGAGGACCCGGTCGAGGAGCCGCCCGGCGCCGCCTCCCAGCACGGCAGCCGCCCGGAACCCGCGACCGCCTGGGGCGCCGACCGCTCCCGCCAGTCCGGCTTCGCCGACGATCCGAACCACCGCGTCGCCTGGCCGGGCACCGCCCAGGGCGCGGACCCGAGGGTCCCGCACGCCCAGGGCGCGCGGCCGGCCGGGGGAGCGGCGGCCGAGTCCGGCCCCGCCGACGCGGGCAGCGGCTCGGCCCGGCCGGGTTCCGGCGCGGGCGGGGTGGGCGGTGGCGCCCAGGCCGGGCATGCCCCTGGCGGTCCCGCTGGTGCTGGTGCTGGCGCGGTGGGCGGTGCTCATGCCGGGCATGCTTCTGGCGGACCTGCTGGTGCTGGTGCTGGCGCGGTGGGTGGTGCTCATGCCGGGCATGCTTCTGGCGGACCTGCTGGTGCTGGTGCGGGCGCGGTGGGTGGTGCTCATGCCGGGCATGCTTCTGGCGGTCCCGCTGGTGCTGGTGCTGGTGCGGGCGCGGTGGGTGGTGCTCATGCCGGGCATGCTTCTGGCGGTCCCGCTGGTGCTGGTGCTGGTGCGGGGGCGGCGAGTGGCGCCCCGGCCGGGGCCACCGGTGGCGGCTCCGTACCCGGGGGCACCGCGGGCGGCGGCCGGTCCGCCGACGCCCGGTCCGCGCAGGCCGACGACGCCCGCTCCGGGCGGTCGGGCGCCTCGGAGGGGACCGCGTCCGGCGAGGCGGAGGCCGGGTCGGGCAACACCTTCGTCTTCCGGCGCCCGACGGCCGGGTCCCAGGGCGCCCAGGGCGCCCAGGGCGCCCAGGCCTCGGGTGCCTCGGACGGCGGTGCCGCCGCCGACGAGGGCACCATGACCTTCCGCGCGATCTCCCCGCGCGCCGGCGGCCCCGGCTTCAACGCCGGGAAGGCCGCCGCCGCCCGAGCGGCGGCCACGCAGGCCCCCGCGCCCGCCGCCCCTGCCGGTCCGCAGCAGACGGGCGGCCCAGCCGTCCCCCACCAGGCCGCCGCCCCGCAGCCCGCCACCCCGCAGCCCGCCGCCCCCCTGCCTGCCGCCTCGCCGCAGCAGCCCGCCGCCTCGGCCCCGCTCGCGCCCGGCCCCGGCGGCGGTCAGTCCTCGTGGGCGCAGCAGGTGCACCGGCTCGCCGGTGCCGGCGGGGACGAGCAGCCCGTCGCGCCCTGGAAGCCGCCGGTCGAGGACGTGTTCCAGGCCGCCGCCCGGCGCCAGGCGGCGGCCCGCCCCGCCGGGCTCGGCAAGCGGCTGGCCGCCCGGCTGATCGACACCGTGGTCCTCGCGGGCGTCACCGCCGTGGCCGCCGTACCCCTCGGCGGCAAGGCGCTCGACCACGTCAACGGAAAGATCGACGAGGCCAAGCTCTCCGGCGAGACCGTCACGGTATGGCTGCTCGACGGCACGACGTCCACGTACCTCGGCATCGTCCTGGCCGTCCTGCTGCTCTTCGGCGTCGTCTACGAGGCGCTGCCCACCGCCAAGTGGGGCCGCACCCTGGGCAAGAAGCTGCTCGGCCTGGAGGTGCGGGACATCGAGGCCCACGAGCCCCCGTCCTTCGGCGCGGCCCTGCGCCGCTGGCTGGTGTACAGCGTCCCCGGCCTGTTGGTCGTGGGCGTGGTCGGCGTCGCGTGGTGCCTGTTCGACCGCCCGTGGCACCAGTGCTGGCACGACAAGGCGTCCCGCACGTTCGTCGCGGGCTAGCTCGGCGGGAGGCGGGGCGCCCCTTGAGGCGCGTGCAGTGGACGCGCCCCATAAGGGGCGCGGGGAACTGCGCGACCAGCCCCCACCCACCCGCAGCCGACCGCGACGAACCCTCGGCCCCGCCGCCGGAGGCCCCCGTACTCCGGACGGCGGCTCGCCGGATGCGCCGTCGGGAGGTTCGCGGTCGACTCGGGCCATGAGCAGTGAACCGCCCCCCGGCTCCGGCGGGCAGCCGCCGGAAGACGACCCGTTCAGGAAGCGTCCCTCGTCCCCTGGGCCGGGCCCGGAACCCGGCCCCGGCGAGGGCGGCACGGGCTCGCCGTACGACAACCCGCCCCCGCCTCCCGGTGGCGGAGGCTCCCACGGCGTCCCGCCTCCCGGTGGCGGCGGCCCCTACGGTGCTCCGCCTCCCGGTGGCGGCGGACCTTACGGCGCCCCGCCCCCCGGCGGAGGCGGACCCTACGGCGGTGATCCGTACGGCGGCGCCCCCGATCCGCTCGCCGGCATGCCGCCGCTCGCCGACAGCGGACGCCGCACGCTCGCGCGGATCATCGACATGATCCTCGTGGGTATCGTGGTCTGGCTGCTCAGCTGGGCCTTCAACGTCCAGGAGTACCAAGTGGACGGCGACGAGGTCGAGATCGGCAAGTCGTTCGGGCAGTCGCTGATCGCCGCCGTGCTCTACATCGCCTACGACACCTACATGACCGCCAAGACGGGCCAGACCCTGGGCAAGAAATGGCTCGGCCTGCGCGTGGCCAACCTGGACAACGGCGCCACGCCCTCGGTGCAGACGTCGCTCATCCGCGCCCTGGTGCTGTGGATCCCGTTCGCCTTCTGCTGCGCCTGTGTCTGGACGATCATCGCGGGCGGCTGGAGCTTCTTCGACCGGCCCTACAAGCAGGGCCTGCACGACAAGGCCGCCAAGACGGTGGTGGTCAGCGCCCGCTGAGACCGCTGAGCCCCTGGAAGACGAGTGTCAGGCGGCGCGGCCGCGGGCCGGTTCGCGAGCCCCCGCGGAGACCCGGGCCGCCGGCACCGGCTCCTGGGCCGCGGTCGGCCTGCGGGCCGGCTCGGCGGTCACCGTGCGCGTCCTGGGCAGGGGGACCGTCATGGCGACCAGCAGCCCGAGAGCGAGCGCCGCGACGACGATGACGGTGATTCCGGGGCCCGAACTCGTCTGTGACAGCAGCAGCATGGCGAGCGTCGAGAAGATCACGGTGCACGAACCGTAGGCGAACTGTGCGGCAGTCGGACGGGGCATGGCCATCGTGTCCTCGGAAGACAATCTGGGGGTGAGACCGGCTGTCGGCCTGGCTTTCCGCCGGCTTCCGGGCGTTCCGCCAAGCGACTCTAACCCGCTGTGTGCCCGAGTGGAACCAGCAGTAAGCATGACCTAACCGACACGACCGATGCACGGGGGGCGCACGGATTCATGACGTCCGGGAAGTGGACGGTCCCGCGCGCCCGTCGGAGGGCGCCACGGCGGCCACCGCGACCACAACGGTCACGATTCGGTGTCCGCAAAGCGAACCTCGGCTCCGCATAGTGCACTTGTTCTGCTCAAGTCAAGGTCTGTCTTTTCCGGTGAACCTCTAGTCAAATGTCGTCACTTGACTACACGCGTTGAACACGTGTGCGCGGACTTTGCCATGTCCTTGTCCCCCCATCCGCGCGCGTGGACGCGGGGGAGGAACTCAAGTGACCAGCAGATCCTGGAAGTTCAGAACGGCGGCGACCACCGTCGCACTAGCCGCCGCCACCGCCACGCTCTCCGCGGCCGGCGTGGCGCAGGCGGACTCGCCGGCCCGGCCGGAAGCCGTGGACCGGCACGACCCGCACCCCGAGAAGGGCATGGACTCCCATGACCTCAAGGGCCCCATGAGCGACACTCAGGAGGCCCAGCGGGAGGAAGCCCTCAACCAGGTCATATCCGGCAAGGCCTCGGTGAAGAAGAAGGACGGCTCCAACGTCGTTCAGCTCAAGAGCAAGAAGGGCGACGCCAAGTACGTCGAGCTGGGCCGGGAGAAGACCGACAAGATCTTCACCATCCTGGTCGAGTTCGGGGACAAGATCGACAGCCGTTACGGCGGCGACGCGGGCCCGCTGCACAACCAGATAGCCAAGCCCAACCGGAAGACCGACAACTCCACGGCCTGGAAGGAGGACTACGACCAGCAGCACTTCGAGGACCTGTACTTCGGTTCCGGCAAGGGCGTCAACTCGGTCAAGACGTACTACGAGAAGCAGTCCTCCGGCCGCTACTCGGTCGAGGGCGAGGTCTCCGACTGGGTCAAGGTCGACTACAACGAGGCCCGGTACGGCAACAACGCCTGCGGCGACACCAACTGCCCGAGCGTGTGGAACGTCGTCAGCGACGGCCTGAACGCCTGGGTCGAGCAGCAGAAGGCGGCCGGCCGCACCGACGCCCAGATCAAGGCCGACGCCGCCCGCTTCGACGAGTGGGACCGCTACGACTTCGACGGCGACGGCGACTTCAACGAGCCCGACGGCTACATCGACCACTTCCAGATCGTGCACGCGGGCGAGGACGAGTCCGCGGGCGGCGGCGCCCAGGGCACCGACGCGATCTGGGCCCACCGCTGGTACGCCTTCGGCACCGACGCCGGCGCCACCGGCCCCGAGCAGAACAAGCTCGGCGGCTCGCAGATCGGCTCCACCGGTGTCTGGGTCGGCGACTACACCATCCAGCCGGAGAACGGCGGCCTCGGCGTCTACGCCCACGAGTACGGCCACGACCTCGGTCTGCCGGACCACTACGACACCGCGGGCGGCGACAACTCCACCGGCTTCTGGACGCTGATGTCGTCCGGCTCCTGGCTCGGCACCGGTCGAGGCGAGATCGGCGACCTGCCCGGCGACATGACCGCCTGGGACAAGCTCCAGCTCGGCTGGCTGAACTACGACACCGCCAAGGCCGGGGTCAACTCCTGGCACAAGCTGGGCCTGGCGGAGTACAACACCAAGCACAAGCAGGGCCTCGTCGTCGAGCTGCCGAAGAAGGCGGTCACCACCGAGATCACCACCCCGGCCGAGGGCAAGACCCAGTGGTGGAGCGGCAGCGGTGACAACCTCAAGAACACGCTGAGCCGTTCGGTCGACCTCACCGGCAGGTCGAAGGCCGAGCTGACCTTCGACGGCTGGTACGACATCGAGGCCAACTACGACTACCTCTACACCGAGGTCTCCACCGACGGCGGCGCCAACTGGACCGCGGTCGACGGCACGGTGGACGGTCAGCCGATCCCGCGCGACGCCGCCGACAAGCCGGCCCTGCACGGCACGCTCGACGCGTACACGAAGTTCGCGTACAACCTCGACGCCTACGCCGGCAAGAAGATCGACCTCCGCTTCCGCTACCAGACCGACGGCGGCGTGGCCCAGAAGGGCTTCACGGCCGACGCCATCAAGGTCACCGCGGACGGCGAGGCGCTCTTCACCGACAACGCCGAGACCGCGGACGCCGCTTGGACGGCCACCGGCTTCTCCCGCGTCGGCGCCTCCTTCACCAAGGACTACGCGCAGTACTACATCGCCGAGAACCGGCAGTACGTGTCGTACGACAAGACGCTGAAGACCGGCCCGTACAACTTCGGCTTCACGGAGCGCCCGAACTGGGTGGAGCACTACGCGTACCAGAACGGCCTGCTGATCTGGAAGTGGGACACCTCCCAGGCGGACAACAACACCAGCCAGCACCCCGGCACCGGTCTCGTCCTGCCCGTCGACTCGCACCCGACCGCGATGAAGTGGAAGGACGGCACCCTGCTGCGCAACCGCGTCCAGTCGTACGACTCGCCGTTCAGCCGCTACCGCACGGACGCCGTCACGCTGCACAAGGCGGACGTGGCGAAGTACTTCCCGGGCTCGAAGGGCGTCTCGGTCTTCAACGACCGCAAGAACGACTACTACGACGAGTCGAACCCGACCGGCGGCGTCAAGATCACTGACACCAACACGAAGATCAAGATTCTCAAGGAGGCCAGGAACGGCTCGACGATCGAGCTGGAGGTCGGCTCCGCGGGCAGGTAAATAGCATCTGCCCAGGTCAGAGCATGATCGGCGGTGACCCCCTGGCGGGTCGCCGCCGATCCGTGTTTAGGTGCGTCCTGTGGTTCTCTTATTGACACCTGGTCCGACACCCGGACCTATGCCGGCTGACACGGGGGTATGAGCGCATGGCCGCAGGAGGCTTCTGCAAGCTGCCGAACGGCACGGTGGTCGTGGCACTGAACCTGCCCAGCCCCGCCGCTCCGGAGGGCAGCGTGCGCTTCCTCGTCCACGCCCAGAACCGGGCGCGCGCCCTGACCAGGCTGCGCAACCTGGGACTGCGCGCGGTCTACCTGCGGGGCAACGCCGCCCCGCCGACCCCGGACGAGATCACGGCGGTCCTGCACCACCCGGACGGCCTCATATGGCGCACGGCACCGGTGGCCGGCGCCGTGGGCGGCCCGGACCTCGTCCAGGAGCTGTGGCACCCGATCCGGGCGCTGCTCAGACGCCCGACGGCACAGACGTGACCGGCTCCCGGGGCTACTGGACGACCGGTTCCCGGAGCTACTGGACGACCGGTTCCCGGGCCTACTGGACGACCGGCTCCCGGAGCTACTGGACGACCGACTCCCGGGCCTACTGGACGACCGGCTCCCGGAGCTACTGGACGACCGACTCCCGGAGCTACTGCACGACCGGCTTCCCGGACAGCTCCACGCCCGCCTCCCGCAGCTCCTCCAGTGCCCGCTCGGTGGTCTCCGCGGCCACCCCGGCGGTCAGGTCGAGCAGCACCTGCGTACGGAAGCCCTCGCGGGCGGCGTCCAGGGCGGTGGCCCGCACGCAGTGGTCGGTGGCGATGCCCACGACGTCGACCTCGTCGATCTCCCGGGCCCGCAGCCAGTCGGCGAGGGCCGTGCCGTTCTCGTCGGCGCCCTCGAAGCCGCTGTAGGCCGCCGAGTAGGCCCCCTTGTCGAAGACGGCGTCTATCGCGCCGGACGCGACGGCGGGGGCGAAGTTCGGGTGGAAGCCGACGCCCTCCGTGCCGGCGACGCAGTGCGCGGGCCAGGAGTGGACGTAGTCGGGGTTGTCGGCGAAGTGGCCGCCCGGCGCGACGTGGTGGTCGCGGGTGGCCACGACGTGGCGGTAGCCGGCGGGCGCCTGCCCGATCAGCTCGGTGATGGCGGCGGCCACGTCGGCACCGCCGGACACCGCGAGGCTGCCCCCCTCGCAGAAGTCGTTCTGCACGTCTACGACGATCAAGGCGCGGCGCATGGTCGGTGTCCTTCGACTGGGTCCGATGTGAGGTTGAGGGGCACCAGCTTTAGCTACCCGAGCCCCCGTGCACGTACTCCGTCGGAATGACGGGTTCCCCTCGGGAGAGCTGCGTGGCGGACAGCGGGAGGTTGGCGCGGGCGGCCGCGTGGCGGTCCCGGGCGGCGTCCAGCGGCTCGCGGGCGACGACCGCACCGCCCTTGACCAGCTCGACCAGGAGCTGCCGGTCGGTGAGGTCCTCGGGCACCGGCCCGGTGCCGACCACCTCGGCCTCGGCGTAGCCGTAGCCGTCCAGCCGCCGGGCGGCCCACTTGCGTCCGCCGATCGACGTCTTGCCGCCACTGGACTTCTTCGCCACCGGCACCAGCGGCGCCCCGTCCGCACCGGACTGCGCGCGGGCGACCAGCTTGTAGACCATCGAGGCCGTCGGGTGCCCGGACCCGGTCACCAGCTGCGTTCCGACGCCGTACGCGTCCACGGGCGCCGCCGCCAGCGAGGCGATGGCGTACTCGTCCAGGTCCGAGGTCACGACGATCTTCGTCTCCGTGGCGCCCAGCTCGTCCAGCTGCTGCCGCACCCGGTGGGCGACCAGCAGCAGGTCGCCGGAGTCGATGCGCACGGCGCCCAGCTCAGGACCGGCGATCTCCACGGCCGTACGGACGGCCTCGGCGACGTCGTAGGTGTCCACGAGGAGCGTGGTGTCCCGGCCGAGCGCGTCCACCTGGGCCCGGAAGGCGTCCCGCTCGTTGTCGTGCAGCAGGGTGAAGGCGTGGGCCGAGGTGCCGACGGTGGGGATGTTGTAGCGGAAGCCCGCGGCCAGATCGGAGGTGGTCGCGAAGCCGCCGACGTAGGCGGAGCGGGCGGCGGCGACGGCGGCCAGCTCGTGGGTGCGGCGGGCGCCCATCTCGATCAGCGGACGGTCCCCGGCGGCGGAGGCCATCCGGGAGGCGGCGGCGGCGATCGCCGAGTCGTGGTTGAGGATGGAGAGGATCACCGTCTCCAGCAGCACGCACTCGCCGAAGGACCCCTCGACCCGCATGATCGGCGAGCCCGGGAAGTACACCTCGCCCTCGGGGTAGCCCCAGATGTCGCCGCCGAAGCGGTACTCGGCGAGCCAGTCGAGGGTCTCCTCGTCGACGATGTCCTTCTCGCGCAGGAAGCGCAGGACGTCCGCGTCGAAGCGGAAGTTCTCCACCGCGTCCAGCACCCGCCCGGTGCCCGCCACGACGCCGTAGCGGCGCCCGTTGGGCAGTCGGCGCGTGAAGACCTCGAACACGCTCCGCCGCCCGGCCGTGCCCGCCTTCAGGGCGGCTCGGAGCATGGTCAGCTCGTACTGGTCCGTGAAGAGCGCCGTCGAGGGAACGTCCACCGGCAGCCCAAGGTCCGCTGTGTTCATGACGAGGATGCTACCCCCATTTCGTCAGTCTGACGATTTGTGGTTCCGTGGCATGGCCCACAGGCCCGTTTGTGCGAGTGCCCCCCTGTGGTGGCAGCATGGGCCATGTGACGGCAGCCGCACCCATGGAGATCGAGAAGACCGAATCGGCGGAGGAGGTCTTCGCCGTACCCGAGCCCGACGTGCCCTGGCTGACGATCGTCCACAACGACCCCGTCAACCTCATGAGCTACGTGACGTACGTCTTCCAGTCGTACTTCGGCTACTCGAAGGAGAAGGCCACCAAGCTCATGAAGGACGTCCACCACAAGGGCCGGGCGGTCGTCTCCAGCGGCTCGCGCGAGGAGATGGAACGGGATGTCCAGGCCATGCACGGCTACGGTCTGTGGGCCACCCTCCAGCAGGACCGGAAATGACCCACGCCCGCCCGCAGGACGGAAGTAGCTGAATCGCCTTCATGCCCGGACAATTCGAACCACTCCCCGGCGGCGGTGCGGCCGTCGCCCTCGACGACGTCGAGATCTCCATCATCCGGTCCCTGGCCGTGCAGCTCCTGGAGCTGATCGGTCCCGGCCCCGCCGAGGACGCCTCCGACGACCCGCTCGCCGAGCTCTTCGCCGACGGCCCGAGCGAACCGCCCTCGGACCCGGTGCTGCGGCGCCTCTTCCCGGACGCCTACGGCGACCCCGAGGGCACACCGCAGGCCAAGGAGGCCGAGGAGCAGCGGGCGCACTCCGCCGAGTTCCGCCGCTACACCGAGAACGACCTGCGCGCCGGCAAGCGCGACAACGCGCTCGCGGTGATCCGCACCCTGGACACGCTCACCTCCGCGGCCGCGGGCGAGGACGGGGCGGTGCTGAAGCTGTCGGTGGAGGAGTCCCGGCAGTGGCTGAGCGCCCTGAACGACCTGCGCCTGGCGATCGGTTCCCGGCTGGAGATCGCCGACGAGGACGACACCGACCTGCTCTACCGGCTCCCGGACGAGGACCCGCGCAAGCCGATGGTGATGGCGTACCTGTGGCTCGGCGGGCTCCAGGAGTCGCTCGTCGCGACCCTTATGCCCTGAACGAGGCGGTACGACCACCCTTCGTGTCCGCTCAGCGGAGCCTCAAATCCGGGTAATGATCCCGTCAAGGAGTTACCCCCCTTCGCCCATCTCGGGCGCCTTCTGTCCGGGTATGTCTGTGCCGTGCGTCACATGACCGCCCTGTGATCCACCTCGCCGTCGTGGTAAATCTTCACGACCGCCCGCCGAACACCACCCGAATGTTCGGCCGGGTGCGCCACCGAGCCGGCGGACCGCCGGCCAGGCACCGAGCGGGATGTGAGGCCTGCTCACTCCATCATCCGGGGGGATCGAGACCCGATCCGAGGCCGACGCAAGGCCCGGGTCGGCATGGAGAAAGGCGCATCACACATGACCTCTGCGCAGGTCGACACGGACAAGGCCCCCGAAGAGGGCTACGAGCGCGGGCTCAACAGCCGCCAGGTCCAGATGATCGCGATCGGCGGCGCCATCGGCGTCGGGCTCTTCCTGGGCGCCGGGGCCAACATCGCCAAGGCCGGCCCCAGCATCATCCTCATGTACGCCCTCGCGGGCGTGATCATCTTCTTCATCATGCGGGCGCTCGGCGAACTCCTGCTCTACCGACCGGTCTCCGGCTCCTTCGCCGAGTACTCGCGCGAGTTCCTCGGCCCCTTCTTCGGCTACTTCACCGGCTGGACGTACTGGCTGATGTGGGTGGTCACCGGCATGGCGGAACTCACCGCCGCCGCCATCTACATCCACTACTGGTTCCCGGACATCCCGCAATGGGTCTCCGCCCTGGTCTTCCTGGTCCTGCTGTTCGTGGCCAACCTGATCTCGGTGAAGCTGTTCGGCGAGATCGAGTTCTGGTTCTCGATGGTCAAGGTCACCGCCATCATCGGCATGATCGTGATCGGCATCGGCGTCCTCACCCTCGGCTTCAGCCAGGCCGGCGACACCGCCGCCGTCTCCAACCTGTGGGCCTTCGACGGCTTCTTCCCCAAGGGCATCGGCTCGTCCCTGATGACCCTCCAGGGCGTCATGTTCGCCTACCTCGCCGTCGAACTGGTCGGCGTCACCGCCGGCGAGTCGGAGAACCCCGAGAAGACCCTCCCCAAGGCGATCAACACCCTGCCCTGGCGCATCGCCCTCTTCTATGTCGGCGCCCTCACCGTCATCCTGGCCGTGGTGAAGTGGACGGAGTTCGCCGAGGGCGTCAGCCCCTTCGTGGAGGCCTTCACGGTCATCGGCATCCCGGCCGGCGCCGGCATCGTCAACTTCGTCGTGCTCACCGCCGCCCTGTCGTCCTGTAACTCCGGCATGTACTCCACGGGCCGCATGCTGCGCACCCTCGCGGACAACGGCGAGGCGCCCAGGGTCTTCAACCGGCTGTCGTCGACCAAGACCCCGGCCATCGGCATCGGCATCTCGGTGATCTTCATGGGCATCGGCGTGGTCCTGAACTACGTCGTCCCGGAGAAGGCCTTCGGCTACGTCACCTCCATCGCCACCGCCGCCGGCATCTGGACGTGGCTGATGATCCTGATCAGCCACGTCCGCTACCGCCGCAAGGTCGTCGCGGGCCGCCTGCCCGCCTCCTCCTTCCCGGCGCCGGGCGGCTCGGTGTGCTCCTACATCGCCATCGCCTTCCTGCTCTTCGTCACCTGCCTGATCGCCTACGACGCCGACGCCCGCGTCTGTCTGTACGTGATGGCCGGCTGGGCCGCCGCGCTCGGCATCGGCTGGGCCGTGCTCAAGAGCCGCAACCCGGACATCACCGAGCGGCGCGGCGAGCCGGAGCTGGAGAAGATCGTCTGACCTGCGCGTTCTCGCGCATTCGGGACGTCCGGTCACCGGGGATGCTCGTGGCATCCTCACCGGCCACCGCTCAGGGCGTCCAGCATGTGGGCCGCCTCGTACCACCCACCGGTACGGGGTGGCCCCCTGCTTATGCTGGGCCGCATGCTGACCATCACCCAGGCCCTGTACGACCAGATCGTCGCCCACGCGCGCGAGGACCACCCCGACGAGGCGTGCGGCGTGGTGGCCGGCCCCGTGGGCGAGGGCCGCCCCGAGCGGTTCATCCCGATGCTGAACGCCGCCCGCTCGCCGACCTTCTACGAGTTCGACTCGCAGGACCTGCTCAAGCTCTACCGGGAGATGGACGACCGCGACGAGGAGCCGGCGGTCATCTACCACTCCCACACGGCCACCGAGGCGTACCCCTCCCGCACCGACCTCACCTACGCCAACGAGCCCGGCGCCCACTACGTCCTGGTCTCCACGGCGGACACCGACGGCGCCGGCGACTTCCAGTTCCGGTCGTTCCGGATCGTGGAGGGAGAGGTGACCGAGGAGGAGGTCAAGGTCGTGGAGGCGTACTGATACCACAGGGCGGACGGGAAACGTCCAGCAGGTGAGATCACACTCCGAATGCCGGACCGGGAATCGATACGATGACCCCATGGTTCTTCTCGACGTGAGCGAAAAGGCGCCGGGCACGCTGCTCGTGGCGCGCCTGCACGTCGACCTGTGCAGGCTGAACAGCGCCATCTGTTGATCCTCCGCTGCCGCCGTACGGCCGTGTGCCGCGGCGGGCTGCCGCGTGCCGCCGCGCGCCCCACCGAACCCACGACACCTTCCGACAGGAGCCCTCAGCCATGGCCATCGAGGTCCGCATCCCGACCATCCTCCGCCAGTACACCGACGGCCAGAAGGCGGTGGAGGGCACCGGGGACACCCTCGCCGAGCTCTTCACCGACCTCGAGACCCGGCACACGGGCATCCAGGCCCGCATTGTGGACGGCGACCAGCTGCGCCGCTTCGTCAACGTCTACCTGAACGACGAGGACGTCCGCTTCCTGGACGGCATCGACACCAAGCTCACCGACGGCGACAGCATCACGATCCTGCCGGCCGTCGCCGGCGGTATGGCCTGATCGGCGATGCGCTACGACTCCCCGCTGGCCGCGGTGGGCAACACCCCCCTGGTGCGCCTGCCGCGGCTCTCGCCGTCCGACGACGTCCGCGTCTGGGCCAAGCTGGAGGACCGCAACCCGACCGGCTCGATCAAGGACCGCCCCGCGCTCCACATGGTCGAGCAGGCGGAGAAGGACGGCCGCCTCACCCCGGGCTGCACCATCCTGGAGCCCACCTCCGGCAACACCGGCATCTCGCTCGCCATGGCCGCCAAGCTCAAGGGCTACCGCATCGTCTGCGTGATGCCCGAGAACACCTCCCAGGAGCGCCGGGACCTGCTCGCGATGTGGGGCGCGGAGATCATCTCCTCCCCGGCCGCGGGCGGCTCCAACACCGCCGTACGGGTCGCCAAGGAGCTCTCCGCCGAGCACCCGGACTGGGTGATGCTCTACCAGTACGGCAACCCGGACAACGCCGGCGCCCACTACGCCGGCACCGGCCCGGAGATCCTCGCCGACCTGCCCTCCATCACCCACTTCGTGGCCGGCCTCGGCACCACGGGCACTCTCATGGGCGTCGGCCGCTTCCTGCGCGAGAACAAGCCCGACGTGAAGATCGTCGCCGCCGAACCGCGCTACGACGACCTGGTATACGGCCTGCGCAACCTCGACGAGGGCTTCGTACCCGAGCTGTACGACGCCTCCGTGCTCACCACCCGCTTCTCGGTGGGCTCCGCCGACGCGGTCACCCGCACCCGTGAGCTCCTCCAGCAGGAGGGCATCTTCGCGGGCGTCTCCACCGGCGCCGCCCTGCACGCCGCGATCGGTGTCGGGAAGAAGGCGGTGAAGGTCGGCGAGAGCGCGGACATCGTCTTCGTCGTCGCCGACGGCGGCTGGAAGTACCTCTCCACCGGCGTCTACACGGCGGCCACCACCGAGGAGGCCATCGACACCCTCCAGGGCCAGCTCTGGGCCTGACCGCTCACTCGGCGAGGTGACGGACCTGGTCCCACAGGACCGGGTCCACCACACCCACCCGCCGCCGGAAGTCCCGCACGGGCACCTCCCGCAACTCGTCGGTCTCCAGGAAACTCGTCCGCCCCCGCGCGTCCCCGACCGAGCCCGGCGGCAACGTGATCACCCCGGCCCGTCCGTCCCGGTACCGGCTGGTGATCTTCGCCACCAGCACCCGCCGCCCGCGCACCGAGATCACCAGACACGGCCGGTCCTTCGCGCCGCCGGAGTCCTCGTACGGCACGTTCGCCCACCAGATCTCCGCGGGCCGCGGCCGGTCCGCCCGCCCCCTCGGCCCCGTGGGCCGACCCGGCGGACGCCGGATGCCGCCCGGCCGCGGAGGCCGCCGCCCCCGGCCCCAGCCGTCGACGACCGTGGCGACGAGCGCGAGCAGTACCACCGCCGCGAGGGCGAGCCACCAGGACGTGTTCATGCCGACGACCGTACCGGCGCGCACTGCCCCCGCGCGCCCCCTCCATGGCCCCGAGCGCCCCACTTCCAGCCGAACCGGTGACACCGCAGGTGAGTTCGCCCACAACGGCCCCTGGTGGAGGAGCGACCTCAGGTTTTGCGCCTTACGCTCGACAAACCGCACGACCCCCGTCTCTCCACACGCGCCAGCGGAGGTTTCTGCTTCATGAAGCTCACCGTCGTCGGCTGCTCGGGGTCGTTCCCGTCCGCGGAATCGGCCTGCTCGAGCTACCTCGTCGAGGCCGACGGCTTCCGGCTGCTCCTCGACATGGGCAACGGTGCCCTCGGCGAGTTGCAGCGCCACTGCGGTCTCTACGACCTCGACGCGATCTTCCTCAGCCACCTGCACGCCGACCACTGCATCGACATGTGCGCCTACTTCGTGGCGCGCTACTACCGGCACGAAGGCGGCCGCTGCGACCCCCTCCCGGTCTACGGACCCGAGGGCACCGAGCACCGGCTCACCACCGCCTATGCCGACACCCCCTCCGCCTCCTCCATGAGCGAGGTCTTCGACTTCCACACGGTCAAGCCGTCCACCTTCGAGGTCGGACCGCTCACCGTGCACACCGAACGCGTCGCCCACCCCGTGGAGGCCTACGCCATCCGCGTCGAGCACGGCGGCAGGTCGCTGACCTACTCCGGCGACACGGGCGTCACCGCCACACTGGACGAACTCGCCCGCGACACCGACCTGTTCCTGTGCGAGGCCGCCTTCACGCACGGCAAGGAGAACATCCCCGACCTGCACCTCAACGGCCGCGAGGCGGGCGAGAGCGCCACCCGCGCCGGCGCCCGCCGCCTGGTCCTCACCCACATCCCCCCGTGGACCGACCCCCGGGTCAACCTCGCCGACGCGCGCGAGGTCTACGACGGACCGGTGGAGGTCGCCGCGGCGGGCGCGGTGTACGAGGTCTAGCCCCCCCGCACAGACACATGACGAGTGCCCCGGAACCTTCCCGGTTCCGGGGCACTCGTCATGCCTGCCTGCGGCGGGGACTCACGCCTTCGTGAGGTCCTCGACCTCCTCCTCGGGCTCGCGGCCCGGGGTCTTCAGGTTGAACTTGATGATCGCGAAGCGGAACGTCACGTAGTAGATCGCCGCGAACACCAGACCGATCGGAATGATCAGCCATGGCTTGGTGGCGAGATGCCAGTTCAGGGCGTAGTCGATGGCACCGGCCGAGAAGTTGAAGCCGGCGTGCACACCCAGGCCCCAGGTGATCGCCATCGAGGCGGCGGTGAGCAACGCGTGCAGCACGTACAGGACCGGCGCGATGAACATGAACGAGAACTCGATCGGCTCGGTCACACCGGTGACGAACGAGGTCGCGGCCAGGGAGACCATCATGCCCATCACGGCCTTGCGGCGCTCCGGGCGGGCGCAGTGCGCGATGGCGATCGCGGCGGCCGGCAGACCGAACATCATGATCGGGAAGAAGCCCGACTGGAAGATGCCCGCGGACGGGTCACCGGCCAGGAAGCGGGTGATGTCGCCGTGCACGACCTCACCGGCGGCGTTCGTGAAGTCGCCGAGCTGGAACCAGGCCACGGTGTTGACGAACTGGTGCATGCCGACCGGGATCAGCGCGCGGTTCACGCCGCCGAACAGGGCCGCGCCACCGGCGCCGAGGCCGGTCATCCACTCACCGAAGTTGGAGATGCCGGTGCCGATGGGCTCCCAGACCAGACCGAAGAAGACACCGACCACGATGCCGACGAAGGCCATGATGATCGGCACCAGGCGACGGCCGTTGAAGAAGCCGAGCCAGTCCACCAGCCTGGTGCGGTGGAACCGCTGCCACAGTACGGCGGAGAGCAGACCCATGATGATGCCGCCGAGGACACCCGGGTCGTTGTACGTCGCGGCGACGTCCTCGCCCTGCTTGACCACCGCCTCGGTGACCGGGAAGGCCTCCAGGACCTTGCTGTACACGAGGAAGCCGACCACCGCGGCCAGAGCGGTCGAGCCGTCCGCCTTCTTGGCGAAGCCGATGGCCACGCCTATGCAGAACAGGATCGGCAGCGAGCCGGTCAGAGCGCCGCCCGCGTTGTTGAAGACGGCGGCGACGCGGTCCCAGCCCAGGCCGTCCTTGCCGAAGATGTCGTCCTGGCCGAGCCGGACCATGATGCCGGCCGCCGGCAGCACGGCGATCGGAAGCTGCAGGCTGCGGCCGACCTTCTGCAAACCCTGGAAAAGACCAGATCCCCGCTTCTTTGCGGGGGCCGCCTTGTCGGTGGCGGTGCTCATACTTCCTCCATCGGGTGGTGGTCTACACCACTCAGTGGTGTAGACCTGTTGTAGCACGATGAAGGCCGCGTAAGGAACCCGTGATTCCGCGACGGAGGCACTACGCGCAGTACCCGATCAAGCTCCCAGGCCAGGGCCCCGCGAGGGCGTGCCGAAGGCCCCCGGACGGTCGGTCCGGGGGCCTTCGCGAGACCACGGTCAAAGCGTACGTGAGGGTGCGTGAGGTCTACACCTTCGTGACGTCCTCCACCTCGTCCTCCGGCTCCCGACCCGGCGTCTTCAGGTCGAACTTCGTGATCGCGAACCGGAAGACCACGTAGTACACCACCGCGAACACCAGACCGATCGGAATGATCAGCCACGGTCTGGTCGCCAGGTTCCAGTTGATGACGTAGTCGATCAGCCCCGCCGAGAAACTGAACCCGTCCTTCACGCCCAGCGCCCACGTCACCGCCATCGACACACCCGTCAGCACCGCGTGCACCGCGTACAGCACCGGAGCGATGAACAGGAACGAGTACTCCAGCGGCTCCGTGATCCCCGTCACGAACGACGTCAGCGCCACCGACAGCATCAGACCGCCGACCTCCTTGCGCCGGTGCGGCTTCGCGCAGTGGGTGATCGCCAACGCCGCCGCCGGCAGCGCGAACATCATGATCGGGAAGAAGCCCGAGGTGAACTGACCCGCATTCGGATCGCCCGCCAGGAACATGTTGATGTCGCCGTGCACCACCGTGCCGTCCGGCTTCGTGTACGAACCGAACTGGAACCACATCGGCACGTTCAGGAACTGATGCAGGCCGATCACCAGCAACGCCCGGTTCGCCAGCCCGAACACACCCGCACCCCACGCGCCCAGCCCCGTCAGCCAGTCGCTGAAGCTCTCCAGCGCGTCACCGATCGGCGGCCACACCCACAGGCACAGCGCCGCGAAGGCGATCGCCACGAACGCCATGATGATCGGCACCAGCCGGCGCCCGTTGAAGAACCCGAGCCAGTCCACCAGCTTCGTCCGATGGAACCGCTGCCAGAAATAGGCCGTCAGCAGCCCCATCACGATGCCGCCGAACACCCCCGGGTTCTGGAACGTGAACGCCGTCACCGTCCCCGACCCGTCCGTCAACTGGCACCCGATCTGCGGCACCGCCTCCGAACCCTCCGGGCAGTCCTCCGGAAACTGCCGCAGCACATTGAAGTAGACGAGGAACCCCGCCACCGCCGCCAGCGCCGTCGAACCGTCCGCCTTCTTCGCCATCCCGATGGCCACGCCCACACAGAACAGCAGCGGCAGCCCCAGCGAACCGTCCAGCAGCGCGCCACCCGCGCCGATCATCACCTTCGAGACGTTCGACCAACCAAGACCGTCGTCCCCGAAGACATCCGGCTGCCCGAGCCGATTGAGAATGCCCGCGGCGGGCAGGACCGCGATGGGCAACTGAAGACTGCGACCCATCTTCTGCAACCCCTGGAACGCCGTGTTCCAGCGGGCACGAGCAGGGCTGACCCCGCTGTCGGCACTCATCCGGTCTCCATCCGGTCGCCGGTACACTGGTGTAGACCAGTTGACAGACGGCTCCGCCGCCGTGACGCCATCATTCGACACAGGCCCCACGATGGCTCGCGAAGATGGGCCAACTGTGGGTTACTGCCACAAAGCGGCTCGGATCAGGGAGAAAGAACATGGCCAGCAAGGCTGAGAAGATCGTCGCCGGCCTCGGCGGCATCGACAACATCGACGAGATCGAGGGCTGCATCACCCGCCTCCGCACCGAGGTCAACGACCCCGCGCTGGTCAACGAAGCCGCCCTCAAGGCCGCCGGCGCCCACGGCGTCGTCAAGATGGGCACCGCCATCCAGGTCGTCATCGGCACCGACGCCGACCCGATCGCCGCCGAGATCGAAGACATGATGTAAAGACGCCGAGTGCGTCCAGGGGCCCCTCCCCCACGGGACGGGCCCCTACCCGTGCGCCCGCTAGGCTCACCCGCATGTCACGAATCGACGGCCGCACCCCCCAGCAGCTCCGCCCCGTCACCATCGAACGCGGCTGGAGCAAGCACGCCGAAGGCTCCGTCCTCGTCTCCTTCGGCGACACCAAAGTCCTCTGCAACGCCTCCGTCACCGAAGGCGTCCCCCGCTGGCGCAAGGGCAGCGGCGAAGGCTGGGTCACCGCCGAATACGCCATGCTCCCCCGCGCCACCAACACCCGCGGCGACCGCGAGTCCGTCAAGGGCCGCATCGGCGGCCGCACCCACGAGATCAGCCGCCTCATCGGCCGCTCCCTGCGCGCGGTCATCGACTACAAGGCACTGGGTGAAACCACCATCGTCCTGGACTGCGATGTCCTCCAGGCCGACGGCGGCACCCGCACGGCAGCGATCACCGGTGCCTACGTCGCACTGGCCGACGCCATTACGTGGGGCCAGGCCAACAAGCTGATCCGCCCCAGCCGCAAGCCCCTCACCGGCACCGTCTCCGCCGTCTCCGTCGGCATCGTCGACGGCACCCCCCTCCTCGACCTCCGCTACGAGGAAGACGTCCGCGCCGACACCGACATGAACGTCGTCTGCACCGGCGACGGCCGCTTCGTCGAGGTCCAGGGCACCGCCGAGGCCGAACCCTTCGACCGCGACGAACTCAACGCCCTCCTCGACCTCGCCGCCGCCGGCTGCACGGAACTCGCCGAACTCCAGCGCAAGGCCCTTGATACGGTCCTGGAAAAGTAAAGAGATTCCCAATCATGGTGTCAAGCCGGGGTGGTGACGCCTTGTGACCAGGTCATGCCGCTGCGGCAACAGCGGGTTGAGGCGTGACGGCTTCGA
>NZ_JBHJRX010000036.1:31930-95608 GCF_042268605.1 Streptomyces sp. NPDC056296 | reverse complement strand
CAGCTCCACTCCACAACCGGAGGCCTTCGCCGTCCTACAGATTCAGACCGTGTCGTCGCACAAACTCGACCAACCTGGCTGGGCAGTACATCTAGGACCCGTCCCCCGGCGCGCTGCTGCCCTCGTAGGAGCCGAGTCCCTCGATCAGGGCGACGAGGGCCGGGTCCCCCGCGAAGCGCTCGGCGTGGATCTGCCGGATGAGGTCGCCCGTGGCCGGGTCATCGTCGTCGGTCAGGTCGTGGGACACCATGTTCCGCACCAGCGGCAGCCCGATCTCGTCGACCTGCCGGTGCAGCGGAGCGTGCATGTACGCCCGGTAGCCCTCGATGTCCTCCACCGCGAACATCGCTCCGTAGTCGAAGTCGCCGCCCACGTCGCGCCCGACCGTCCAGTACACGACAGCGTCGATCTCACGCCCCATCCTGCGGAGCAGTGTCGAGTGCCTCGTCGACCTTGTCCTGCGGCGCGTCGGGGCGCATGGCGAGACGGATCTGGTGATGGATCACAGCGGTTCTCCTCCGGTCTGTCTTTCAGCCTCTCGATTCAGTTATAGACTGTAACTAGAACGATGAGGTCTCGCAACGGCGTTGCGCGGACTAAAATCGACGCATTGTGTCTGACTCCCACCACACCCCCGAAGCTCCCCCGCCCGCGATGGGGGCCTCCCTGCGGCACGTCCGCGCCAAGGGCGAGCCCCGTTTCCCGGACGGGCCGAAGGCCGATCCCGCCGGGTCGCACTTCGAGCGGCGGATCCGGAGTTTCCAGCCCCGGCGCAGCCGGGTGACCGCCGGGCAGGCGGACGCACTGCAGCGGCTGTGGCCTCTGTGGGGGCTGGACATCGACGGGCAGCGGGTCATCGACCTCGCCGAGCTGTTCGGGAACGGCCGTCCCGTCGTCCTGGAGATCGGCTTCGGCATGGGCGAGGCCACCGCGCGGATGGCCGCCGCCGACCCGGACACCAACATCCTCGCCGTGGACGTCCACACCCCCGGCCAGGGCAACCTGCTGGGTCTCGCGGAGCAGGACGGCCTGTCCAACATCCGGGTGGCCAACGGCGACGCGATCATCCTCCTGCGCGAGATGCTCGCCCCCGACTCCCTCGCCGGACTGCGCGTCTACTTCCCCGACCCCTGGCCCAAGAAGCGGCACCACAAGCGGCGCCTGATCCAGCCGGAGTTCCTGGACCTGGCCGCGACCCGTCTCGCGCCGGGGGCGGTCGTGCACTGCGCCACGGACTGGGAGCCGTACGCCGAGCAGATGCTCGACGTCCTCACCGCGCACCCCGACTTCGAGAACACCGTGCGGGGCGGCGGTTTCGCGCCGCGTCCCGCCCACCGGCCGCAGACCCGTTTCGAGGGCCAGGGACTGGACAAGGGCCATGTGGTGAACGACTTGCTCTTCCGCCGCGTACAGCACCCCGTATCGCACTCCGCATCGCAAGGCGATCAGCACCGCGATCAGCACAAGGAGCAGCCCCCCACCGGTTAGGGTCCATGCCGTGGCCACCTGTCCCCCGTATCCGACGCGTCCGCCGACGCGGACGCATACGCATCCGCACTGGTGGCAGCGCCCCTGGGTGCGTTACGGCGCGCTGATCACCCTGCTCGCGCTCTCCGGCCTGGTGATCCTGGCCCTGGTGCGCGAACAGACCGGCACACAGGGGTTCCTGGTGGGGCTCGGCCTCGCGGTCCTGCCCGTGCCGTTGCTCATGGCCGCGTTCCGCTGGCTGGACCGGGTGGAGCCCGGGCCGTGGCGGAACCTGCTGTTCTGCTTCGCCTGGGGAGCCTGCGCGGCGGCGCTGATAGCGATCGTCGCCAACAGCTTCGCGACGAGATGGATAGCGACGGCCACCGCCGACCCGGCCGGCGCGGACACCCTGGGTGCCACGGTCATAGCCCCGGTGGTCGAGGAGTCCGCCAAGGCCGCCGCCGTCCTCCTGGTCTTCCTCTTCCGCAGGCGGGACTTCACCGGCATCGTCGACGGCGTCGTCATAGCGGGCGTCACCGCGACCGGCTTCGCCTTCACCGAGAACATCCTCTACCTGGGCAACGCCTTCGGCACCGACCAGCTCACCGGTGACAGCGGCATCGCCTCCGTCACCGCGGCGACCTTCTTCGTCCGCATCGTCATGTCGCCCTTCGCCCACCCGCTCTTCACCGTGCTCACCGGCATCGGTTTCGGCCTCGCCGCGCTCTCCGCGGGCCGCCACCGCCTGCGCCGCGCCCTGCTCCCCCTGGCCGGCCTGCTGCTGGCGATGGGCGTGCACGCGCTGTGGAACGGCTCGGCGGCCTTCGGCGAGTACGGCTTCTTCGCCGTGTACGGGGCCTTCATGGTGCCGTCCTTCGGCCTGCTGACCTGGCTGGTGATCTGGACCCGGCAGCGCGAACTGGGCACCGTACGCGCCGAACTCCCCGTGTACGTCATGGCCGGATGGCTGGCGCCGACCGAGCCGTACGCGCTCGGCTCGATGCGGGCCCGCCGCATCGCCCGCCGGCACGCCTCCCGGCACGCCGGGAAGGAGGCGGCGCGGACGGTGGCGCAGTACGAGGCGTACGCGACCTCGCTGGCGTTCCTGCGACAGCGCGGGCGCCGGGGCAGGGCGGGCACCGACTTCGCCGTACGGGAGCGGGAACTGCTGGACGCCCTGTGGCACCGGCGCGAGGTGGCGCGTCCGGCACTGGACTACGCGGCCCGGGCCACGGCGCCGCCCGCACCGATGGCCGCGCGGACCTGGCCGCATCCGTACGGCGCGGCGTACGGGTCGGCGTACGGGTCGGCGTACGGGCCCGGCCACCCGGCGGCGGCCCCGGCGGCGGCCCCGACGCCGTACCCCGCACCGGCCGCGTACACCCCGTACCACCCGTACTCCCCGCCCAGCCACTACCGGCCGTAACGGCGGCACCCGGTCTCAGGCCGACGCCTCCGTCAGCCTCCCGGCCTCGCCCTCCGTCAGGCTCAGTTCCGCCACCCCCAGCAGCGCCGGCAGCTGCTCCACCGTGCGCGCGGACGCGATCGGCGCGGCCACCGTCGGCTGCGCGGCCAGCCAGGCCAGGGCGACCGTGGCGACGGGGGCGTCATGGGCCTCGGCGATCTCGTCCAGGGCGGCGAGGACCCGCCGGCCGCGCTCGGTCTCCAGGTGCTTCGCCGCACCGCCCGCCCGCGGACTGTCGACGGCCGCGCCGGGCCGGTACTTGCCCGTGAGGAAGCCGGACGCGAGGGCGTAGTACGGCACGGCGGCCAGGCCCGCCTGCTCCGCGAGGTCGCGCGACTCGCCCTCGTAGGTGTCGCGCGAGACGAGGTTGTAGTGGGGCTGGAGGGCCACGTACCGGGCGAGGCCCTCACGGTCGGAGAAGGCCAGGGACTCCGCGAGCCGCTCGGCGGAGATGTTGGAGGCGGCGATGTGCCGGACCTTGCCCGCCTTCACCAGCTCGTCGAGCGCGCCGATGATCTCCTCCACCGGCACCTCGGGCTTGTCGAAGTGCGTGTAGTAGAGGTCGATGTGGTCGGTGCCCAGGCGGCGCAGCGAGGCGTCGGCGGCGGCCTTGATGTTCGCGGCGCTCAGGCCCGGGTACTCGGGGTGCTGGCTGACCTTGGTGGCGAGGACGACGTCACCGCGGTTGCCGCGGGAGGCGAGCCACTCGCCGATGACGGTCTCGGACTCGCCGCCGCTGTTGCCGTCGACCCACGCGGAGTAGGAGTCGGCGGTGTCGAGGAAGTTGCCGCCCGCCGCCGTGTAGGCGTCGAGGACGGCGAAGGAAGTGCCCTGGTCGGCGGTCCAGCCGAAGACGTTGCCGCCGAGGGCGAGGGGGAAGACCTCCAGGTCGGAGGAGCCGAGCTTGCGCAGAGAAGTCATGTCCTGCGTCAACGAACGCACCGGATCCGGCGATTCCGGAAGCGGGGCAAAGATCCCGCAAACCGGCAGCCCTGACGTCGGGGGGTCGTCGTCAGGACCGCCGGGGACCGGAGAGAACGGCGCCGCGCGCGGCGGGACTCAGGGGGTGAGGCCCTTGCTCTGCAGCCACGCCATCGGGTCGATACCGCCGCCTCCGCTGGTGTGGACCTCCATGTGGAGGTGCGCGCCGGTGACGTTGCCGGTGGCGCCGACGCGGCCGATGACGTCACCGGTGGTGACCTCCTGGCCGACGCTGACGCTGATGGAGGACTGGTGGGCGTACCAGATCTCGGTGCCGTCATCGAGGGTGAGCACGGTCTTGTAGCCGTACGACCCGTCCCAGCCGGCCGACGTGATCGTGCCGCTGTGCACCGCCTTGAGCAGCGTGCCCGTGGGGGCGGCGAAGTCGAGGCCGGTGTGGTAGCCGGAGGACCAGTAGGCGCCGGCCTGGCCGAAGCTGGAGGAGATCGTGTACGAGGAGGTCGGCAGCGTGTACTGCTTGGCCAGCTTCGCGAGCCGCTCGGCCTCGGCCTTCTTCGCGGCCTCCTCCTCCGCCTTCTTCTTGGCGGCGGCGGCCTTGGCCTCGGCTTCCTTCTCCGCCTTGGCGGCGGCTTCCGCGGCCTTCTTCTCGGCGGCGGCAGCGGCCTCGGCGGCGGCCTTGATCTCGACCTGGGTCTGCTGCTGCTCGGCCTGCGCCATGATCCGGGCCCGCAGCGTCTCACCGGCGTCGGTGGCGCTCTCCGAGGAGGAGGTGTCGGCGGCGACCGTGCCGATGCTGCTGAGCGGGGTGGCGGAGCCCTCCGGCTCCGGCTTCTCCTCGTCGGAGATGAGCGAGCCGACGTTCGGCAGGTCCGGCATGGAGATCGACACCGGCGGCTTGCCGGTCTGCGCGCTGGCCATGCCGCCCGCGCCGACGGCGGCTATGACACCGACGCCGAGGACGGTGGAGCTGCGGGCGAGCCCGCCGCGCTGCTTGGCGACGCGGTGCCGGCCGCGTACGGGGCGGATGGAGTCCGCGGTGGGATTCCACTCCTCCCAGGGGCCCTCTTCGGTGCGGTAGCCGTCGTAGCCGAAGGTGTCGGTGTCGTGCCCGCTGGGCACGAACGGGGCCTCGGGGGCAGGCCGGTTGGACGCCACGTGGGCGTACTCCTTTCCTTCCTTTCGCCTACCGGGTTAGCTGACGGGTTCGGAGCAGGAAGGTCTCCTACGCGCGTATATCCGCCGTGTCTCCACGGCGTCGTACGAGCGATTCACCCCAATGTGGTGGTTCCCCGGTTCCCTTGCGGGATTCGGCGCGTGCGCACGGAGCCGCCTTCTGTGACGGCTGGGACGACCGCGCTGCGTTATCGAACGTTAATAGACGCGGGGCTCGGATTCCAAGCCGTTCCTCTTGATCATTAACGAATCCGGCCCGGACGTACGCCTCACGATCGGTGAAAACCGGGCGAGTTGACCGCGCTTCGGTATTCCCCTTCGCGGCACAAGTTTCTGATGGTGCGTCAGTTGTTATGCGCAGGGCGGTCGGTCCGTCACGTCCGGTGATGTTGATCAAGTTTCGATCAGGGTCGTCGTACGGCGAGCAGCGCCATGTCGTCGGCCATGCCGCCCCCGGAGTGCCGGCGCACGTCCTCGGCGAGGATGTCGAGCAGCTCCGTCGGATGCCGGAACACGCGGCCGGCCAGCCGCGCGTGCGGTTCGTAGAACTCGCCCCGCCCGTCCCGCGCTTCCGACAGTCCGTCGGTGTACAGCAGCAGCGTGGACCCACCGGGGAAGTCGGCCTCCTCCGCGCGGTCGGGCCACACGCCCAGCTCGCCCATGCCGAGCGGCAGCGCCGACTCCCGGGCGGGCAGCGGGCGCAGGGTGCCGTCGGCGTACAGCAGCAGGGGCGGCGGGTGGCCGCGGTTGACGATGCGTACGATCCCGTCGCCGTGCGGGAGTTCGGCGAGTACGGCGGTGGTGAACCCCTCGAAGGCGTCCAGTCCGTCCCGCCGGGTTCCTTCGCGCGCCAGCGCCCGCTCCAGTCGCTGTGCCACCGCCTCCAGCGTCGCCTCCTGCTCCGCGGCCTCCCGGAACGCGCCGATCACGACGGCGACGGCGGCCACCGCGCCCATGCCCTTGCCGCGTACGTCCCCGACGATGAGCCGGATGCCGCGCGCACTGTCCTGCACCGCGTACAGATCGCCGCCGATGAAGGCGTCGGCCTGCGCGGCCTCGTAGCAGGCGGCGATCTCGAAACCGCCGATCCGCTCGGCGGGCTCGGGCAGCACGGCGCGCTGGGCGGCCTCGGCGATCTCGCGGACGGAGACGAGGCGCTCGCCGGTGCGACGGACGAAGCCGTTCACGAGGACGGCGAGCACGGCGACCGTCGCGATGGTGATCAGCTCGGTGAGGGAGTCGACGTAGTGGATGACGCCCTTGCCGAGTTGCAGCCCGATGACGGCGGCGACCACCGCGACACCGGTGAGCGCCGTGCCGCGCCGTGAGTAGATCGGGGCGGCGACCAGGGGCGCGGCCGTGTAGAGGGGGCCTGCGGTGAAGTATCTCGGGGTGAAGATGTCGTACAGGACGGCGGCGACGATCAGCAGCACGGGGAGCAGGCGTACGAAAGTCCGCCCGTACGAGGTCCGCCGCGGCGGTGGCCCCGCGGTCGGCAGCCCCGCGAGCGGCGGCACGCGCTCCGGCCCGTCGCCGAGGCCGGGGTCGGGCACGGGATCGCCGGGGAGCCGGCCGCCGGCCCGGGCGTACGCTCCCTCGTCCTCCACGTCACCTGGCCGCACACTCGTCTCCCGCCACCCCGCACGTTCGCGCCGCTTGCCGTCCCGTCCTCCAGGTTTCCCGGAGCGGGGGCGGGGGGCGAGCCGTGAGGGCCGAGCGGGTGACGTCGCGGGGCGCGTGCGAGGGGCGCGTACGCAGAGCATGTGCGAGGGGCAAACACACCGAAGGCCGGAATCCTCATGGATTCCGGCCTTCGGCCTTGAGTAGCGGGGACAGGATTTGAACCTGCGACCTCTGGGTTATGAGCCCAGCGAGCTACCGAGCTGCTCCACCCCGCGCCGTTGTGTCTCTACTGTACGTCATCCCGGGGGTGGAATGCACATCCGTATCTCCGCACCCCTCCCGCTACCCCTCCAGGTGGCGGTTCGGCGCCTTCGCCCGCCACTCGTACTCCGGCAGTACGACGACGACGGCGCCCCCGGTGGCGAGCACCCCGCTCCCGTCCGCCCCCGGCACGAAGGTGTCCGGCTCCCGCCAGGCCGTGACCACGCGGCGCACCCCGGCGTCGAGGATCAGCCGCGCACAGGGCGCGGGCCGGGAGGCGCGGCGGGCGCAGGGCTCCAGGCTGCTGTACACGGTGGCGCCCGCGAGCCGCGGATCGGCGCGGTCGACCTTCGCGAGCGCCGCCTCCTCGGCGTGCACGACAGGGTCGCCCCCCTCCCGCGAGTGCCCCCGAACCAGCTCCGTCCCGTCGGCGGCGACCACGACCGCCCCCACGCTGAACGCCGTCCCGGACGGCGGGCACAGCTCCGCCAGCTCACAGGCGAGCGCCAGCCAGTGCCGGTCGGCGGCGGCCACGCGGTCACCGGAGCCGGGCGCGGTGGGCAGGTACCGGTTCAGCACCACGTCCTCGATGCGCCGCGACTCCACCAGCCGCAGCCGCCCACCCTGGTAGGCGCCGGGCCCGAACAGCCGGGGCGCGGCCGGGTCCCCCACGAACAGCGGCGCGAGAACGAGCTGGAGTTCGTCGGCGAGTTCCCGCTGCAACAACTGGGTGTGCACGGTCCCGCCGCCCTCGACCATGAGCCGCCGCACGCCCCGCCGGTCGTGCAGGTACTCCAGGCCCGCGTGCCAGTCGAGTGCCGGGCCGAGCGGCACGACGTCGGCGCCGATCCCCAGCGCGCGGGCCAGCCGGGCGCCGTCGTCCGTGGTCAGGAGCACTTTCTCCCCGCCCGTGTGCCAGAACGGCGCCGCCGGGTCCAGCTCGCCGGTGGCGCTGACCGTGACCTTCAGCGGGTACTCCGCCTCCCCGGCTGCGACCCGGGCCGCGCGCCGCTCGTCCGAGTTCACCAGCAGCCGCGGGTTGTCGGCCCGGATCGTGCCGGCGCCGACGAGGATCGCGTCGACGGACGCCCGCACCTCGTCGACGCGGTCGAAGTCGGCCGGGGAGGAGAGCAGGAGCCGGTCGGGGCCGGTGTCGTCCAGGTAGCCGTCGAGGGAGACGGCGGCGGAGAGGAGGACGTAGGGGAGGGGCATCAGGCAGCACTCCGGTGGGACGGGCGGATGGACTGGGAACGACGACCGAGGGCCGCTAGGTGCCCGTGAGACGGACGAACCGCACCGGCTCCGCCAGGACCTCGCCGGCATGGGGCACGTCCGCGGTACGCGCGGCGAGCGTCGCCACCGCGAGCCGGGTCGGCAGTGCCTCCGCGAACTTCAGGCCGCGCACGGCCCGCTCGTCCACCTCGGGCAGGCACAGCCCCGAGGGGACTCCGGCGACGGCAGCACGCCAGCTTGCGGGGGTGACGTCCTCCCGGAGCTGGACCCACTGGTCGTTGGCCCGCCGATGCGGCACGACGACGGCTGACAGGGACGCAGCGAGGGTGGCGTTGGCCCGGTGGCCCGCCCAGGTCCACCAGCGGATGTCGCCGTCGGTGTGTCGGGTGACGAGAGTTCCGCCGGGGTGGACGGTGTGCAGGTGCCTGTCGCGGGCCTCGGCGAGTCTGGTGGCCGCGCGGGGCGTCAGCCGGACCGGCGGGTCCTCCCCGAGCAGGACGTCGCGGGCGGCACGGGCGAGGTGGAAGGAACGGACGCGGACGGTCGCGAATCCGCTCCACCGCGCGCGTCCGCCCTCGTCGGCCGGTTCCACGAAGCAGCGCCTGCGGTTCCAGTCGATGTAGGTGACCAGCCAGTTGCGCCCCGCGAGCAGCAGCTTGCGTGGGCCCTCGACGTGCTCGGTGAGCAGATCCGGGTCGGTGCGTCCGATCTCGGTGCGGCCGTGGAACACGGTGAACTCGGGTGGGGCCGTGAAAACCGCTGTCAGGTCCATGAAGTGCCGGTAGCCGTAGCGGCGTTCCGCTTCCGGTCCGACGAACAGCAGTCCGCCGTCCTCGTCGAGGTACCCCTGCTCCACGAGGTGACGTACGACGGGTGCGGCGCCCGACCCGAAGGGCCCCATGCCGTTCCACCATTCCTGCCACAGGTTCTCTCCGACCCGCTGTTCCTGCAGGCAGAGCGCCAGGAGTTGCTGGGCGACCAGGTGGCGTGGCTCGGGAGAGGCGACGACCGGCTCCACCCATCCGCGGGACCACTGGAGCAGCAGTGCCGCGGCGGAGAGCAGCCCTTCACCGTCCAGGGCCAGGAAGAGGCAGTTGCGTGTCGTGCCGGGGCGTCGGCCGGTGCGGCCGAGGCGTTGCAGGAAGGAGGCGACAGAAGAGGGTGCGTCGAGCTGGATGACACGGTCCAGGTCTCCCACGTCGATCCCGAGTTCCAGGGTGCTGGTGGACACGATCACGCAGTCCCGTTCCTCCGCGAAGGCGGCCTCGGCACGTCGTCGTTCGTCGACGGCGAGCGAGGCGTGGGAGAGGAAGGTGGTGACGCCCTTCGCACGGAGCCGTTCGCCCAGTTCCTCGACCGTACGGCGCGTTTCGCAGAAGACCAGGCGCTTCTCGCCCCGGTGCAGGGCCGCGATGACGGTCGCGGCGTTCGCGACCGAACCGACGTGGTCCAGCTCGATGCTCCCGGGAGGTGGCGGCGGTGACGGAGGGGAAACTGCCTGGCGGGAGTCGGAGTGCCCGTCCAGATGCGGGGCCACGACACGGGCGGGCCTTCGCCCCCGTCCCGAGCCCTGGAGCCAGCTCAACAGCTCCTGCGGGTTGCCGATGGTGGCCGAGAGGCCGACGCGCTGGAGCGGGCGTCCGACCGTACGGCTCAGGCGTTCGAGTACGGCGAGCAGGTGCCAGCCCCGGTCGTCGCCCGCGAAGGCGTGCACCTCGTCGACCACGACTGTGTGCAGTCCCGAGAAGAAGGCGCGATGATCGACGTGTGTGCTCACCAGCATGGACTCCAGGGATTCCGGCGTGGTGAGGAGGATGTCGGGACGTTGCGTGAGGATGCGGCGGCGGCGCGGCGTCGTGATGTCGCCGTGCCACAGCTCGGCGGTGCGACCCAGCCACTCGGTGTAGGTCCTCAGCCGGGGGTGAAGATTGTTGAGCAGGGCCTTGAGCGGGCAGACGTACAGGACGCTGGTGCCCTTCCAGCCGTGCCGGCCCATGCGGGTCAGGAGCGGAAAGGCGGCGGCCTCGGTCTTGCCGCCGGCCGTGGGGGCGAGCAGCAGCGCGTCCTCGCCGCCGAGGAGCGGTTCGATCGCCGCCTCCTGGAGGGGACGCAGGGAACGCCAGCCCAGCGAGTTGACGATGTGGTGGCCAAGGACCGGGTCGAGCAGGTCGAAGACGTCGGCGAGCTCCTCTCCCGCGTGCGGGTGTTCGCCTGCGCCGGTGTCGCTCATCACGGGTCCAGGTCCAGGGCGATCTCCGCGGCACTCACGGCCGCGTTCCGTTCGGTCTCCGTCAGCTCCTCAGTGTTGACGGTGAGCGCGTAGTGGGCGCGCGGGTCGAAGTCGGCGAACTCGTCCACGCGGTCCAGGATGTCGGCGACGAGCTTGCGCAGGTAGAGCCGCGGCGCGACGCCGACCTTGCCACCGAGCGATCCGGTGACCGCGCGCGCCAGTTCGTCGAGGTAGGCGTCGTCGGCCCGCTCGGTGAGCCGTTCGGGATGGCGGGCGGCCCCCGCGTACAGGTCCCGTACCTTGCGGCCCAGCTCGCCGAGGGAGGTCAGGTCGAAGCCGGGCAGGCGCAGCTGCACGGCCCGCGGTGAGTCGAACCGCGGGTCGGTGGTGAAGTCGGTGGCCAGTCGCTGGGCGAGCGGCGCCAGGCGCTGCGCGCCCTGCTGACCGTCGTAGAAGGCCGGTGTGCCGGTGATGACGAGGAACAGTCCGGGGAAGCGGCCCGCGTCGATCTCGTCGAGGAGCTGCCGCAGCGCGTTCAGGGACTTCTCGCGCACGTCGCTGCGCACCCGCTGGAGGGTCTCGACCTCGTCGAGGACGAGGAGCAGCCCGGGGTGCCCGCAGTCCCGCAGCACGGTGAGCAGACCTTGGAGGAAGCCGAGAGCGGCGAAGTGGTCGAGGTCGCCCCGGACGCCGGCGGCGCGCTTCGCGGACGCCGCCACGGAGCGCTGCCCGCCGAGCCAGGCGATCAGCGCCTCCGCGCCCGCACCGTCCCCGGCCGCCACGGCCCGCCGGTAGCCGCGCAGGGCCGCGGAGAAGGCCGGGGTGGTGCGGGCCACGTCGGTGAGCCGGCGTTCCAGCAGCGCGTCGACCGCCTCGGCCAGCGCCTCCTCGTCGTCCTCGGCGGCCTCACCGCCGTCGAGGACCTCCTCCTCGAGTGCGTAGAACCATGAGTCGACCACGGCCCGGAGCGCGGACGGCGGGTGGGTCACCGTGGTGAGACGCTCGCCGAGCCGACGGTAGACGGTCTCCAGGCGGTGCAGCGGCGTCTCGGTCTCGGAGATCTGCACCTCGCTCACGGCGAGCCCCTGCCGCTTGGCCCGTTCGGCGAGCCAGCGCGCGAAGAACGTCTTGCCGGAGCCGTACTCGCCGCGCAGCGCGTGGAAGGCGGAGCCACCGCGGGCGACGATGGCGAGGTCGTCGTCGAGGGCGGTCTCGAAGCGCTCCAGGCCGACGGCGAACAGGCCGAGACCGGCCTGGGGCACGGTGCCCCGCCGCAGGGCGTCGATCACGTCGCGCCTGCGGACGAGGCTGATGTCCGTTCCGGGTGCGGGCCCGCCGCTCATGCCGGTTCTCCCAGGAACTGCTGCACGAGCAGCGCCTTGTCGAGCTGGACGGTGCGTCCGGACTCGATGAGCTGGAGCACGGGGTAACCGTCGATGTTGAGGAGGCGTTCCAGCACGGTGGCGAATCGCTCGGGGTTGCGCTGTGACTTGCCCGTGGCCGCCTGTGCCGCAGCCGCCACCGCTCCGGGCGACAGTTTCCCGCCCGCCGTGAGCAGTGCGTCGAGTACGGCGGCGACGGCCTTGTCCGCCGGGGCGAGCCGTACGAACTCGCGCTGAGCCTTGTAGGGATCCGACCGCACGGTCCGTTCCCCGAGCGAACCCTGACCCGGCACCTCGAAGATGCCCTCGCTCTGCGGCTCCAGCTTCTGTCGGCGTGTCCCGCCCGCGGGGGTCCGGGTGTCAGACACGGATGCGGCGGGCGGGTGTTCGTCGCTGCCTCGCCACCAGCCGGGAGCGATGTCCTCGATGGGCAGCAGCGTCCATCCGGCCGGGATCTGGTCGGCGGACGGTACGAGAGTGATCACGGGAACGGTGACTTCTGCCAGGGAGGCTCCGCCGTGGTATCCGGCCTGGCGGGCGGTGTAACGGAGGTCCTCGCGCCAGGGCAGGACGGCCCGGCCGCCAGGCGTACGCACCCGTGGCCCGGACACCGTGATCTCGCCGTCGCCCGGCGTACCGGTGCGCCAGCGGGCGCCTTCGACTCCCTCTGCGGAGGGCTGCTGCCGCCCGCGCGGGGTGCGGTCGAGGACGTGGCCGTGGTCGGAGACGAGCAGGACGGGCCTGCCGTAGTCGCGGGCGGCGTTCAGCAGGTCGGGCAGTTTGGCGATGTCGCCGATCGACCAGCGTCCCCGGGCGCCCTCCCGGCCGTCGTCCAGCGCCTCGTCGATGGTGTTGACGACGACGGCGACGATGTCGTCGGTGGCGAGCGCCTGGAGCAGTTCCGGTGCCAGCCGGTGACCGGGCGGGCCTTCGAAGCCGCCCTTGTGGAAGAGGTGGGCGCCCCGGTGGCGCTTCTTCCAGAAGGTGGTGAATCCGCTGCGTTCCCTGTCCTGTCCGCCCTCGGCCGGCTGCCCGCACAGCAGGGAGGTGCGGCTGGGCCGGGTGACGGACGGCAGCATGGACACGGCGGCCTGCCGGGCAGGCCGGGCTCCCTCACGGGGCTTGGGCACCACCTCGGTCCACACGCGCCGGTCCAGCTCCCCGGCGAGCTGGACGGCGACATCGGCGCTCATGCCGTCCAGGACGAGGATCAGGGGCCGGCCGCCGTCGCGGGCGAGGGGCGCCGCCGCCTGGGCGAGAACGTCCTCGATCAGCAGGGCGCCGCCCGGTGCCTGCTGGCAGGCGGTTTCGGCCCACCGGGTGAGCTTGCGGGCGAACGCCTCGTCGAGTCCGGCGCGGCGGGCGCGTACGGCTCCTATCAGCCGCTGGTAGGCGTCGGCGACGGCCGGGTCCCGGGAGCTCTCCCCTTCGGCGAGGACGCCCACGGCCAGGTCGGCCCAGCCGGACGAAGCCAGGTGGGTGCGCACGCCCTGGGCCACCGACTCCACTTCCGGCAGGGGCGCCCGCATCCAGCGCACGAGCCGTACCGCGGTGCGGGCGGTCTCCGTGGACTCCGCGTACAGCCCGCTCAGCTGGTGCTCGGTCAGTTCCCGCAGGGCGGCTTCAGCGGGCGCCGCGGGTCCGTCGAGGATGGCGGCCAGAGCGCGCAGCCGCGCCCGGTACCCGGAGGGGAGCAACCGGTCGGCGCCGATCAAAGGGCTGAGTCGGGCATCGGCGGCGAGCCGGTCGGCGTGGTCGAGGACGTCGAGGACGCGGTCGCGGGCCGCGCCGCGCTGTGGCCCGCTGCCCTCGGCCTGGGCGATCCAGCGGCTGAGGACGCCGGTCGCGGCGTTGGCGAAGGGCCGCAGGGCGTCGAAGGAGGCCAGCGCCGAGCCGAAGAGCGTACCGAGGGCGAACCCGGCGGCCTCTGCCGCGGTGGAGGACAGCGCGGCGGAGGCGAGGGCGCCCAGCGGCAGGGCGTCCGTGCCCCGCCCGTCGGCGGCGAGAGCCAGCAAGGTCGGAGCGGCGAACCCCACTGTCATGGCGAGCCATGCGCCGATTCCGTCCCGCTCGGCCGCGGACAGCGCGGCGTAGCGTGCCGGCCCGGTAACGTTCCGGGACCACACGAACAGGGTGTCGGCGTCGAGGTCGAGAGTTTCGGAGACGGTGTCACCGATCCCGAGCCGTGCGGCGATCAGGGCCCGCACCGCGCGGTCGCGGGTGAGGACCGCGCCGACGCGTGGCCAGCCGTCGACCGGCTCGGCCTCAAGGAGGGCGTCGAGGAGCCAGCGTTCCCCGGCCATGCGGGTGTCCAGGTCGGCGGCGCCGAAGAGCTGCTTGACGATGTCGGCGCGGTCGACGGCCAGGGGGTGGTGACGTACGGCGTGCGCCCGCAGGTCCCAGCCGAGCTGGTCGGCGGGGACCTGCCCGGTGACGACGAGGACGTCGGCGCGGTCCGGCTCGGCCTCGGCGCGGTGGCGCTGCCAGGCGTCGGTGATACCGAGCACGGAGTCCTGGTCACTGACCCGCACCCAGTGGGTCCTGCCGTCGATGCGCAGACCGAACTCGGTCTCCTGGCCGCGGAACTCGTAGGCGGCGTCGACCAGCACGAGACGTCGGTCCACGGCCTTGGGCAGTTCGGCCTGCAGCAGGACCTCGATCGCGCGTCGGCCGACGACGGGACGCGTGGTCGTCAACGAGTACCTCCGGTATCGGCGCCGCCGGAGTCCCGGCCGGTGCTGTCCGTGCCGTCGGCCCGGCGCCAGATGATTTCCACCTCGGCGTCCGGATGCCCGGCCCGGAACTCCTCGATCTCCTGCCGTACGGCGGTCAGCTCGGTCATGAGGGTCTCCAGGCCACTGGTCCCCGCACCGATGACCCGCCGGACGCCCCCGGCGGACGTACCGGGCGGCAGGGAGGCTCCGGTCGGCGCCGCTCCGGACGGCTCCCCGTCGGCGGGCCTCGGCAGGACGGGCTGCGAGGGCACGGCCGGATTCCCGTGCTGGGTCAGGGACACCTGCTCGGGCCCCGGCGCGGGCGGCTCCGGGGTGACCGGAACGGTCCGCTCGACCCGCAGCGCGGCATCGACGACGGCCATCGCTGTCTCCCGTACGCCGCCCAGTACCGGCACCAGCGACCGCTCGTACTCCGAGGCGCGGCCGGCCTCGGTGAGCTGGGCGAGAAGCCGGCTCGCGCGGTCGCCGACGCTGTCGTCGCGGCCGGTCAGCTCGCGGACGCTCTTCAGCAGCCGCCAGTCCGTGCCGTCCAGGGCAGCCAGGACTTCCGCCGCGCTCTCCATGGCCTGGGCCAGCTCACGGGCGGGTGTCTCGTAGGAGAGTCCGGCGAGTTCCGCGACCAGCGCGGTGGCGTCGGTGGCGTGCCGAGTGAGCCGTGCGAGCAGCCCGGCTGCCTCCCGCAGGACGATCGTGCGCGGGGCCGGGTCGGGGCCGTCGAGGCCGAGCAGTGCCGCGTGCCGCTCCAGGGTGGCGCGTACGGCGATCACGTCGTCCTCGAACCTCCCGGCGCGGACGCGCACGTCCTCGGCGAGCTTGTTGACGTGGCGGGCGTACGGGTTCGGCTTGGCGGGCACGCCGAACAGGCGGGCGGCCTGGTCCCGGGCCGCCTCGTACACGTCCTTGTCGGGCAGCGGCTGGGCGCGCAGGGCCCAGCCGGGAGCGATCGACGTCAGGTCGGGTGCGGCGGTCTCCGGGCCCGAGTGGAACACCCAGGCGCGGTCGTCGAGCAGTGCGTACACGGCGATGATCAGGTTCTCGGTCTGCCGGTCGAGGCCGGTGTACCCGAGGTCCTCGGCGAGCCAGCGCCGGATGTCCTCGACCTTGAGCAGCTCGCGCTCGCCGTGCTTGGCCGCGGCCTGGTTGATCCGGGTGCGCCACTCCCCGCGCAGCACCAGCGGCCCGTCGTGGACGGTACCGATCTCCAGGGGCTCCACGATGCGCTTGACGGTGGCGAGGTGGCCGTTGTCGACCTCGACGCGGCCCTCCTCGTCCATGGCCCGCGTGATCCACTCCAGGGTGGTCCGCAGCTCGCCCACGGTGACGGCCCGGCGCTGTCCGCTGCGTGGGTCGGGGCCGAAGTCGGGGTGCTTGTCGTACAGGGCACCGAACACACCGTCGGCGAGGTGGAGGACGTTGTCGGCAAAGGTCTTGCCGCCCTCGGGCTCGGGCCGCGCGAACGCGGGCAGCAGCGACAGCACGTGCCGGCCGCCCACCACCTCGGCGCCCTTGGTGTCCTCCCGGGGGTGGGAGATGCCGTACACCTCGCCGAGGGAGTCCACGAGGGTGTTGGTGAGGTTGTCGCGGCCCATCTCGAGCTGCCGCCGGATCTTGGCGCGGTCGTCGGGCGCGTAGTTGCGGGTGAACTCGTCGAGGCGGTTGCGTTCCAGGAGGAAGCTGATCCGCATCAGGCGGCCGAGTTGGGCCTTGCGCTGCTCGGAGAAGAAATCGGCCAGCCAGACGAGGGTGGGTTCTTCCACGTCGTTCTGCTGGAGCTCCTTGACCCGCTGGTAGTCGTACGACGGCGTGCGGTCGTTGTCCTCGTCGAAGGGGTAGTCGACGACGAACCGGATGTTGCCGCCGGTGCCCGGGGCGAACTGCTCGTCGGCGAGCTTCCCGGAGTCGCAGACGTTGCCGAAGACGAACTCCACGGTGCGCTTGGTGCCGCGCCAGACGATGTCCTTCTGGTCGAGCAGCTCGCCCTGCTTGACGCCGAACAGTTCCCACAGCCGGTCGCGCACCCACACCCGGCGCACACCGTCCTTGTCCTCACCGGCCACCGTGTTGAGCAGCGGCTCGATGTCCAGGTCGGACAGGTGCAGCGAGAAGACGGGGTCGGTGTCGCCCTCGGTGCGCACCTCGGTGATGAACTCGCCCTGGAGCGCGGCCATCCGCTCCAGCACCTTGTGGCCCACGGGAACGGTCCGCGAGTGCACGGAGCCGTGGTTGAGGGCGGCGAGCCGAGTACCGGTGAGCCTGCGCAACGCGGGGACCTCCGGGGCGAGGGCGGCGAGCAGCAGGGTCTTGACGAAGCGGTCGTCGGCGAGGAAGTCCTTGTGGTCGGGGCGCCCGTACTTCGCCAGCAGGAACTGACGCGCCTTGGCGTGGAACTTCTTCGCCGCCTCGGCCTCGTGTGCGAGCTGGTCGGTGAAGGCGGCACCGGTCTCGTCGACCAGCACGTCCCACAGGTCGCCGAGCGGGATGAGCCCGCCGAGCTGCGCGTCGGCGTTCCGCTCCAGCAGCTGCTGGACGAGCTTGAGACCGCTGCGCTCGCGCTGGAGCGCGCCGGACAGCGCGACGAGCACGTTCAGCAGGGCGGGCGAGAGGGGATAAACGGCGCGGAAGTCGTCCCAGTCGGCGTGCGTGACGCCCTTGTCGTCCAGCAGGACGTCCTTGACCTGCTGGTTCGACTTGTCGACGCCCCGGAAGGCCGCCTCCAGGACGTCCTCCTGCCCCGCCTTGGGCTTGAGCACCCGCTCCTTGATGATCTCCGGGAGGTTGCGGTCCTCCAGGTTGATGATCGTGAAGCGCTCTTTCAGGTACTCCAGCGCCTGCTCCATGTTCTGCACGTCGGAGCCGAGGATGTCCTTGCCGACGAGCTGGGACAGGTCACGCTGGCGGGAGATGAAGGAGACGATCGGGACGGGCCGGTCGGGGTTGTCCGACTCGATCAGCTTGACGAGCTTCTGGATCTCCTCGTTGACCCAGGTCCGCTCCCGCATTCGGGCCTGGAGCCAGAGGATCAGCTCGTCCAGGAACAGCACCACGCCGTCGTACCCGATGGAGCGGGCGTGCTTGCTGATCACGCTGAGCCCGTCGTCGAGCGACAGGAACCCGCCGACGCCACCGGCGTACGACTTCATGGGCCCGTTGACCAGGGCGGACACCAGCCGCTCCCGCCCCTTGTCCCCGGCGGGCGCGGCGAAGGCGGCGTTGAGCTGGTCGCCGGTCCAGGGGGCGGCGGTTCCGGACCCGATGGGCGCGAGGTCTCCTGCGACGGCGGACGCGCTACCGATGGGGGCCAGGCCGTCCCCGGCCGCCTGGGGCCCGGCGGTGGCCGCGTCGCCCAGGAGCCGGATGAAGGCCTCGTCACCAACGGACTCGCGCAGCGCGCGGGCGTCGGCCAGCAGCGCGTCCGACTTGTACACAGTCGGCACGGGCACGTTGCCGGGCAGCGCCCGTACGGTCTTGACGTAGCCGCCGAGCAGGGCGGACTCCAGGTTGTCGGCGCCGATCAGGTGGTACGGCACCATGAGGAACTTCCGGCCGCCGAGCCACTCGCGGTGCTCCGCGACGACCTCGCGCAGCCGGGGCTTGCCCTGGACGGACGGCTCGCCGTTCAGCACGGCGTGCAGCACGGTCAGGAAGTGGCTCTTACCGGAGCCGAAGGATCCGTGCAGGTAGGCGGCGTACGAGCTGTTCTTCCGGACGGCGCCGCGAACCAGCCTCAGCGCCTTGTCGAACTCCTTCGCCAACTGCTCCGTGACGACGTAGTCCGCGACGGAACCGGCCGAGTCGTCGCCGAACCCTCGGGACAGCTCGATCTTGAAGTCGCCGGCGTGGGCGTCCTCCTTGATGTCGAGAACGTCCTTCAGTACGACATTTCCGCCGCCCCTGGCCATCTGCCGCCCCTGCTTCCCACGTCCCACCCGACCGCCACCCGGCCGGCTGCCCGGCGCGGCCCAGCGGTCACCCGGGCCCCGCACACAACCCCTCCATCCTGCCAGCTCGGCGGGGCGGGGGCGGGGGGTGTGCGGGACCGGGGGTGACTGCCCGCCGGGGCCGGATGCCGTCCCGCGTGGTCGGTCGAGGGGCTTCCGATGGGGCATCGGAAGCCCGGTCACGCGCCGGGCTCCGTCTTCCGCACCTTGTGGCGGATCTCCGACGCCTCTTCGAGAAGGCCCTTGGCCTCGGCGAGGTCGGTGGACTCCGCCGCGCGGTGGTGGAGATCTGCCATGTGCGCGTCCAGCTCCGGATCACGGGCGATCGCGTACTCACCCCACCAGCGGGCCATGAACGCGGGAAGCGGCCCGACGTCGAAGGTGTCGGCGATCGCCCGTTTCCAGTGCTCGTCGAAGTCGGGCAGCAGCTGGGGAGCGTGCTGGGCGATGGCAGCGCGAAGCGCCTTCGGGTTCCGCTCGGGCATGGGCGGGACGCCCGGCGTGGGTTCTGCGATGTGAGCGGTCATCGGCGTGCTCCCGAGTCACGGTCAGCGGCGCTGTTGCCGGCCTCGGGGGTGGGTTCGTCACCAGGGTCGTCGGTGCCGTCGTCGGCCAGGCGTCGGCCTCGGGACTCCGCGACCCTCAGGGCGTCGGCGAGGCATTCGGTGAGCCGGATCGCGGTGTAGCGGACCTCGGCGTTCGGGGTGAGCGGATCGTCCAGCACGCGGCGGGCCGAACTGCACACATCCAGCCCTTCGGCGAGCTGCCGGGCCTCCGTCTCGTCGGCGAGGCGGGTGATGATCCCGCCGTTGCTGCCGGGGGCGAGGTAGCAGGACTTGCCTTCCGGTGACAGCCACGGGAGAAGGCGGAGAGGGGCGGCCTGATACCTCACGCGGCCACCGTCCGCTGCTCGGCGCCGACGATGTGCTGGTCGAGGTCGACCCCGAAGTCGGCGGCGAGGACGAGGGCGAGTCGGCGATGCCGTCGGCGCTCCTGCTCCTGCGCGTGTTCGTGGGCGGCGAGGTAGGGGCGGACCAGGCGGGAGGCGGCGCCGTCGAGGGGGAGGTGACGGCAATAAGGGGAGTGGTGGAGGGGGAGGCGCGCGGGGGCGGCGGTTTGTGGGGTGCGGTGGGTGGGGCGCGGGGCTCGGTGGCGGGGGGCGCCTGCTCGGTGGGTTCCGGTACCGGGGCCGAGGAGAAGGGTGAGCCAGTGGGCGATGCGGCGGATAAGGTTGGGCATGTTGACGCTCCTTCGAAGCGTTGGCCGTGCCCCGGGAGGTCTAGCCACCTCGCCGGGGTCTTTCGTTGTTTTTCGTGAGTACACTGCACTAGGTAGCGCCTGCATGCAATAGGTAGCAGACGGTTGCACTCGTACGTGGCTGTCTGCTGGTCAGCGTTTTAGCGTGCGGTTATGGCCGATCAGCGAGAATGGCGACCCGACCCAACGAGTCACGTGTATGTGTACCTGCAAGTGGTGCACCACATCTCCGAGCAGATTCGGACGGGGCGGCTTCCCGTGGGCGCACGTCTCGCCGGCGAGCGAGACCTCGCGGAGGAGTACGGCGTGGCGGTCAACACCGTCCGCCGGGCCATCCGTGACCTGCGGGATCAAGGGCTACTCATCACTGTTCCTGTCAAAGGGACCTTCGTGTGCGCGAAGGAGCCAGCCTCCGGCAACTCCGGAAACGAAGGAGAGACCGTCGACTGAGGCCTCCCTCTGCACTCGGTCCGGGCTTACACCACAGAAGCTACTTTCAGGTGTAGCCCTCTGCATACAAGTACAGAGGGATTCACTCGAACGGGGACATCAGTACATGCCTACCTTGGGTATATGAGCGATACAGAACAACCGCCCGCCCTGGACCCAATGAGCGCGAGGCCGCTCTATGTTCAGCTGGCCGACGTCATCGCCAAGAAGATCGAGTCAGGGGAACTGGCCCCGGACAGGCCCATCCCCTCGGAGAACCATCTCGCCGACGAGTACGGCGTCGCGCGGCTCACTGCGCGACGAACCGCGCAGGAACTCCGCGAGCGAGGCCTCATCGTCACCGTGCGCGGCAAGGGCTCTTTCGTTGTGGAGCAACTGCCGACCAGGGCATCCGAAACCGAGGCCGGGAACGCCGAGTGACGATCCCGCCCTGTTGCCCTCGCCGTGTCGCTACTGAGCGGCCTTCCTACGGCCGCCTCGCCCCTTCTCGGGACGCCAGTCACGGAGGTCGGGCTCAGAGAGATGCCGGTCGGCGCAGCCCTTGTTCAGCGCGGTCTGGAACTCGCGGGCGGGGTTGTCGCCCCACTCCTCGTCGTACTCGTCGTACCACTGGCGGACCCAGGGCATGATCTCCAGCAGCCCGGCCAGCAGCGGCACGAACCTGGGATCCTCCCGCTTCCAGCCGTCCTGCTCGGCACGGTCGCTGATGAGGTTGACGAGGGCCTCGGCCTGATCCCGATGGTTCCAGCCGGCCCAGCCCAGCAGCAGGGAGGGGTCGCTGTCGGTGGAGGCACCGGGATAGGAGATGAACCGCTCCTTCGGCACGTCGAGCTTGCCGCGGTTGGACCAGTAGGAGTGCCGGAGGAAATCGGCCCCGCTGTACTTCGGCGGAACCTTGATGTCGAGCCGCTCGCCGGTACGGTCCTCCTCGCGCTGCTGGTCCCAGACCCGCTCCCACTGGGCTCGCTTGCGCAGGCCGGACTCCTTGTAGCGGAGGGCGGCGAGGTAGGGGACGTGCTCGTTCTCGATGACGGCCTGGAGCACGGTAGCGAGGGACGCCTCGGGCTTCTTGAGGTGATCAGCGGCGTAGAGTGCGGCAACGGATTGCACGTCCTCGTCGTGACGCAGGGCGTCGGCGAGCTGGTAGACGGTGAGGGTGCGAGGAGAGGTGTAGTCACCCCGCTCACCGAACCACAACTCCTCTTTCTCGGCAGCGTCCAGCAGCCATGCGCTGAGCGCGGCAGCCTCTCGCTTGCTCCACTCCTCGACGGACCAACGGCGCTTGTACTCGGGACGTTCGAGGAGCCGAATGTCCTTGTTGGAGGCGATGAGGTCGAGCCGAGCCTGCACTACATCCTTGTAGCCACTCGGCCAGTCGGCAGGGATGTCGGAAACAGCCGTACTCAGCGACCGGTGCCGCTCGAACCACGCGCTGCTAGGCCCTTCCGCATCGACCTCGCGTTTCAGCACGATTTCAAAGGCCCTTTGACCCAATTCGAGCTGCGGCACCTCATCATCGGACAAATCGGCTGGGTGACTAAGCAAAGTGGCCGCCTCTACCTCTCTTCGGGTGAGCAACCCATAGGCTGCATAGACGGCCCAATCCAGCTCCTCCTGAAGAAGAATCATTCGCGCTCGGATACGGCCTTGCGCCTCGGCGGCGCCATCAAGGACCGTGCGGTTGGGAGCGCAGGAATAAGCCACAGCAGAGGGCTCATACTGGGCCAACCTCTGAGCAAGTGCGTCGATTTCACGGGATAGCTCGAGAGGCTGAGTTGCTGGAACTGGAAACTTTTGCAGCTTAGAGGAGCCGAATTGATAAAAACGCTCCCATTCACTACTAGTAAACCCACCTCCCTCTCCGCGAATCCCTTTATCGTGACTCACCTGCTTCAGCCAGAAGCACGCGGTCGATGAATTCAAAAGTGCCAAGATCCGCAGATGGTCACTCTCATCAGCCGCGCCAGGCAACTTAATCACTGGCGCCGTCTGCTTGAACACCTTCCCACCTCGATCCAGCACGAAGTGGTTATGCGTTGCCACCTCTCCATATGTGATGGATAGCGGATTCTTGTACCGTTCAGGCACCCATCGGTACCACGTCCACCAATCTTCACCCGCCTCAGCTCGGGTGACGCCATCGAACCCAGTGGTCGACCCGAGGACCTCACGAAGGTGCCACAGGTGCCGCCCCCAGTCAGTCCGCCCATCGAAGGCAATGGGTCGCAAATCATCCCCGTATGGCACTAGCGCGGGGATTTCGCATCTTTCAGACCAGTCGCGAACGACATCTCCAGTGATAAGCATTCGCTTTAGACCAGCTGCGCCGGGGCGATTTCGGAACCAAGATTCCGAGAGAAAGAAAGCCTCATCCTGGCCAGGGAAGCTGGCGAACCCAATGGGTCGCTCCAACATACTCTCTAGGCGGCAATGGCTACTTTCTATCTTTGAGAAGGTGTCAGCAGCGCCACCCCCTGAAAGGCTCCAGGGGTACCGTGCGAAGCTCTCCCGTGAGCGGTCCACAGAACTAACCCATTCAGACTCACTTCCAGGTTTATCTACCTGTTCAGTGATCGCCATCCAGACCGGCCCAAGCGTGCCATCTTTAGGAACGGTGGCCTCGCCCCGCACACCCAGCACCGCCCGAATCGGCTTAGCCTGCCGAGCCACCTGATTCCGCCCCGCCAGAATCACCGTCGGCGTCCCATGCCCCGGAATGTAAGCCCCGGACGTATCGATGACGTGCGTCAGATCCACACCACCGAAGTCACGCTTCCGCTTACTCTTCGGGTCCTTATACGGCCCTCCATGGAAGAACGACTCGATCAGAACCTTGCCGAACTCCCTCTTCATGAACGAGTTCGCCGTGATCTGCCCGGTGAAGCCACCGTCCTGATAACTACCCCCCGCCCGCAGCGCCAGCTCGAAGATCCGCTGAGCGAACGGCACCGACAGCGCGTACTTGCCCGAGCAGGCCCAGTACACATCCCGGTAATTCTGGTTCTCCCGCTTGTCCTTCACCGTGATGTACGGCGGATTCGCCACCACCACGTGATACGAACCGCGCCCCAGGAGGTCCACCTCCCGGACGTACTCCTTGACGTCCTCCGTCCGGTACGTGAACACCTCTCGGCGCGTGAGGTCGTCGAACGTCGCGTCGGCCTCCTGCCCCGCCTCCCGCCCGTGCAGCAGCGAATCCCCCACCGCCACCCGAATAGGCATCGCAGGCGCCCGTCGAAGCTCCCGTACGCCGCCCTCCTTCAGCGCGGCGACAAGCAACCGGAATCGCGCGATCGATGCAGCGAAGGGGTTCTTGTCCGCGCCGTGAACAGACTCCAGCGCACGCCGGACGAGAACCCACCGGTCCGTACCGGGCTCCAGCTCACGCCACTTGTTGAAGATCCGCTCGAACAAGCCGAGCAGGAAGTGCCCGGAGCCGCACGCGGGGTCGATGCAGCGCAGCCCCCGCACCTGCCCGTCCTCGTCGATCTCGCCGCGCCAGCCGTCCGGCCGGTGCTTCCACACCGGGTCGAGGCCGAACTCCTCCACGGCCGGTTCCAGCGTCAGGTCGAGGATGAACTTCTCCACGAACCGCGGGGTCTGAAGCAGCGCGTACGTCTTCCGGGCATGCTCGGACAGGTACTGATACAGGTCACCAAGGAAACGCGTGTCCAGCTCGGGGTCGGTGAAGTCGTGCCGGACCTGCCCCTCCGCATCGCGCTCGCGCCAGAAGGAGAGCAGCCGGGTCGCGGCCCCGTACGACGGGGCGACCTCCCACAGCGGGTTGAACCGCTCGTCGAACAGACCGGCCGCCGTCGGGTGGGCGTCACTCAATGCCCTGAATGCCTCGAACAGCCAGTCCCGGTCGTTGTGCTCCGGGTGCGCCCGGAAGTAGTCGTCGTGCCGGTCCTGCGCCTCGGCGAGCCGCTCCCCCGGACCCGACAGCCACGCGTCCGGGATCAGCCCGTTGTCCTCGCTGAAGCGGACGAAGACGCAGGCCAGCACCCACGCGGCGGCGATCTGCACGAGGCGGTCGTCGAGCCATGTCTCGTAGCCGACGCCGACCCGGCCCTCGCCGTCGGCGCGCTCGTACTCGGCGACCAGCGAGGACGCAAACTCCTCACGGGCCGCCCGCTCCCTGAGATCCGCCTCCAGCAACGCGACCTGCTTCTGCAGGTCCTTCAGCAACGTCTCGTGGCGCGGCGACGCGCTCTCCTCGGACGATGCGGGCGACTGAACGCCCCGGACTTCCGCAGACGACACCGGTGAACACTCTCCATCCCGACCCACCCGCCGTGTGGACACGGCGTGCCCGCCCATCCTGCCAGGTCGACTTTGCAAAGTGAGAGTGCTATGGCGCCCGCCGGGCCTGCGGTGACAAGGACCAGCCGCCGCCCCCCTACGGCTTGGGCTTGGGAACCCCGCCCCTGCGCCCCAGCCCGAACGCGATCCGGTACACGTCGGGCAGGTCGAGCCGGCCGTCGCTGCGGGGCTCCGTCATCACGCCCAGGTCGATCAGCTCCTTGATGAGCCGGGGCAGGTCGTCCGGGTGTCGTGGGCCGGTGCGGACATGCTCGGGCCTGTCGGCCTGTACGTATCGCGCCGCGTCATCGGCCAGCACACCGGACAGACCCGCTTCCTTCCACAGCTTGAGGACCATCGACTCCTCGATGGGCACCTGGCAGCCGATCAACGGCTCTATCGCCAGCTTCACCCACGGCGTGTCCTCGCCGACCTCCTTCACCCGCCGCTTCGACGCGTCCTGCACGCCCACGCGGATCGCCTCGTGATGCAGGGCACGGTCATGCGCCGGGTTCGCCGAGCGCGTCGCCTCCGCCGCCGTGGCCAGGGCTTGGAGGAAGCTGCGGGGACTCGTCTTCCCCTTACCGTCCATCAGATGGTTCGGCAGCCAGGTGTAGGGCTTGCCCTTGCGGTAGTTGCCGCCCATGAACGGGTCGGCGATCTTGCCGAAGAGCGCCTCTTGGACGAAGGCGTCGTTGCGCATCAGCATCGGCGGGACGTGCCGCGTACCGGCCACTTCGTCCTCCCAGCCACCAGTGACCTCACGGAACCGCCGCGCCAGCTCGGGCTCGTCCTCGTCCTCGTTGCCCAGGCAGTGGAACATCAGCCCGTACAGGTCCGTCTGCGTCCACTCCAGGGCCGCCGCATAACCGGACAGCTTCGACGCGTCGGCGAAGGCGGCCTGTGCCGACGCGAACATGTCGGGGCGGATGAAGACCTTGAGCCGGATGTTGCGCGTGCCGAACCGCATCTCCAGCGCGAGCCGCAGGATGCCCACGACCAGCCGGTCCGCGTGCGCGCGCTCCGGGTGCAAGTGTTCGAGGGCGTCGAAGAGGAGCAGGTGGACGATCTTGGCCGCGTGGGCTTCCTCGTCCGCCCGCTCCAGGGTGCGCTGTGCGGCGCCGGGGTTGGCACGCACCCACGCAGCCTTGTCCCGCCACTCCAGCAGGTCCCGCAGCTCCACCTGCCCGAGCGCCGTCAGCAGCACCGCGTACCAGATGTAGTACGGGTCCTCCTTCGCCTCGACCAGGGCACGGAGCGCGGGCGGTCCCGGGTACAGCTCTGACTTCAGGTCCAGTCCGTGCCCGGGGTGGACCTTCAGGCGGCGGAGCCGGTTGATGCGGTACTCCGTGGCGGCCAGCTCGCGCAGGCGCTCGTCCAGGAGCGTGTGGTACCAGAAGGTCTTGCCCACACCCCGTCCGCCCGGTACCACCACGTTGTCGACGTAGAGCGCGGTGCGGTGCGAGTCCGGCATGAACAGGGTGTGCGCGGTGGGGCGGCTGGTGTCGGCGTGACCGGACTCCCGCAGGGCCGCCGTCAGGAGAGCGCGGTACTCGGCGGGGGTGAGGGCCTGCTCGTTCGTCACCTGTCTCGCGTCCCTTCCTTGTCCCGTCCGGCGCACAGCTCCTGCTCGATCAGCGGAGTGGCCGCAGCCAGGAAGTCACGGTACGCGGCCTGCACGAAGGCGCGGTCCTGCCAGCCCGGCGCGTTGATCGCGTCCATGCCGACCAGGCCAGGGTCGAACAGGATGGGGATGGCCCAGTGCGGTGCCTGATCGTCGGTCAGGGGTGGGGCGAACACGTCGTCCCTCGCCGCGGCCACGGCGTCGGCAAGCGCGTCGTCGGCATGCACGTCGACCGGCTCGACGGTGTCGTAGAGGACCTCGTCGAAGCATTCGAAGGCACGCCTGCGGAAGTCCGCCAGGTACGTCTCCATCGGGTGGTGCACGGAGTCGGGCACCATCGAGGCGACCATCCGCAACCGGCTCCGGATGCGCGCCGCCTGTCCCGTGGTCTGCCAGGCGGTGAAAAGGTCCTGGTAGCCCATCCACGTCTGGTCGTTGTTCCCGGCGAACAACAGGGCCAGGTCGCTCAGCCGGGAGATCGCGACAGCCGCGACGTCGTGGATGCCGGCACGGCTGTCCAGGAGGACGACATCCGGGCGGCGACCGGTGTCGCTGTCCCGTTCCATCGTGTCCTCGCAGGCGCACACCGCCCGCTCCAGCCGCTCCGCGAAGGACGCGTCGGCAGTGTCCGCGTAGACGCGGTTCAGTTTGTCGACGTACGCGTAACGAGCGTCCGGCGTGCCGCTGCCCCGGGCCGGGGCCACCCACAGCTCCCCGTACCGGCCGTCCGCCGCGCGGGGTGGGGCGTAGGGGGTGCGGGCCACCATCTCCAGGCCGTCGGCGTTGCCGACCGCGTCCTCGACCAGGTGGTCCACCAGCCCGTGCGGGGGCAGTTCGCGGCCCATGAGGAGCGGGCCCGCCCCCGGGGATTCCAGGTCGAGGTCGACGACCAGGACGGCGTGGCCCCGGTCGGCCAGGTGCCGGGCCAGTATCGCCATCGCGGTCGTACGGCCCACGCCGCCTTTGAACCCGTACAGCGCGGTGCGATGCGGGCGGCCATCGGCGTCCCCGTTGTCCGGCATACGGACCATCGCCCAGTCCTCGCCGACAACGGTGTTGTCGATGAAGCGGACGGAGTCCGGACCGCTCGGGCCGTCCTGGTCGGCCACCGCACGCGGCGAGCCCAGCAGGGTGTCCGCCGAGAACATGTCCGAGGCCAACAGCACGGGCTGGCCGGACCGGTACCGTCCCAGTCCGTCGGAGAACACCGCCTCCCAGCCCGCCACCAGCCCGCGTACCGCGCCCTTGTCCTTCCCGGAGTCGTCGACGACGAGCGAGAAACGCCCGAGCACGTCGCGGACCAGCACCACGGGGAAGCCTTGCCCGGCGACTTCACGGGCGGCTTCGAAGGCACGCTCCCGGGCCTGGTCGAAGCGGACGGGGAGCGCGGCGGACATCAGGGAAGCCTTCCGTTGAGCAGGGCCTGTTCGTGCAGGACGAGTATGCGGCGGGCGGCGTCACAACGGCGTTGCACCACCTCGGCCTGGGCGTAGGCCCCGTCCGAGTAACGGCTGCTGACGTGCCATCGTCTGAAGACACGCAGATCGCCGTCGAGCGCTGCGTGCAGCGGCGCGCCGGTACGGCCGTGTGCCAGCAGCTTGATCTCCCTGACCAGTTCGTTGATGTGGCCGAACTGAAGGGTCCGGTCGGGATCGTCCCCCGGCGGGGCCGGGTGCGCGATCTCCGGCTTGTTGGACGGACCCATCTCCACATCCGTGAAGCGCAGCAGCAGACTCTTGATGGCGCACTCCGCCGCGAAACCGTAGAGGTGGTCGGCGGTCGGCAGGCGGCTGTCGCGGTGGACATAGTCCGCATCGTCGAAGTGACGCTTCGCCGCCTTGGCGAAATGATCCTCTTGTAAGGTCTCCGGCACATTCGGATCCTATCGGTGACAATCACCTGGCCCTCCAAGATCTGCTGCCGCCGAACCAGGCCCGCGCCGACAGCTGTTGATGGTTCCGGCGAGCAATGAACTGCTTTCGGCGCTTTGCGGCCAAAGGGTCAACAGCGGCTTGAAACCTCTCTTGTTCCCTCCGAACGGATCATGTTGGGCTGTACGCGGCCCTGGACTAGGGGCCAGCCAACGTGCCTCCGCTGACCACGGGGGCCATCGTCACAAGGGGGAAAGCTTGCCTCGCCTCGCTTTCAACACTGCCGGCGCAGCACTGGTGACCGCTGTCGCCGCCTCGGCTCTGCTGGTACCGGCCACCTCCGCGTCCGCCGCGCCCGACCCTGACGGCCGGGCCGTCGGCATCGCCGTCGACAGCATCGACGCCACGTGCAGGAGCCACAGCCGGAACTACGTGGTCCGCAAGTACTACCGTGGCCCGCAGTTCTACACGCTGCGCTGCGGCACCAAGACGTGGGGGTGGAAGCACATCAAGGCCCGCCACGGCTGGAACGCGACCATGGACAAGAAGATAAGCACGGCCATCTGGTCCGGCAGCGCCAACGGCCGGGGCGGGTACTCCACCTACACCAAATCCTGCCCGCGCATCGAGAAGTTCCGGACGATCATCGGCACCCCGGCCGGAACCAACGACCTGCTGACGGCATACAAGGTGAACCAGTCGGCGGCAGCCGCCACGGCCGCCAAGTGCTGAGCGCCGGTTGAGCGCGAGACGCACGCCGACCCGTGCTCACGGGCCGGAAACGTGAAGGGGCACGCATGACCGCGCAGACACCGGCCGAGCGGGCACTGGCCCGCTCCTACACCACCGGTGACGGCAGTGTGCGGTTCGGCATCACCGGACTGTCGGTCGAGCGGCATCCGGGAGGCCACGCTCTGCTGACGTACGACCTGACGGTGAAGCAGCCGGGCCGGCCGGACGAACGATGGACCGTCGGTCTGCCCTGGGAGGACAGCTCCTTCACCGACGTCCTCGACTCGCCGGCCCCGGACCCCGCCCGCCTCCAGCAACTCGTGCACCTGGTACGTGCGCTGCTGGAGGAGTGGTGGGACACCAAGGGGTACAACCGGCAGTCGGCGAAGCTGGGGCGCCGCCTGTCCTGAGCTCCCTGCTGCGGAAGGCCGGCCCGTCGCGCAGCAACGGGCCGGCCTCTCGGCAACGCGTCAGCCCCGTCCCGCCGGCTGGTCAGCGGCAGCGTCCCGGGCCTTCAACTCCTTGAGGAACAGCCCCTTCAGCGGCTCCCACTCACTCCTGCGGTCCGGGATGTCCACCGTCCGCCCGTCCAGCGCGGGCGACGCGTCCGGGTCCTCCATGGGGACCAGCAGCCACAGCCCATGTGGGATGTCGGCCGGGCGGCGGGCGAAGTCCTGGAGCCTGACGAGCAGTTCCCGGCCTCCAGCGGTCCAGTAGCGGGCGGTGAGCGCGGCCTCGTGAGCGAAGAGCACCGTACGCGGGCCCGACTTCTCCGCAAGGCCCACGGCTCGCTCGGCGACCCGCTCGGTCGCGGCCCGGGCGTAGGAGGCGAGGCCCGCGCCGAGCGTGCCCGAGGTGGCGAACGCGGCGTCCGCGCGCAAGAGTGCTTGCCATTCGACGCCGTTCTCGGCGGCCAGCTCCCGCAGCGCCGTGAGGAACAGGTCGTCCAGCGACACGGGCACGACCCCGAAGCGCTCTGCCAGCCGCTCCGCGACCCCCACAAGCTCGGCGGCCTTGACGGTGAGGGCGAGGAACCCGCCACGCCGGCGTGCCGCCTGCAGCCGCGCCGCCATGATCCGGCGCGGGTCGTTGCCCAGGGCCAGCTCACCCTGCGCGGCGGCGACGAGCGTGCCAGTGCTGGTGAGCATGGACACCGACGGTTCGTAACGGCTGCCGTCGGCCTCGCGGACCCGGGGCATGAACCGCTTGCGCTGGTGGTCGTAGGTGAGCGGGAAGTCGGTCTGGGCGAGGGCCTCCTCCAGATCCACGTACGTGGTGTCGGCCAGGACCTCCAGGCCGGGGAAACGGGCGCGGATACGGGCGACCAGGTCCGCGACGCCTATGCCGGCGTCGGCGCGCACGCCCGCGGGAGCCTGGGAGATCCGCAGGGCACGGACCAGGTCCAGGTCCAGCGGGAAGAGTTCCAGGCGCGGGGAGACGGAGACGCCGGGCGTCATGGCCGCCGCCAGGTCGACGAGCCGGGTGTCCGCGATGGCCGTCATGCCCTCCGGTGCGGGCACCTCACGCAGTTCGCGCAGTACCGTCGCCCGGCCCGGCAGGGGGTCGCGCCGGGCGACCGCGACGGCCGCCTCGCCCAGCATCGTGGCGTAGTCCGCGAGTTCGGCCGGGGTGGGGTCGTCGGTGCCAAGCTGGTCCTCCAGGGCCAGCAGGACCCTTCCACCGCGCCGCAGGACCGCCAGCCGGGCCGGCGGCTCGGCGTCGGGGCCGGTGGTCTCCTCGCGCTTGCGGTACTCCGCCTCCGCAGCGGCCCGGACCACGGCCAGCGCCTGCGCCAGCGTGTCGGCGGGATCGCTGTCGCCCGCCCCGTGCCGAGCACGCAGGTCCACGGCGAGTTCCTCGGCGGTCATGACCCTGCCCTGTTCGGACAGGATCGCCACCATCTCGTCCCGTACCCGGCGCAGCCACCCGAGGGCCGACCACAGCTCGACGGCGGCCTGCTGGTGATGGGAGACGGTGGTCTGGGTGATGCCCAGTGCGCGGGCGATGGCCGACTGCGCGGGCCACAGTTCCAGCCGTTCGGCGCCCGGCAGCTGGAGCATGGCCCGTACGACGTCGGGGCGAGGCTTCGTACGGCGCTTGCCCTCCGGCGGTGTGAGCCGGGCCGCCAGCGTCTCCACGGACTCCAGCGCGTCCTCGGGCGCGTCCGCGGGGACGGCCGCGGCGGGCCGGGCGGCACGCTTGCGCAGGGCCTGCGTCCACTGGCGGTGGCGGCGGTTGAGCTCCTTGCGGATCACGTTGCCCGCGCCGCGGGCGCGGGAAATGGTGTGCGGGGCAATGTCGAGCAGAGCGCCGACCGTGGACGCGCCGAGGGCGGCGGCGACGGACACGGCACGCGGGGACAGTCCCGCGGCATCCAGCGGAGTGCCCGGCTCCGCCGCCTCGGCGGCCCGGTCGCGGGCTTCCTCGATGTCCTCGACCGTCATCCCGACCGTGGCGGGGGTGGTGGCGGGGGGTGCCTTGTCCGCCGTACGGAACAGGCGTCGCCATGCCTCCTGCATCTCGCGCAGGCTGTCGTAGCGCCGCTCGACGTCACGGTGCAGGGCACGCTGGAAGAAGTCGCTCAGGCCGTCGCGGAGCGCCTGGTCGAACAGCTCGCCCGCGACATGCAGTTCGGCGTCGGTGGCCGTGAGCGGGTTGCCCTGGCCGTCGCCCCACACCGGGCGCTCGCCCGAGGCCATCTCGTGCAGCGTGACCGCCGCGGCGTACCACTCCGCGTGGTCGTCGTAGCGTTCACGCCTGCTGCCGCCCAGGAACGGGTCGAGGTAACCACGCGTACCCGCGTGCAGGTCCTGGTCGGGCGCGTCGGCCAGCGAGAAGTCGAACAGCATCAGCTGCCAGGAGCCGTCACTGCGCTTGAACAGACCCAGGTTGTCCGGCTTGATGTCCCGGTGCCGCACGCCGCGCGCGGAGAGGCTGTCCAGGGCCTCGAACAGGTCGTTGCCGAAGCGCTCCAGCTGGTCGTAGCCGAGGGCTCCCTCGCCGCGCAGCCTGGAGCCGAGACTCACCGGCTCACGGTCGCCGGCCGGCCGGAAGCCACCCGCGTACTCGATCTCCAGGATCATGCGCCCGCCGAGCTCACGCGGCTCGGCCAGCAGCTTCACGATGCGTCCGCCGCCGACCTCCTTGAGAGCCGCGGCCTCCGCGGTGAGCCGGGCGTCCTTCTCGTGGTCGAGCGCGACCTTGAACACTCTCGGGGAATCCGCTTCGCCGCCCGGTTCGCCCTCCGTGCGGCGCACCAGAAGGGCGCGCGCCGTCGCACCGGTGCCGAGCACCCGGGCCACCGTCCAGGTGGCGTCGAGCGGCTGGCCCGGCTGCACCGTCAGGGGGTCAGGGGCCGCCGCCCCGGCCGGCTCGGGTGCCGCGGCGTCGGCCTCGGCCGCGTCCAGCAGCCGCAGGAACTCCTCGGCCGACGTCAGCCGGTCCTGTACGTCGGCCGCTGTGGCGCGGAAGACCAGGGAGTCCAGGGCGGTGGACACCCCGTCGGCGACGGCGTACGGGTGCAGGCCGCCCTCCTCCCGCAGCCGGTCCACCAGGGCGCTGCGCCGGTCGGCCGGCGGGCGCCCGGTGAGCAGCAGGTACGCGAGGCTGCCCAGCCCGAACACGTCGAGGTCCACCGGGTCGGCGAACTCCTGATCGGTTTCGGGGGCGAGGTACACGTGCGCCACGTCCGCGATCAAGTCCCCGTCCAGCGGGGTGTCACCGAGCGTGTGGTGCATCGTGGTCTTGAAGTCGCGGGCGGCGGTCTGCCAGTCCGCGATGCGCAGCACCGGCTCGCTGCCGTCCTCCCGCGCCGACACGTACACCGACCGGGCGGACAGAGCACGGTGGTAGAGCGAGCGGTTGTGGGCGTAGCGCACCGCCTCGGCAAGCTGCCGGACCAGGTCCGTCCGGGCCTCCGGGCTGAGCCGACCACCGTACGCGTCCAGGTAGGCGTCGAGGCGCAGGTCCGACCTGCGGTGCCGGAACAGGATCGCCGGACCGCTGGCATGCTCCTGGATCTGCACCGCCTGCACGATGCCGCGGTGGTTGATGCCCTGCAGCACGTGGTACTCGCGGCGAGCCGCCCGGTCCACCTGGTCCCGCTGATGCTGCGAGGCGGCCTCTCCGGCCAGGTAGATCCGCACCCGGCCGTTTTCCCGGACCAGGCCGTCGTCGCGCTCCGCGATCCGGTCCTCCCAGCCCGGGCCCGCGTCCAGCGCGCGGGGCTCCAGCCGCCAGTCGTCGCCGAAGCGCAGGTGCGCCGTCGAGTGGCTGACCCCGATGCGCTTCATCAGCTCTTCGAGCAGCCGACTGGTCTGCGGGGTGACGCGCCAGCTCTCGCGCTCGGGCGGCAGGCTCAGCAGCCCGCCCCAGATCCCGGGCAGGCCGCTCCCGCCGCCGTCACGTCCGTAGACACCGGTCCGCTGGAACTCGTCGAGGCCACTCACCAGGTCGGGATCGTGGAGGAAGACAGCGGGTTTGATGAAGGGGACCCGCCTGGGGTCCTCGTTCATGGCACGTGCGGCCCGCGCCAGCTGGTCCTTCAGCTCCTTGGCCTTGAGATCGGTCAGATGCAGGGGATTCTTGATCGTGCGTACCCGGTCGTCGTGGAACTGCCAGGTGTCCCCGTGGTTCACGACCCGGCCCGGGTGGCCCTTCAGTTCCAGCAGATACACGCCGCCGGGCACGGCGATCAGCAGGTCGCACTCGCTGACCCGGCCGGAAGGACCGGTGAACTGAAACGTCGCCCACGCCCGGTAGGGCTCAGCCTTCGGCATCCGCTGCCGGACATGGTCCAGCCCCTCCTGTTCCCACGCATGGCCACTGCGCCTCGGCTGGAACCAGCGTTCGCGCACCGGGGGCGGTCCGGGCTTGGGAGCGGACGGCCGCGCGGCTGGCGTCACTGAGGGCCTCCTCGGGCAGTGGGACATGGGTGCAGGACGGAGACCCAGGGCCGCAGCACACCAAGTGCGCACCAGCCGCATCCGGTGGGCCGACCGGGCCTGCCCGCGCACGCGCCGCGCCTGACCTCCAGCGGCATCCTAGTGGCAGGCGTTTGCCCGATTGACCGCATATCGGGAATATGCGTCGCCTGAGAGCCGTGCGAGAAACGGTGGGGCGACGCCGTCGCCGCCTCGCGGGCCCTTACGCTGACCAGGTCCTACCTGCTGGAGCCGTTCTATCCGCTCGCTTACTGGACGTCCAACGCGCTGGCCGCCATGTTCGCTGCATCCGTGGGCATTGTCCGCGGCCCGCGCAGGAAACGGGTCACGTGGGACACCCAGCGTGACAGCCCTTCCTCACCGATAATCACCTGGGCTGCCGGCCCGTGGCGACGACGCCCACACCTCGCCCCGCCGCCATGTCCCGGCTGTTCTCCGAAACTCTCAGCCCTGTTCTTCGGAGGGAGCGTCAGCGGGCAGCGGGAAGTTCGGACGGGCTGTCGTCGGCCGGCCGTTCGCCCCCGCCGAGCACCCGGCTGTCCGCGGACCGGCGGGAGCGCAGCCCGAAGCCGCTGATGAGCGTCGCGAGCAGGGCCGCGGCGAGCGGCACCCAAAGCGCCGCCCGGTACCCCTCCAGCAACGCGTCCGGTGAGTCCGACGCGGTGGCGGCGACGTTGACGGTCGCCGCTCCCGAGAGTCCCACCGCCGCGCCGAACTGGAACGAGGTGTAGAGCAGCCCGCCGGCCAGGCCCTGCTCCTCCTCCTTGACACCTTCGGTGGCGACGATGGTGAGCGGACCGTAGGCCAGCGAGAAGGCGACGCCGATCAGCACCAGGCTCGGCAGCATGGTCAGGTAGGTCCAGTCGGCGCCGACCGGCAGGAAGAGGGCGTACGCGAGTGATTGAGGATGGCGGCTCACTCACCATCGGCCGGGGCACCGGCCGGAACAACGGCGAAGAACGAGACGTTCGTTCAGCCGGGCTTACCGATCCGGTTCACCTGGGGGATTCGATGGAACGCAACGAGATCGAGTGCTTTCTGCTGCTCGCCGACGAGCTGCACTTCGGCCGCACGGCCGACCGGATGCGGCTCTCCCGGGCCCGGGCCAGCCAGCTCGTGCAGCGCCTGGAGCGGCGCGTCGGCGCGCCGTTGTTCGTACGCACCAGCCGCCGGGTCGCCCTCACGACTCTGGGCAGCCAGTTGCGTACGGACCTGGAACCGCACCACCGCGCGATGCAGGCCGCCCTCGCCCGCGCCGCCGCCACCGCACGCGGCACCGACACCGTGCTGCACGTCGGGTTCTCCAACCCGCTGACCGGCGAGATCGTGCTGAAGGCGACGGAGGCACTGCGGGTCAGCCACCCCGGGCTCGCTGTGGAGATCTGCGAGGTCCCACTGTCCGACCCGTACGGGCAGCTGCGCCGCGGTGAATTCGACGTCCAGCTGCAGGAGTTCCCGGTGCGCGAGGACGATCTGGGCGGCGGCCCGGCGCTGGTCTCCGAAGAACGCGTCCTCGCCGTCTCCTCGGCGCACCCGCTCGCCGCGCGGGACTCGGTGCCCATGGAGGACCTCGCTGGCATCCCCGTGCTCACGATCGAGGGCCGACTGCCGGACTACTGGCTGGAGCAGCACGTCCCCACGCACACACCGGGCGGGCGGCCGATCGCGCGCGGGCCGGCGGTGACCAACATGCAGGAGGCGTTGATGCTGGTCGCGGGCGGCAGGGGCGCGCTGCTCGCAGCCGCGCACACGACGACGTACTACGCGCGGCCGGGCGTCGCGTACCTCCCCTTCGTCGACGCGGAACCTGTCGGATACGGCCTGGTGTGGCGGGCCGGGAACGACACCGGTGCGGTGGAGGCGTTCGCCGGCGCGGCCCGCGAGGTGACGCGGGAGGTAACGCGGGAGCAACCGCGGACGGCGCTGCCGACCTGACACGCGTGGAGCGCTTCGCCGCCACACTCGGCGGCCATCGCCGCCGGGACGAGCCCGGAAACGAGTCGGCGCCCGGGTCGGCCGAAGCTGACCCGGGCGCTGTGTGGTGGGTCAAGGAGGGTGCGCCCGCCTGCGAACCGTAGGCCCTGTGGGACTCGAACCCACAACCAATGGATTAAAAGTCCACTGCTCTGCCAATTGAGCTAAGGGCCCGGGGCGTGTTGCGTGATGTTGCCACACCGAGCATAGCCCGACGCGGCCGGGACGCCGATCGGGTATCGGGGTCACGGCCGCGTCGCGCCGGTGATGCCGGTAGCGCCGGACGCGGGAGACAGGGGACGGGGCGGCTACGGATCCACCGGCTCGGGGGCGTTCGCGCGGGCGGCGGCGCGGGCCCTGGTGCGTTCGTGGTCGGGGTTGAGGAACCAGTGGCGGGCCGAGGCCAGCCACCAGGTCGCGGCGAAGCCGAGGACGACCAGGACGGCGATCGGCGCGTAGTTGAAGGTCTCCCAGGTGACCGGGGAGACCTGCGGCAGCATGAACAGGATCGTGATGACGCCGACCCACGTCACCGCGACCACGCCGATCGCCCGGGACCAGCGGCCCAGGTGCCACGGTCCGCGCTCGAAGGCCTCGCCCTTGCGCAGGCGCAGCAGGGTCGGGATGACGTACGCGATGTACAGGCCGATGACGGCGATCGACGTCACCGCCGCGTACGCCGTGACGTTGATCAGGTAGGGCAGGCCGAGGACCAGCGCGGCCAGTGCCGCGAGCCAGACCGCCGCGACCGGCGTGCGGGTGCGCGGGTTGACCGTGTGCCAGACGTGGGAGAAGGGCAGCGCGCCGTCGCGGGAGAAGGCGTAGATCATGCGGCTGTTGGCGGTCACCGACGCCATCCCGCAGAAGAGCTGCGCTCCGATGACGACGAGGAGGAGCAGCTTTCCGGCGGTCGCGCCGAGGGCGTCGAGCAGGATCTGGGCGGGCGGCGCCCCCGTGGGGGACGTCAGGGCGCCCTCGTAGGACTGGATGGCGAAGGTGAAGCCCAGGAGGAGGACGAAGCCGGCGATCCAGGAGGTCCAGATGGCGCGGACGATGCCCTTCGGGCCGGCCGTGGACGCGTCGTGCGTCTCCTCGGTCATGTGGGCCGAGGCGTCGTAGCCGGTGAAGGTGTACTGGGCCATGAGGAGACCGATGAGGACGACGTAGACGCCGCTGCCCCAGCCGGTGTTGTTGACGAACTCGCCGAAGACGAAGGACGCCGACTGGTGCTGGTCGGGGGCGAAGGTCAGCGCGCCGACGATGACCGCGACGCCGACGACGTGCCACCAGACGCTGATGCTGTTGAGGAGGCCGACGATGCCGACGCCGAAGGTGTTCAGCAGGCCGTGCAGGATCAGGATGGCCGCGAAGAGGAGGATCGTGCGGCCCGGCGTGACCTCGAAGCCGAACTGGAGGTTCAGGTAGGCGCCCAGGAAGGACGCGGCGCCGAAGTCGATGCCGGCGGTCACCGCGACCTGGCCCAGCACGTTGAACCAGCCCGTGAACCACGCCCAGGCCGCCGCCGTACGGGGCGGTGCGAGGCGGTGCGCCCAGAAGTACAGGCCCGCCGAGGTCGGGTACGCCGAGCAGATCTCGGCCATGGCCAGGCCGACGAAGAGGGTCATCAGGCCGACGGCGACCCAGCCCCACGTGATGACGGCGGGGCCGCCCGTGTTCATGCCGAAGAGATAGAGGGTCAGGCAGCCCGAGAGGACCGAGATGATGGTGAAGGAGACCGCGTAGTTGGAGAACGCCGACATGCGGCGGGCCAGAACCTGGGTGTAGCCGAGCTGGGCCAGCCGTTCCTCGTCCGAGAGACCGCTCGCCTTGGCGTCATCTGTCATGCCCCCAGCAATTCCCTTGCGACGGGCGTGACATGCGTCACTCAGCGGCCTGAACAAAGCGCCTGAACAAAGCGAAGTGGCCTCCACCCGGTGGGGCGGAGGCCACTTCGCGTTCAGACGTTCAGGCGTTCAGACGTTCAGACGTCAGCCGTTGCGCTTCCAGCGCGGCTTGTCGTCGCGGCGGCCGAAGGAGGAACCGCGGTGGTCGTCACGACGGCCGTACGGGCGGTCGTGACCGCCGGAGCGGAAGCCGGGGCGGTCGCCCTGACGGTCGCGGTTGAACGGACGGTCGCTGCCGGGGCGGTCGCCCTGGCGGTCACGGTTGAACGGACGGTCGCTGCCGGGGCGGTCGCCCTGGCGGTCACGGTTGAACGGACGGTCGCTGCCACGGTGCCCACCACGGTCGCCGCGGTCGTCACGACGGTCGAAGGAGCGACCACCACGGTCGTCACGACGGTCGAACGAACGCCCACCACGGTCACCGCCACGGTCACCCCGGTCGTCACGGCGGAAGCCACCACGGTCGCCACCGCGGTCATCACGACGGTCGAAGGAACGGCCACCACGGTCGTCACGACGGTCGAACGAACGCCCACCACGGTCACCGCCACGGTCACCCCGGTCGTCACGGCGGAAGCCACCACGGTCGCCACCGCGGTCATCACGACGGTCGAAGGAGCGACCACCACGGTCGCCGCCACGGTCACCCCGGTCGTAGGAACGGTCGCCGCGGTCGGCGAAGCGGTCCCGGCCGCTGCCGCCGCCGCTCCGCTCGGCCTTCTCCACCTTCTCCACGTCCCGCGCGCCCGGCTGCTCGGGCAGCGAGACCTCGGCCTCCGCCGTCCCGGACGCGGCGGCGGCCACCTCGGCCAGCACCGTCTCCGGGTCCTCGCCGCGCTCCCGCGCGGCCCTGGCGACCAGCCGGTCGGCCTCCTCGCGCAGCTCGGTCGCGCGCCGCTGGGCACGCTCCAGCTCCTTGTTGAGCTGGGCGACCTCGCGCTCGGCCTGCTGCGCCGCGTTGCCCGCGGACTCGGCCTGGACCTCGGTCATCGACCGGGCCCCGGTGATCTCGGCGACCTCCGGCTCGAAGGCCGCGCCGCCCTGGATGATGTGGCGCGTGGCGTCGACGCCCGCGTCCTCCATCAGCCGGAAGATCTGGCGCCGCTGGTGCGGCAGGGAGAGGGAGACGACGGTGCCGGTACGGCCCGCGCGCGCCGTACGGCCGGCGCGGTGCAGGTAGTCCTTGTGGTCACCGGCCGGGTCGACGTTCAGGACCAGGTCGATGCCGTCGACGTGGATACCGCGCGCGGCGACGTCGGTGGCGACCAGGACGTTGACGTAACCGTCCTTGAAGTCGGCCAGGGTGCGGGTACGCGCGCCCTGGGTCATGCCGCCGTGCAGCGCGTCGGCCTTCACGCCCGAGTCGCTCAGCTGCTCGGCGACGCGGTCGGCGCCCAGCTGGGTGCGGACGAAGATGATGGTGCGGCCCTTGCGGGAGGCGATGGCCGCGGTGACCGGCGCCTTGTCCTTGGGCTTCACGACCAGGATGTGGTGCGACATGGTCGTCACGGCGCCCTGGGCGGCGTCGACCTCATGGCTGACCGGGTTGTTCAGGTACCGGTCGACGAGGGTCTTGATCTCGTTCTCCATGGTCGCGGAGAACAGCATCCGCTGACCGCCCGCGGGCACCTGGTCGAGGAGCTCGGTGACCTCGGGCATGAAGCCCAGGTCGGACATCTGGTCGGCCTCGTCGAGGACGGCGATCTCCACGTTCTCCAGGGAGCAGGCGCCGCGCTTGATGATGTCGCGCAGTCGGCCCGGGGTGGCGACGAGCACGTCGACGCCGCGCTCCAGGGCGTAGATCTGGTTGCCCATGGAGGTACCGCCGCAGACGACCTTCATCTTCAGCCCGAGGACGTCCCCGTACGGCTGGAGCGCGTCGGCCACCTGCATGGCCAGCTCGCGGGTCGGCGTCAGGATGACGGCGCGCGGCTTGTGCTTCTCGGTGCGGCCACCGGACAGCGTCGCCAGGGTCGGCAGACCGAAGGAGAGGGTCTTGCCGGAGCCGGTGCGGCCACGGCCGAGGATGTCCTTGCCCGCCAGCGCGTCCGGAATGGTCGCGGCCTGGATCGGGAAGGGGGTGGTCACGCCGTTCTGCGCGAGCTTGCGCACGACGCCCTCGGGGAGGCCGAGCTCGGCGAAGGTGACCTCGGGAGCGGCCTCGACGGCCTCGGTCCCGGCGTCTTCGACCGCCTCGGTGATCTCGGGGATGTCGGCGTTCTCGGGCACGACGACGTGATCAGTACTGATGATGGACATGCGAATGCGAAACCTTCCGGAGTCTCTCAGTCGGCACGCGCCCGTCAACTCCGTGAATCGCGATTCGCAATACGACCGCCTCAATGCGGTCCACCACGGCAAGGGAGAGAGTACGCGCCACACGGCGCGCTCTGCGGTGGCGCCGGGCAAATGGGATCAAACGATCTACCACCATACGCACCCCCCACCCCCGAAGGCAAACCGAGTAGCACATGCCCAGCTCAGCCGGGTTGTCACCCCACGCCCGAGCCCTCGCGCGACCCCGTCCGCCCTACGCCGGCGCCCCGGCCTCGGGAGCCGGCTCCCGCTGCGCCAGCTGCGTCCCCGGGGGCTCGTGCGCCGACGAGGACGGCTCCGCCACCGTCGGCTCCGGCGTCGGGGACGCGGGCGGCTCCGGCGGCGGCGTCGGCTCCGGCTCGGCCGTCCGGGTGGGCTCCGCGGGCGGCGTACGGGTGGGCGCGGGCTCGTCGTCCCCGCCCTTGGCCGGAGGGGCCCCGGTCGGGCGGGCGGGCGTCGGGGCCGAAGGGGTGGCGTCCTTCCCCTTCCCGCCCTCCTTCTCGCCCTTGCCCTTGCCGTCGCCCTTGCCCTTCTTCCCCTTGCCGCGCCCCCGGTCCTCGTCGGCCGCCGCGTCGTACCCGGCGTTCCCGCCCGACACCGCGGGGCCGCCCTCGGGTACCTCGCCGCCCCGCTCACCGGCGGAGTGCGACGGCTTGGCGCCCCCGCCGGACGCGTCGTCGCCGACGCTCATGCAGCCGGTGACAGCGGCGACGGCCACGACCGTGGCGGCCAGACGGACGGGAACGTACAAGGGGCGCACGGGCGGCCACCTCCGGGGGTCAAGGAGTCGCCGTGCCCAACTCCCGTCACCCACAAGAGGACACGCGCCACGGGTGGCGGACCTTGACCCGAGCGCGTCACCCGTACCCGAGGGCGTGCAGCCGCGCGTCGTCGATCCCGAAGTGGTGCGCGATCTCGTGGACCACCGTCACCTCCGTCTCCGCGACGACGTCCTCCCGCGTCTCGCAGAACCGCAGCGTCGGCCCCCGGTAGATGGTGATCCGGTCCGGCAGCACGCCCGCGTACCACTCCCCGCGTTCGGTCAGCGGCGTCCCCTCGTACAGCCCGAGCAGCTCGGGATCGTCCGTCGGCGGTTCGTCCTCGACGAACACCGCGACGTTGTCCATCAGCCGCGTCAGCTCCGGCGGGATCCGGTCCAGGGCTTCGGCGACCAGTTCCTCGAACTCCTCGCGCGTCATCTCCAGCACAGGCCCATTGTCGGGTACGACCGTGGCATACGACACAGCCTTCGGCGCCGACCGCCGACACAGCCGCCCCCGCATACCCGCACCGGGCCATGGGCATACGGGACCAATGGCCCGCGTTCCAGCCGCAGCCCTGCACGCCCTGGCCGAGGTGATGAAGCCCATCCGCAAGCGCATCCGCAACGCCCCGCGCGCCCTCATCCGCCGCCACCCAGCCCGCCGGACGTCCCCGGCGGTCGAACTCGCCCCCCGGTCGCGCCCCTGGACCCGCGCCGTCGGCCTCGTCGCCGTCGTCCTGCTCGGCGCCTGGCTGGGTCTGCTGGTCGTGGGCGACGTCCGCGTCCCGGTCGGCCCCATGAACACGACGATGACCCTGCGCCCGTCCGTCTCCGGCGGCACGAAGATCAACGTCTCACCGCTGGGCGCCCTCCAGCTCGACAGCCACGTCGCCCCCGTCCGCCTCGACGTCAACGTCGACCAGCTCGACCCCGACCGCGCCCAGGCACTCGTCGACCACCCCGAACGCCTCTCCGGCCTCCAGGACGAGGTCGCCCAGGACGTCGAACACGGCACCCTCGACCTCGCCGTCCGCTCCTGCGTCGCCGTCGTCACCGGCGCCACCGCCCTCGGCCTCGCCGTCTACCGCCGCCCCCGACGCGCCCTCGCGGCCGGCGGCCTCGCCCTCACCCTCCTGGTCGCCTCCGGCGGCACCGCGTACGCCACCTGGAACCCCGACTCGGTCCTGGAACCGAAGTTCTCCGGCCTGCTCTCCTCCGCGCCCTCCCTCGTCGGCAACGCGCGCAGCATCGTCACCGAGTTCGACGTCTACCAGAAGGAACTCGCCCGCCTGGTGACGAACGTGACCAAGCTCTACGACGTCACCTCCACGCTCCCCGCCTACCAGCCCGACCCGACCACGATCCGCGTCCTGCACGTGTCGGACATCCACCTGAACCCGGCGAGCTGGAAGATCATCGCCTCGCTGGTGGAGCAGTACAAGGTGAACGTGATCGTCGACAGCGGCGACACGATGGACCACGGCACCGCCGCCGAGAACGGCTTCCTCGACCCCATCGAGGACCTCGGCGCCCCCTACGTCTGGGTCCGCGGCAACCACGACTCCCGTGTCACCCAGGAGTATCTGCAGGGCCTCAAGAACGTGCACGTCCTGGACGACGGCCGGGCCCGGACCGTCGCGGGCCTGCGCTTCGCCGGCATCGGCGACCCGCAGTTCACCCCCGACCGCTCCAAGCCGGACGGCGCCGAGGCCTCCCAGGAACTGGCCGGCGCCCGCCTGGCCTCCGCCCTGCGCGACCAGAGCGCGGCCGGCACCCCCGTGGACATCGCCGTCGCCCACGAGCCGTCGGCGGCCCGGGAGGTCGACGGCGCGGTTCCGCTGGTCCTCGCCGGTCACGTCCACCACGAGGACATGGAGCTCATGAAGTACGGCACCCGCCTGCGCATCGAGGGCTCCACAGGCGGCAGCGGCCTGCGCGCGGTCGAGGGCAAGCACCCCGACCCGATCCAGGCTTCGATCCTCTACTTGGACCGGGACAGCCGACGCCTCCAGGCCTGGGACCAGATCAAGCTGGGCGGCCTGGGCCTGACGACGGCCGAGGTCAGCCGCCACCTCCCCAAGGAGAACCAGCCAGGCGCGACCCCGTCCCCGACGGGCACAAACCCCTCCTCTACCGGCACAAGCCCCTCCCCCCGGTGACCCGCCATTATTCGGTTTGGCCGCGCCTCGAAAGCCGTAGTACAGTCTCGTCGTGCCCAAGGGCAGCGGTCAGGGCTTGACCGTCCCGAACCCCGTCAGGGGCCAAGGAGAAGCGGAACCTTTCGAGGGAAAGCGGAGTCACATGCTTCTCACGTCTCCTCCTCGGAGGCGAAAGCGAAGCAAGCGGTAACGGCTTGTCGCCCTCATCGTCTAGCGGCCCAGGACGCCGCCCTTTCAAGGCGGTAGCACGGGTTCGAATCCCGTTGGGGGCACGCGGTACGGTGTGAGAGACTTGCTCCGGCAAGACGCACACGCCACTTGGTCCTGTGGAGCAGTTTGGAGTGCTCGCCACCCTGTCAAGGTGGAGGCCGCGGGTTCAAATCCCGTCAGGACCGCTGAGGTTTCACGTGAAACCTCGCGGCTGGGTAGCTCAGTTGGTACGAGCGATCGCCTGAAAAGCGATAGGTCGCCGGTTCGACCCCGGCCCCAGCCACATGCAACCCCCGTCGAGATCATCGACGGGGGTTTTGTGTTCCGCAGATGCTGCGCGGAAATCGTTCGCCACGAAATTCGTGGGGATGAGATCCTGGGATCCGTATGTCTACGCACCCCGCCCCCGCCCTCGGCACCCTCGCCCCCCGGCTGACCGAGCTGTCCCTGCGCGACGCGCACCGGCTCGGCCGCAGGCTCGAGGGTGCGCGGAAGATCCGTAAGCCGGAGGCCCGCGCCACCGTTCTCGCCGAGATCGAGGCGGAGGTGGCCAAGGCCGAGCAGCGCATCGGTGAGCGCCGGGCCCGTGTGCCCACCGTCAGCTACCCCGAGCAGCTGCCCGTCAGCCAGAAGAAGGACGTGATCGCGGAGGCCATCCGCGATCATCAGGTCGTCATCGTCGCCGGTGAGACGGGGTCCGGGAAGACCACCCAGATCCCGAAGATCTGTGTCGAGCTCGGCCGCGGTGTCCGCGGCATGATCGGGCACACCCAGCCGCGGCGGATCGCCGCCCGCACCGTCGCCGAGCGGGTGGCGGACGAGCTGGACACCCCGCTCGGTGAGGCCGTCGGCTGGAAGGTGCGGTTCACCGACCAGGTGAACCCGGAGGCCACGTTCATCAAGCTGATGACGGACGGCATCCTGCTCGCCGAGATCCAGACCGACCGCGAGCTGCGCGCCTACGACACGATCATCATCGACGAGGCACACGAGCGGTCCCTCAACATCGACTTCCTGCTGGGCTACCTCGCCCAGCTGCTGCCGAAACGGCCGGACCTCAAGGTCGTCATCACCTCGGCGACCATCGACCCCGAACGCTTCTCCCGGCACTTCGGCGACGCCCCGATCATCGAGGTCAGCGGGCGGACGTATCCGGTGGAGGTGCGGTACCGGCCGCTTCTCGAAGAGGACGGGGACGACGCCGACCGGGACCAGATCACCGCGATCACCGACGCCGTCGAGGAGCTGATGGGGGAAGGCAAGGGCGACATCCTCGTCTTCCTTTCCGGTGAGCGGGAGATCCGGGACACGGCCGACGCGCTGGAGAAGAAGAAGTACCCCCGCGCCGGAGGCGCTAGTTGGCACGGCACTGAGGTGCTGCCGTTGTACGCGCGGCTCTCGCACGCCGAGCAGCACCGCGTGTTCCAGCAGCACACGGGACGCAGGATCGTTCTGGCGACCAACGTCGCCGAGACCTCCCTCACCGTCCCCGGCATCAAGTACGTCATCGACCCCGGCTTCGCCCGCATCTCCCGGTACAGCCACCGCACCAAGGTCCAGCGGCTGCCCATCGAGCCGATCTCCCAGGCCAGCGCCAACCAGCGCAAGGGCCGCTGCGGACGCACCAGCGACGGCATCTGCGTCCGGCTCTACAGCGAGGACGACTTCGTCGCCCGGCCGGAGTTCACGGACGCCGAGATCCTCCGTACCAACCTCGCCTCCGTCATCCTGCAGATGACCGCGGCCGGCCTCGGCGACATCGAGAAGTTCCCCTTCATCGATCCGCCGGACCACCGCAACATCCGCGACGGTGTGCAGCTCCTCCAGGAGCTGGGCGCACTCGACCCCGCGCAGAAGGACGTACGCAAGCGGCTGACCGACACCGGCCGCAAGCTGGCCCAGCTGCCCGTGGACCCGCGGCTGGCGCGGATGGTGCTGGAGGCCGACAAGAACGGCTGTGTCCGCGAGGTCATGGTCATAGCGGCGGCGCTGTCCATCCAGGACCCGCGGGAACGCCCGGCGGAGAAGCAGGCGCAGGCGGACCAGCAGCACGCCCGCTTCAAGGACGAGACCAGCGACTTCCTGGCCTTCCTGAACCTCTGGCGGTACGTCCGCGAGCAGCAGAAGGAGCGGGGTTCGTCGTCCTTCCGCCGGATGTGCAAGCAGGAGTTCCTCAACTTCCTGCGGATCCGCGAGTGGCAGGACATCTACACGCAGCTCCGTACGGTCGCCAAGCAGATGGGCCTCCATCTCAACGACGAGGACAACGCCGCCCCCGACGACCGCGTGCACGTGTCGCTGCTGGCCGGGCTGCTCTCCCACGTCGGCATGAAGGACGTGAAGACGGCCGGGGGGGAGGGCGGGAAGAACACAGCGAAGAACGAGTACCTGGGCGCGCGCAGCGCCAAGTTCGCGATCTTCCCGGGCTCGGCGCTCTTCAAGAAGCCCCCGCGTTTCGTGATGTCCGCCGAGCTGGTGGAGACCTCCCGGCTCTGGGCCCGCGTCAACGCGAAGATCGAGCCCGAGTGGGTGGAGCCGCTCGCCGGGCATCTCCTCAAGCGCACCTACAGCGAGCCGCACTGGGAGAAGGACCAGGCGGCCGTGATGGCGTACGAGAAGGTCACGCTGTACGGCGTGCCGATCGTGGCGCAGCGCAAGGTGAACTACGGGCGGATCGATCCGGAGGTCAGCCGCGAGCTGTTCATCCGCAACGCCCTGGTCGAGGGCGACTGGCGTACGCACCACAAGTTCTTCGCGGACAACCGCCGGCTGCTGACCGAGGTCGAGGAGTTGGAGCACCGCGCGCGGCGCCGGGACATCCTGGTCGACGACGAGACGCTGTTCGACTTCTACGACCAGCGGGTGCCCGAACACGCCGTGTCGGGTGCGCATTTCGACTCGTGGTGGAAGCACAAGCGGCACGAGCAGCCCGACTTCCTCGACTTCGAGCGCGAGATGCTCATCAACGAGAAGGCGGGTGCGGTCACCAAGGACGACTACCCGGACTCCTGGCGGCAGGGGCCGCTGAAGTTCCGGGTGACGTACCAGTTCGAGCCGGGCGCGGACGCCGACGGCGTGACCGTGCACGTTCCGCTCCAGGTGCTCAACCAGGTCACGGACGAGGGCTTCGACTGGCAGATCCCGGGCCTGCGGGAGCAGGTCGTCATGGAGCTGATCCGGTCCCTGCCCAAGCCGATCCGCCGCCACTACGTACCGGCGCCGAACTACGCGCAGGCGTTCCTGGACCGGGCCGTGCCGCTCCAGGAGTCGCTGACGGTGACCATGGCGCGGGAACTGAAGCGCATGGTGGGGGTGCCGTTCGACGCGGAGGACTTCGACTGGTCGAGGGTCCCCGACCACCTGAAGATCACTTTCCGGATCGTCGACGAGCGGCGCCGCAAGCTGGCCGAGGACAAGGACCTGGAAGCCCTGAAGCTCCGGTTGAGGCCGAAGGCGCGCAAGGCCCTCTCCCAGGCCGCCGCGGCCACGGCGGAGCGCAGCGGCGGCGAGTCCCTGGAGCGGGCCGGCCTGACGGACTGGTCGATCGGCACGCTGTCCCGGGTCTTCGAGACGCGTCGGGCGGGTCAGCCGGTGAAGGCGTATCCGGCGCTGGTCGACGACGGACCGAAGGCGAACACCGTCTCCGTGCGTCTCTTCGACACCGAGGCGGAGCAGGCGCAGGCGATGTGGAAGGGCACGCGTCGGCTGATCCTGCGCAACATCCCGGTCAGCCCCGCGAAGTTCGCGTCCGAGAAGCTGACCAACCAGCAGAAGCTGAACTTGTCCGCGAATCCGCACGGTTCGATCCAGGCCCTGTTCGACGACTGCGCGACGGCGGCGGCGGACAAGCTGATCGCGGACTTCGGCGGGCCGGCGTGGGACGAGGAGTCGTACCGCAAGCTCTACGACAAGGTCCGCGCGGAGATCGTCGACACGACCGTCCGTACGGTGGGGCAGGTGCAGCAGGTGCTGGCGGCGTGGCAGGCCTGTGAGCGCCGTCTGAAGGCCGTGCGGAGCCCCGCGCTGCTGGCGAACCTCCAGGACGTGCGGGCGCAGCTGGACGCGCTGGTGAAGCCCGGGTTCGTCACGGAGGCCGGGATCAGGCGGTTGCCGGACCTGATGCGCTACCTGGTCGCCGCGGACCGGCGTCTGCAGCAGATGCCGACCGGCGTCCAGCGGGACACGTCCCGGATGGAGAAGGTCCACGAGATGCGCGACGAGTACGCGTGGCTGCTGGAGCAGATGCCGCAGGGGCGGCCGGTTCCGCAGCAGGTCCTGGACGTCCGCTGGATGATCGAGGAGCTGCGGGTCAGCTATTTCGCGCACGCGCTGGGCACGGCGTACCCCGTCTCCGACAAGCGGATCGTGAAGGCGATCGACGCGCTCGCGCCGTAGCGGATCCATAGCGGATTCCGTGACGAGGTGCGCACGGAGGGTGAGTTCGCCCTAGGGGCTCGCCCTCCTGTAGAGTCTCTTCTCGCAGCGCAAGGGCGAGAAAAGCGCAGCAAAACCTGGTCCTGTGGAGCAGTTTGGAGTGCTCGCCACCCTGTCAAGGTGGAGGCCGCGGGTTCAAATCCCGTCAGGACCGCAGTAAAGAGGCCCGCACCTATTGGTGCGGGCCTCTTCTCTTGTGTGCGGGCCTCTTCGCGCTCTCCCACTCGTAGCGCCCCGCCCCCTCACCCCCAGAAGGCCCTCAGCGCCCCTCTCGCGGCCTTGACGGCGTCACATTCGCTCGGTACTCCAAAGGACAGGGCACGTTCTCCGTGCGACCCCCGGAGGTGGCGTATGGCGGCATCGGTCAGGCACGAGACGCGGGCCCTTCTCCGCGCGCATCTGTCGGCCGCTTCGTCGTACCGCCATCTGACGCGCCACTGTCCGATCTGTCACCGGCTGCTGCGCCTGGCGTTGGACTCGCCCGCCACGCAGTCTCCGACGGGCCGTCAAGAGGGCGTCGAGGATGGGAGCGCGTCCACCGCGTGATCCCCGTCGGTCCCAACGCCCTTGCCACGCAGACCTACTGGAGCCCACGCCTCCACTAGCGCACATCCGCCGGAGCCAACAAGCGTCGCGCCGTGTGACGGGTGTCACCGCATGAGTTTTTGAAACCGTGGCACTTACGGCTCCCCTACAAGTAGTCAATTTAATATGTGCAATTGCACTACCTCCCAGGGCGTGCGCACAGCCGATCCGACACCCCTCCCCAGACTCCGACAAGCCCGCTCACAGAGCCGGCCGGCAGGCCCTCACCAGGCACAGGACCGGACACAAAAAAGATCGCGCTGGACCCGGCGGAGTCCAGCGCGATCAACGACGCACCCCTGTTGGGGCAGGAACGACGTCGTGTGGAGCTGTGGTTCCGAGCGCCTCGGCGGGTTGGGGGACCTGCCGTTTTGCCCGGTTATTCAGTTGTTCAGGCCTCGCTGCGCTGCTGCGGAATGCCCGCGAGCAGAGCGCGGACCTCGGCTTCGCGGTAGCGGCGATGCCCGCCGAGCGTGCGGATCGACGTGAGCTTGCCGGCCTTCGCCCAGCGCGTGACCGTCTTCGGGTCGACGCGGAACATGGTGGCGACCTCAGCCGGGGTCAGCAGCGGCTCGGCATCAGGGGTGCGAGCGGTCATGAGCGGCCTCCTCGGGAGAACCGAACCTTCTCGGTTCTTTCCTTTAAATTCTGCACCTTGACCCGCGTTGCCCGAAATGGCGGACACGGGTCGAGTCGGTTATAGGACGAACGGCTTGTCCTCGGCACTACAACTACACCATCCGTCCAGCCGCGTCGGCCAAACCGATGGAATTGCCCTCCCAGGTGTTCATCAGCGACGGAAGCCGATGGACCATGCCATAGCGGACAGTCACGCCACTGTGACGATCAGTCACAGGGCGATCAGGGGTCACCAGACCTGTCATCAGACCCCCCAAAGCGTGCAATGCGGAGATTCCGCCCACAGTGCATCACAGCAGGACGGAAGGAGCCCTCCCCGGACTCCTTGTCCTATTTTGGCATGAGGAGGGGGAAGCGGCGCAAGAGTGATGTACGTGCGGTCCGTCACGCTTGACGCATACGCCCGGATCGGGACCTACGTCCCTTGTTGACAGAACATCAGCCCACACCGGGCACGTGTCGGATCGGAAGACGAAACCCCACATCGGGCGGTACGTCAAACGTCAGTTCGCCGACCGCCGGTCCCGGACCGCCCGCCAGCGCTCCACCAGCCGCCCGTACGCGGCCCCCGCCGTGGCCCCGTCGCCCTCGCGCAGCGCCTCGATGCCCTCGGCCACGTCCGCCGCGGAGTGGTCGTCCTCCAACTCACCGGCCGGCAGGGCGTGCACGAGCCCCCCGTAGTCCAGCTCCACCAGTGAACGCGGGTGGAACTCCTCCAGCCAGCGCCCCACGTCCACCAGGCCGTCGATGAGCGGCCCCTCGTCCATGGCCTCCTTCAGGGCCCGCAGGCCCCGGGCCACCCGTCGGCGGGCCTGCACCATCGGCGTCCGGTAGCGCAGCACCGGTGCGGCCGCCCCTTCGCCGTCGCCGCCCTTGTCGTACTCCCGCTCCGCGTCGGAGACCAGCACGAACCAGTTGATCGGCACCTGCCAGGTCGCGGTGCGGATCCAGGGGCGGGCGTCCGGGTTGCGCTCCAGCCAGCGCTCGTAGTCCTGCGTGGTCTCACGGCGTACGACCGGCGGGAGCAGGGCGTCCAGCACCGGTTCCGGGAAGTCCTCGGCCAGTTCGCCGAGCGCCCGCCAGCCGCGCAGCCGGGTCCGCCAGGGGCAGACGCAGACCACGCCGTCGACCTCGGTCACGAAGGCGTCGGCGCTCTCGTGCACCGGTACCGCCACGGGCGGGGTGGGCAGCAGGTCGGCCAGGGAACGGCGGAGCTCGTCCTGGTAGGAGGGCAGGTCGGTGCGGCGGGCGTAGCGGGTCCAGTGGGCGCGCTCGTCCTCGGGGAACGCGGCCAGCGGCTCGTACACACGCAGGTACGCCGCGTAGGGGACGATCACCGAGGACACCTTGGGCACGCCTGCTCCCTCCCCCGCGCACCGCCCCGAAAACCTGCCGGAGCCGATCACAAACGCACGGGAATCTCTGCAAATCGTCGCACGCCCGTACTCCGTGCGGAGGTGATCCTGAGCACTGTGCGGCGGGCGGGCACCGGCAGGCTCTAATCTCATGCCAAAGTCCCCGCCACCCGCACGGGGACCGTCTCCACCCGCCGCACCTACACAGGAGTCACCACCGTGACCGACGTAACCGGCGCACCTGCTGATGTACTGCACACCCTGTTCCACTCGGAGCAGGGGGGTCATGAGCAAGTCGTGCTCTGCCAGGACCGTGCCAGCGGCCTGAAGGCCGTCATCGCCATCCACTCCACCGCCCTGGGCCCCGCGCTCGGCGGTACGCGCTTCTACCCGTACGCGAGCGAGGCGGACGCCGTCGCCGACGCGCTGAACCTCGCGCGCGGGATGTCGTACAAGAACGCCATGGCCGGCCTCGAGCACGGCGGTGGCAAGGCCGTGATCATCGGCGACCCGGGGCAGATCAAGTCCGAGGAGCTGCTCCTCGCCTACGGCCGGTTCGTCGCCTCGCTCGGTGGCCGGTACGTCACCGCGTGCGACGTCGGTACGTACGTCGCCGACATGGACGTCGTGGCACGCGAGTGCCGCTGGACGACCGGCCGCTCCCCCGAGAACGGCGGCGCCGGCGACTCCTCCGTGCTCACCGCCTTCGGCGTCTACCAGGGCATGCGCGCCTCCGCCCAGCACCTGTGGGGCGACCCGACACTGCGCGCCAGGCGCATCGGCGTCGCCGGCATCGGCAAGGTCGGCCACCACCTGGTCGACCACCTCGTGGCGGAGGGCGCCGAGGTCTTCGTGACGGACGTGCGCGAGGACGCCGTACGGCGCGTCACCGAGCGCCACCGTGACGTGCTGGCCGTCCGGGACACCGAGGAACTGATCCGCGTCGAGGGCCTGGACATCTACGCCCCCTGCGCGCTGGGCGGCGCGCTGAACGACGACACCGTGCCGGTGCTGACCGCCGAGGTGGTGTGCGGCGCGGCCAACAACCAGCTCGCGCACCCGGGTGTGGAGAAGGACCTCGCCGACCGCGGCATCCTCTACGCGCCGGACTACGTGGTGAACGCCGGCGGCGTCATCCAGGTCGCCGACGAGCTGCACGGCTTCGACTTCGACCGGTGCAAGGCGAAGGCCGCGAGGATCTACGACACCACGCTGGCCATATTCGCACGTGCGAAGGACGACGGTATTCCGCCGGCCGCGGCGGCCGACCGGATCGCCGAGCAGCGGATGGCGGAGGCACGTACCCGGCGGTGATCGCGCGGTGCACCCGCAGTGATCACGCACTGGTCGGGGCGGGGTCTTCGCGGGTTTGACCGGTACCCGTCGGGGGGCAGTTGGAGAGAACTCTCACTTATCCCGGCGGGTCGACCGTCGAAAGGTGGTTAAAATCGCCGTTGACCAGCGAGGACGGGGCGCCTCGAGGGTCCTGGGCATGGCCACGTGCTGCGGGCGACGTACCGTATGGGCGTGGGCTCAGGTACCGTGGAAGCCCTACGGACCGGTCTCTCCACGGAGAGCCCGTTCCGGACCATGAACGCGTGTCAAGACTCTGGGGCCGTCGAGCCCCGTCGTTGAGGGGGTCGAGCCATGGGGCGCGGCCGGGCCAAGGCCAAGCAGACGAAGGTCGCCCGCCAGCTGAAGTACAACAGCGGTGGGACTGATCTCTCCCGCCTGGCCGAGGAGCTGGGCGCATCGCCGTCGAATCCGCAACCGCCTAACGGCGAGCAATTCGAGGACGATGAGCAAGACGATGACGTGTACGCAAAGTACGCCGACCTCTATGAGGACGACGACGAGGACGAGGACGGCCAGTCCCCGTCTCAACAGCGACGCGGCGCTTGACCCTGCACTGAACACCTTCCCGGTCGGTGACTCTGTCACCGACCGGGTTCTGTGCTACCCGCAGCGCTGACCGCGCTGTCTCAGACGGCGTAGTCGCCCACCAGCGTCGCGCCCGTCCCGTGGTCGTCGCGGTCGGTGATCTCGCCGGCCACCCAGGCGTCCACGCCGCGGTCGGCCAGGGTCGCCAGTGCCACGTCCGTCAACTCCTCGGGGACCATGGCGATCATGCCCACGCCCATGTTGAGGGTCTTCTCCAGCTCCAGGCGCTCCACTCGGCCCGTCGTGCCGACGAGGTCGAAGATCGCGCCCGGGGTCCAGGTGGAGCGGTCGACGACGGCGTGCAGGTCGTCGGGGATCACGCGGGCCAGGTTGGCGGCGAGTCCGCCGCCGGTGACGTGGCTGAAGGCGTGGACCTCGGCGGTGCGCATGAGGGCCAGGCAGTCCAGGGAGTAGATCTTGGTGGGCTCCAGCAGCTCCTCGCCGAGGGTGCGGCCGAGGCCGTCGAGGTGCGCGTCCAGGGACAGGCCGCCCTCGTTCAGCAGGACGTGGCGGACGAGCGAGTACCCGTTCGAGTGAAGCCCGGAGGACGCCATGGCGATCACCGCGTCACCCTTACGGATGCGATCCGCGCCCAGCAGCCGGTCGGCCTCCACGACGCCCGTACCGGCGCCCGCGACGTCGAAGTCGTCCTCGCCGAGCAGGCCCGGGTGCTCGGCCGTCTCGCCGCCCACCAGGGCACACCCGGCGAGCACACAGCCCTCGGCGATGCCCTTGACGATCGCGGCGACACGCTCGGGGTGGACCTTGCCGACGCAGATGTAGTCGGTCATGAAGAGCGGCTCGGCGCCGCACACCACGATGTCGTCCATGACCATGGCGACCAGGTCGTGGCCGATGGTGTCGTAGACGCCCAGCTGCCGGGCGATGTCGACCTTGGTGCCGACGCCGTCCGTGGCGGAGGCGAGCAGGGGACGCTCGTAGCGCTTGAGGGCGGAGGCGTCGAAGAGACCGGCGAAGCCGCCGAGGCCGCCGAGGACCTCGGGGCGCCGGGTCTTCTTCACCCACTCCTTCATCAGCTCGACGGCGCGGTCGCCCGCCTCGATGTCGACGCCGGCTGCTGCGTAGCTGGCACCAGTTGTGTCAGGCATGACGATGAGAACCTTTGTGTCGTACGGCAGGAAGGCAGGCCAGGGAGGCGGACGGCTACGGGCGACGGATGGCGTCGGTGGCGGCCGTACCGGCGGGCCCGGCGGCCAGCTCGGTCTCCAGGAGCTGCTTGCCGAGCAGCTCGGGGTCGGGAAGCTCCATCGGGTACTCGCCGTCGAAGCAGGCGCGGCACAGGTTCGGCTTGGCGATGGTGGTCGCCTCGATCATGCCGTCGATGGAGATGTACGCCAGGGAGTCGGCGCCCATGGAGGTGCCGATCTCCTCGACGCTCATGCCGTTGGCGATGAGCTCGGCGCGGGTGGCGAAGTCGATGCCGAAGAAGCAGGGCCACTTCACCGGCGGGGAGGAGATCCGGATGTGGATCTCGGCGGCGCCGGCCTCGCGGAGCATGCGGACCAGGGCCCGCTGGGTGTTGCCGCGGACGATGGAGTCGTCGACGACGACCAGCCGCTTGCCCTTGATGACTTCCTTCAAGGGGTTCAGCTTCAGGCGGATGCCGAGCTGGCGGATGGTCTGCGAGGGCTGGATGAAGGTGCGGCCGACGTAGGCGTTCTTCACCAGACCGGCGCCGAAGGGGATGCCGGAGGCCTCGGCGTAGCCGATCGCGGCGGGGGTGCCGGACTCCGGGGTCGCTATGACCAGGTCGGCGTCGGCGGGGGCCTCCTTCGCCAGCTTGCGTCCCATCTCGACACGCGAGAGGTAGACGTTGCGGCCGGCGATGTCCGTGTCCGGGCGGGCCAGGTACACGTACTCGAAGACGCAGCCCTTGGGCTTCGCTTCCGCGAATCGGGAAGTGCGCAGGCCGTTCTCGTCGATGGCGACGAACTCGCCCGGCTCGATCTCGCGGACGTAGGAGGCACCGCAGATGTCGAGGGCGGCGGACTCGGACGCGACCACCCAGCCGCGCTCAAGGCGGCCGAGGACCAGCGGGCGGATGCCCTGCGGGTCGCGGGCGGCGTAGAGGGTGTGCTCGTCCATGAAGACGAGGCTGAAGGCGCCGCGCACCTCGGGCAGCACCTTGCCGGCCGCCTCCTCGATGGTCAGCGGCTTGCCGTCGTCGTCCACCTGGCCCGCGAGCAGGGCGGTGACCAGGTCGGTGTCGTTGGTCGCCGCGACCCGCGTCGAGCGGCCGTCCTGCTTGGGCAGGTCGGCGACCAGCTCGGCGAGCTGGGCGGTGTTGACGAGGTTGCCGTTGTGCCCGAGCGCGATGGAGCCCTGCGCGGTGGCACGGAACGTCGGCTGGGCGTTCTCCCACACGGAGGCGCCGGTGGTCGAGTAGCGGGCGTGACCGACCGCGATGTGACCCTGGAGCGAACCGAGAGAGGTCTCGTCGAAGACCTGGGAAACCAGGCCCATGTCCTTGAAGACGAGAATCTGGGAGCCGTTGCTGACCGCGATTCCCGCGGATTCCTGGCCCCGATGCTGGAGGGCGTAGAGCCCGAAGTACGTGAGCTTTGCGACCTCTTCGCCCGGGGCCCAGACACCGAAGACGCCGCAAGCGTCCTGGGGGCCCTTCTCGCCGGGAAGCAGATCGTGATTGAGTCGACCGTCACCACGTGGCACGTCTTCGAGTGTAGGCGAGATCGACCACTGGTCCGAATTGGGGACATGGGCTCACGAGTGGATCACTGATCGGCGACGGCCCGGACGGTGGTGCCGTCTTCGCTGGTCAGCGTGAGGGTTTCTTGATCGATCCGATAATCGACCCGGCCGTCGAAGAGGCGCAGTATCCGCTTCTCGGCGTCCATGAGTGAGCCTTCGCACATCATTCGGGTGGTGGACGGAGCGCCGAGGGTGATATGTCCGTCGCTGACGGTGGCCTTGGCGTTGACGTGGTTGCAGGGGAGGCGGCCGGAGACGGTCTTCGCGTCCCGGTCGAAGGTGAGGTGGGCGCTGCCCTGGCCGCTCGGGTCCTTCTGGTCCGCGTCCTTCTGGTCTGCGTCCTTCTGGCCGGGGGCCGTGACGGTCCACTTCGTGCCGTACAGGGGCGCGTCCGGCTGCTTGCTGAGTCGGACGGTGTCACCGTCGGAGGTGGTGAGGGTCAGCCGTTCGCCCTCGGTCTTCGTGGTGAGCGGGCCGGTGGTGAGGGCGCGGCCGAGGGACGTCTCGAAGTCGACGGGCGTCTTCTCGCAGGCCTTCTCGGTGAACATGGCGTCGCTGAGCCGGACGCGCTCACCGTCGATGTCGGCGCGGGCGCTGAAGGTGTTGCAGCCGGTGCTGCCCGCCGCCTGACCGCTGTCGTCGATCCGCACCCGCGCCGCGTCCGGCGCCTGGTGGGTGGTGCCGTCCACGGTGACGCTGTCGATGCTCCACTGAACGCCGGTGAGGGGCTTGCCCGCGCCGACGGAGCCGCTGCCGCCGTCGGCCTTCTCGCTGCCGCAGGCCGCCGCGAGCGGCACGAGCGCGGCGACTGCCGCCACGGTCAGGGTCATGCTGCGCTGCTGCTTCTGCCTGTACATGCCCATTCGACGGAGGTGCGGAGGATCTGGTTCCCCTCACCTGTTCACCTTTCCGGTCCCCCGCTTTCCCGTCCCCCGCGTCACCTGAGCAGCGGCAGCAGTTCCCCGAGGTCGGCCCGCTCCCCGCTCGCGCTCACCTTCGCCCCGGCCACGGCGTCCTCCCAGGCCAGCCGCCCGGTGGCCAGCCGCACCCAGGTCAGCGGGTCGGTCTCGACGACGTTGGGCGGGGTGCCGCGGGTGTGCCGGGGACCCTCGACGCACTGCACGACGGCGTACGGCGGGATCCGCACCTCCGTCGAGCCGCCGGGTGCCTTCGCGGCGAGCGCGTCGGCCAGCAGCCGGGTCGCGGCGGCCAGGGCCTGCCGGTCGTACGGGATGTCGAGGCCGGGCACGGCGGCGTTCAGGTCGTCGGTGTGGACGACCAGCTCGACGGTGCGGGTGACGACGTAGTCGGCCAGTGGCAGGGCGCCCGCGCTGGTGGGCAGCAGCCGGCTGCCGGGGTGGGCGTCGAGGCGGTCGGTGAAGCGCCGCTCGACCTCGGCGAGGTGGGCGTCGAGGTCGGGGTGCTCGGCCGCGAGGCGCCGGGCGGTGCCGGCGATGGCGTCCGCGTCGGCGGCGATCGCGAACGGCCAGTCGAGCAGATGCCCGTCCTGCCGCGTCGGCTCGGGCTCGCCGAGCAGCCGGTCCACCGCCGTCAGGGCCATCCCGATGTGCGCGACCAGTTCCCGTACGGTCCAGTCGCCGAGCCGTGTCGGCAGGGCGAGCTGTTCGGGGGTGAGGGCGCGGACGGCCTCCCGTACGTTGCCGAACTGGGCCAGTACGGCGGTGCGGGTCCGGGCGGGGTCGTAGGCGCGGGCGCGTTTCCTGGCTGGCGGCATGGCGGCGAGCCTAGTCGGCGCGGAAGGTCGGGCTCTTGGGAAATACCAGGTCCGTGCAGTGTCGGCGGTTCGTCACGTCGTCGACGTAGGCGCGGAAGACCTGCTCCATCCGCGGGGCCATGATGCTGTTGTAGCCCAGGGAGACGGTCATGGTGTGGATCTGCGGCTTCCCGTCGCAGACGGAGGACGCCCACCAGATCGGGTCCTCGGTGCTGCGTCCGGCCCGGCCGGGTGTCGCGGGCTCGGGCTTCTCGCGCGGGTCGGTGCTGGTGAGCAGGAGGGTCTTCGCCTCCTCGCCGGCGTAGGTGTGCAGGGAGACGAACCACCGTCCGGGGCGCTCCGGGCGGCTGACGCGGTGCTCGCTCCCCTCGGTCAGGTAGAGCGCGCTCGCCCGGCTCTCACCGAGCACGAGGCCGCACCGCTGGTCCCACAGCCGGTCGTCCGTGCGGCTCTCGACGACCTGGTCCGGGAACCCCTCCCGGCGGGCGAAGCCGGCCTTGCCGTACCAGGCGCAGGTGCCCTCGGCGCGCGCCGCCGGGACCGGTCCCTCGGGCAGCGCGGGGACGTTCTCCGGCGGGTCGGGCAGCCGGTCGGCGCAGCCCAGCCGGTCGGCGAGGTTGTTGGCGGTGGTCACGGCGGTCTCGGCGAGGATGTCGCGGTCGTGGGCACTGACCTGGCCGTCGACGGTGAACCGCCGCCCGGGGTTCTGCAGCGAGGCCCGCGCCCACAGGGCCTCCACCTGCCGTCCGTTCACCCTGCCCTCGGCACACGGGAGCTGGACGACGACGTCGGATTCGGTGACCCGGCCCGCGATGTCTCCGCCGAGCGGCTGGTCGGGATGGGTGGGACCGCCGAAGCTGTCGACGAGGTCCTCCAGCGGCCCGTCGGCGATCAGGGGCCGGTCCGCCGGCAGCACCCCCACCGCGGCCGTGAAGAACCACCGCCCGCCCGTCTCCTCGCCGTCCTTCTCGCCGGCCTCGGTGCTGAAGATCTCGCAGTCCTGCGCGGACCCGGCGCCGAGGCCACGGTCGATCTCGATCACGCCCTCGTCGGCTTCGCGGTGGGTGATCCGGCCGCCGGCCGGGGAGAGCGCCAGCACCCGCCCGGCCGGGACGAGTCCCGCGCAGGCCTCGTCGATCTGCCGCCGGCCGTCCCACACCTGCCATATCTCGCGGCCGCTCCAGCCGATCGCCACGACGGCGGCCAGACACAGCAGGACGTTCACAGACTTGCGCACACCGTCCGGAACCCGCATCGCTCCCCCGTTCCCCGGTTGCCCGGTTCCGCGGCTCCCGGCGGCTCCACCGGCTCCGCGACCGCCCGACGAAGCTAACAGCCGCGGCGGGAGGCGCGGTCCGCCGGTTCGGGTACGTCGAAGAGCTCGCCGCCTCGCGGGACGCCGATCCCGCGCCAGGTGAAGGGGACGCCCCGGGCGGTGTCCGGGTCGGGACCGTCCATCAGCTGGAAGTGGACGTGCGGCTCGGAGGAGTTGCCGGAGTTGCCGCACCGGGCCAGCAGCTCGCCGGCGTGCACCCGGTCGCCCTCGCGTACGGCGAAGGAACCGCGCCGCACATGGGCGTACATCGCGTACGTGCCGTCGCCGAGATCCAGCACCAGATGGTTGCCGACGATCCGGCGGACCCCGCCCATCTCGCGGACCGAACCCTCTACGAGCATCAGGTACAGCAGCGCGGGCAGCGAGTTGCGGCTCAGGTGGTCGCGCTGGGTGTCCTCGGTCCGGACGACCGTGCCGTCGGCGACCGCGAGCAGCGGCGCCCCGAACGCCGGGAAGTCACGGCTGCGGCGGGCGATCGGCCACAGGGCGCGGAAGCCGGGGCGGGCACCGGGCTGCGGCTCTGCGACGAGGTCGATGGCGAAGGTCTGGCCGTAGGCGTGGATGCCGTGGCTCGGGGTGCGGTCGGCGGGGCTGTTCAGCGCGGACCAGCGGCCGGTGACGGGCGGGTCGACCTCGACGGGTTCACGGGCGACGCCCGGGGCGTCCGGGGCGCCGCCGCCCCAGCGGTTGACCACGGTGATCAGGGCGTAGGCCAGGAGCAGCAGCAGGAGGTTCCACCACCACGGGTACCCGAAGCCGAAGACGATGTGGGCGGTCACCAGGGCGATGAAGCCCAGTTGCAGCGCCCGGAAGGTGATCATGGCTAGCTTGCGTGCGGACATGGGTCCCCCTTCGATCGGCGGTCGCGCCGTTTCCGGTCAGCCGCGGGCCGCCGACAGCGCCACCAGCAGCGGTACGACCCGCCCCGGCGGCACCTCGTGGCGGCCCCGGCCGGTGGTGTGCAGCCAGCCGGCGCCGGTGAGCTGGCGGAGGTGGTGGTAGATCTGGCCGGTCGTGCCCACCTCGTCCAGCTCGGCCAGCTCGGCGGCGGTGCGCCGGCCGCCGAGGACCTCGCGCAGCAGCCGCAGCCGGACGGGGTGCCCGAGCGCGGCGAACGCCTCGGCGGTCTCGGCCCAGTCGGCGTCCAGCAGGCCCTCGGTGAGGGCGCCGTGCTGCCATTCGTACCGCTCACCGGCCGGCAGCCGGACGGCGCCGGTGAACAGGACACCCCCGTCGCCGGCCCGCAGCCGCGCGAGCTGCTCCTTCAGCCCCTCAAGGGCCCAGAACTCGCCCTCGCCGAGGTGGGGCGCGGGCCGGTCGGCGGCTTCCAGTGCGGCCAGGCGCCGTTCGAGCTCGGCTACGCGTTGTTCCAGTTGCTCCACTCCTTCGAGATTACGTAAGTACGTAATCTTGCGCAAGGGGCCATGCGGCAGTCACCCGTGCGTGTGTCCGGCCGGCAAAGCCGTCACCCCGGCGCCCGCCCTTGGCGACACTCCGGCAGAGCAGAGCCCGGCCGGAGTCCTCATGGCCGTCGAGGTCACCTCGTACGACGCGGACGCGGACCGACGGGACCGGCACGGAAAGCGGGTCGCGTACGGGCCCGACCCGGTCGGCATCGAACTCGACACGGAGATCCTCAAGAGCTACGTGCGCTGAAACGCACGAGGTCCCGCCCGGAAGAACCGGACGGGACCTCGACTGCACAGGCCTTCTACGCGAGCAGCGCCGGGATCGTGCCCTCGTGGGTCTCGCGCAGCTCGGTCAGCGGCAGCGTGAACTCGCCCTGGAGCTCCACCGCGTCCCCGTCCACGACACCGATGCGGGTGGCCGGCAGGCCCCGCGCGCCGCACATGTCGGTGAAGCGGAGCTCCTCCGAGCGCGGGACGGCGACGACCGCGCGGCCCGCCGACTCCGAGAACAGGAAGGTGAAGGCGTCGAGCCCGTCCGGTACGACCAGACGCGCGCCCTTCTCCCCGAGCAGCGCCGACTCGACGACCGCCTGGACCAGACCGCCGTCGGACAGGTCGTGCGCGGAGTCGATCATGCCGTCGCGGGAGGCGGAGATCAGGATCTCGCCGAGCAGGCGCTCGCGCTCCAGGTCGACCTTGGGGGGCAGGCCGCCGAGGTGGTCGTGGATCACCTGGGACCAGGCCGAGCCGCCGAACTCCTCACGGGTGTCGCCGAGGAGGTAGAGCAGCTGGCCCTCCTCCTGGAAGGCGACCGGCGTGCGGCGGGCCACGTCGTCGATGACGCCCAGCACGGCCACCACGGGAGTGGGGTGGATGGCGGCCTCGCCCGTCTGGTTGTAGAGCGAGACGTTGCCGCCGGTCACCGGGGTGCCCAGCTGGAGGCAGCCGTCCGCCAGACCGCGCACGGCCTCCGCGAACTGCCACATGACCGCCGGGTCCTCCGGCGAGCCGAAGTTCAGGCAGTCGGAGACCGCGAGCGGCTTCGCACCGGTCGTCGCCACGTTGCGGTAGGCCTCCGCGAGGGCCAGCTGCGCGCCCGTGTACGGGTCGAGCTTGGCGTACCGGCCGTTGCCGTCCGTGGCGATGGCGACGCCGAGGCCGCTCTCCTCGTCCACGCGGATCATGCCCGAGTCCTCGGGCTGGGCGAGGACGGTGTTGCCCTGCACGAAGTGGTCGTACTGCTGGGTGATCCACTGCTTGGACGCCTGGTTCGGGGACCCGACCAGCTTCAGGACCTGGTCCTTGAGCTGCTCGCTCGTCTCCGGGCGGGGCAGCTTGTTCGCGTCGTCGGCCTGGAGGGCGTCCTGCCAGTCCGGGCGGGCGTAGGGGCGCTCGTAGACCGGGCCCTCGTGCGCCACCGTGCGCGGGTCTACGTCGACGATCTTGCCGCCGTGCCAGTAGATCTCCAGCCGGTCGCCGTCGGTGACCTCACCGATGACGGTGGCGATGACGTCCCACTTCTCGCAGATCTCCAGGAAGCGGTCGACCTTGCCGGGCTCGACGACCGCGCACATGCGCTCCTGCGACTCGCTCATGAGGATTTCCTCGGGAGAGAGGGTCGAGTCGCGCAGGGGTACGTCGTCCAGGGTGACGCGCATGCCGCCGGAGCCGTTCGACGCCAGCTCGGACGTGGCGCAGGACAGGCCCGCCGCGCCGAGGTCCTGGATGCCGACGACCAGCTTCTCCTTGAACGCCTCCAGGGTGCACTCGATGAGGAGCTTCTCCTGGAAGGGGTCGCCGACCTGGACGGCGGGGCGCTTGGAGGGCTTGGCATCGTCGAAGGTCTCGCTCGCCAGGATCGACGCGCCGCCGATGCCGTCGCCGCCGGTCCGGGCGCCGTACAGGATGACCTTGTTGCCCGCGCCGGACGCCTTGGCGAGGTGGATGTCCTCGTGCCGCATGACGCCGATGGCACCGGCGTTGACCAGCGGGTTGCCCTGGTAACAGGCGTCGAAGACGACCTCGCCGCCGATGTTGGGCAGGCCCAGGCAGTTGCCGTAGCCGCCGATGCCGGCGACGACGCCGGGCAGAACGCGCTTGGTGTCGGGGTGGTCGGCGGCGCCGAAGCGCAGGGGGTCGACCACGGCGACCGGGCGGGCGCCCATCGCGATGATGTCGCGGACGATGCCGCCGACGCCCGTGGCCGCGCCCTGGTAGGGCTCCACGTAGGAGGGGTGGTTGTGCGACTCGACCTTGAAGGTGACCGCGTAGCCCTGGCCGACGTCGACGACACCGGCGTTCTCGCCGATGCCGACGAGCATGGCGTCGGACTCGGGGGCCTTCTCGCCGAACTGGCGCAGGTGGACCTTGCTGCTCTTGTACGAGCAGTGCTCGGACCACATGACGGAGTACATGGCGAGTTCCGCACCGGTCGGGCGGCGGCCGAGGATCTCCACGACCCGCTCGTACTCGTCCTTCTTCAGGCCCAGCTCGGCCCAGGGCAGCTCGACGTCGGGGGTCTCGGCCGCGTGCTCGACCGTGTCCAGAGGCGTCCGGCTCATGCGTTGACCAGCTTCTTGAGGATCGAGGTGAAGAACGGGAGGCCGTCGGTGCGGCCGGTGCCGATCAGCGGCTCGACGGCGTGCTCGGGGTGCGGCATGAGGCCGACGACGTTGCCGGCGGCGTTGGTGATGCCGGCGATGTCGTTGAGCGAGCCGTTGGGGTTGCCGCATCCATCAGCGGCTTCGCCGCGGGCGACGTAGCGGAACGCGACCCGCCCCTCGGCCTCCAGCTCGTCCAGCGTGCGCCGGTCGGCGACGTAGCGGCCGTCCATGTTCTTCAGCGGGATGTGGATCTCCTGGCCGACGGTGTAGTCGCTGGTCCAGGAGGTGCCCGCGTTCTCCACCCGCAGCTTCTGGTCGCGGCAGATGAAGTGCAGGTGGTCGTTGCCCAGCATGCCGCCGGGGAGCAGGTGGGCCTCGGTGAGGATCTGGAAGCCGTTGCAGATGCCGAGGACCGGGAGACCGGCCTTCGCCCGGTCGATGAGGGTGTCCATCACCGGCGAGAAGCGCGCGATGGCGCCGGCGCGCAGATAGTCGCCGTAAGAGAAACCACCGCAGAGCACCACGGCGTCGACCTGCTTGAGGTCCTTGTCCTTGTGCCAGAGGGCCACGGGTTCGGCGCCGGCGACGCGGATCGCGCGCTGCGTGTCCCGGTCGTCGAGACTGCCGGGGAAAGTGACGACGCCAATACGAGCGGTCACTTCACTGCCCCCGCGACTACGTCGTCCGACTCGACCTTGACGGTGAAGTCCTCGATCACGGTGTTGGCGAGGAAGGATTCCGCAAGATCATGGATGCGGGCGAGGGCGGCGTCGTCGACCGGCCCGTCCACTTCCAGTTCGAATCGCTTTCCCTGACGTACGTCCGAGATCCCCTCGAATCCCAGCCGCGGCAGTGCGCGCTGCACCGCCTGGCCCTGGGGGTCGAGGATCTCCGGCTTGAGCATGACGTCGACTACGACGCGTGCCACTGGCACTCCCGGTGTGTGGTGCTGAGCAGGTTCCTTCAGACTACCCGTACAAAATTTCTACGCGCGTAGCCTTGGAGGAAACTACGTGAGCCCTGTCACGATTCGGCATCGGGAGGAGGTGCTCACGAAAAGCTTCGGGAAAGATCCCGGATCGGGCATGGACGCCTATTGCGCGACGGACACGCGGAGAGATTTAGTCGGGCTTCCCATTGCAATGCCGGGCACTGTACAAATGAAATGTCATTAGCCGATACTTTGCCCAATTACAGGCGAACAGTCGGCATCATCGCGGTGTCTTGGCACGTTCGGGCACGTCATCGCGGAGATGCCGCACGAAGGGACCGATATTCGTGGCGCAGCGTGTCGTGGTCACTCTCTTTGACGACATCGACGGCTCGGAAGCGGCGGAGACGATCGCCTTCGGTGTCGACGGCCGGATGTACGAGATCGACCTGAACGAAGCCAATGCCCGAAAGCTGCGCAAAGCTCTCGAGCCGTTCGTGTCGGCCGGCCGCAAGCGGTCACGGTCCGGCAAGGCGTACCGGCAGACGGAGGTCGCCCCCGACCCGGCGGCGGTCCGGGCCTGGGCGCAGGCGAACAAGATGGACGTGCCCGCGCGGGGCCGGATCCCGAAGCGGGTGTACGAGGCGTTCGCCTCCGCGCGCCCGGCAAGTTAGGAAATCTCCGGACAGGTGGCACGCCTCCGTGCCACGCTTGGGCTGTCGGTGCGCGAGTCGCGGAGGCACAAGTCCAGCCCTGAGCTGGTGGACCCGGTTATGGAACGGCAGTGACCGCATCAGACGGGCCAGGCTGCGATGCCCGGCTGCGGGGCATCGCCAACTGCCCCAGTCTTCCTCGGGGAGACAGGACGCGTCCTGTGTTCGCAGCGACGCAAGCCCCGGCTCCACTTGGGCACTTGGCTAGTAGAACATCCCCAGGGGTGGGGGGGCTCGGGGCCAACCCCCCCCCCCCCCCACCTGGCCGAAAGAAGAGTTTCGGGGGTGGGGGGTGGGGTACACCAGAAGGCGC
>NZ_JBHJRX010000036.1:0-31920 GCF_042268605.1 Streptomyces sp. NPDC056296 | reverse complement strand
GGGGAGAGAGGCCTTGTGGGGGGCAAGAAGAAAAAAAATTCTTGTCTTTGTTTGGGTGTTGGGAGGAAAAACCCCCCGGGGGGGTGTGTTTCCCCGCCCCCCCACCCCACCCCATGCGACTTGGACGAGAGCCGAGTTGATGGGCTAGAGTCTGGAGCACGCCGCAGGCCGCAAGACCTGCGAAACGTGCGGGTGTAGTTTAGTAGTAGAACAACCCCCTTCCAGGGGGAAGGCGCAGTGTGCAATTCCTGTCACCCGCTCTGCATCGCCGTACCGATCACTCATGTCGATCAGGTAGGCTGGTGCTCGCACCGATCGGTGAAGGCCGGTCGGAGGCAATGCGGACGTAGCTCAGCTGGTAGAGCGCAACCTTGCCAAGGTTGAGGTCGCGAGTTCGAACCTCGTCGTCCGCTCGGGAATCAGACCCCGGTCCTTCATGGACCGGGGTCTTTTCGTGCCCCCGGCGCGATGGCCGGCCGCCCCCTCTGACATTTGTCATGCCCGGTGATGACGGCTCGCACTGTCCCCCGGCCCGGAAGGCCGTAATGCTTGAGGCATGCAATCAAACGGACACGAACACGTGATTGAGGTCACCGACCTGCGGCGTGTGTACGGGGGCGGGTTCGAGGCCGTGCGCGGAATCGACTTCTCCGTGCGCCGCGGAGAGGTCTTCGCCCTCCTCGGGACCAACGGCGCCGGCAAGACGTCGACGGTCGAACTGCTGGAGGGCCTCGCCGCTCCGGCCGGCGGCCGGGTGCGCGTCCTCGGACACGACCCGTACACCGAGCGGGCCGCCGTACGCCCCCGCACCGGGGTGATGCTCCAGGAGGGCGGCTTCCCGTCCGAGCTGACCGTCGCGGAGACCGCGCGGATGTGGGCAGGGTGTGTGAGCGGGGCCCGCCCGCCGGCGGAGGTGCTGGCGCTGGTCGGACTGGAGACCAAGGCCGACACCCGCGTGAAGCAGCTGTCCGGGGGCCAGCGGCGCCGACTGGACCTGGCGCTCGCACTGCTCGGCGACCCCGAGGTGCTCTTCCTCGACGAACCCAGCACCGGACTGGACGCCGAAGGCCGCCGGGACACCTGGGAGTTGGTGAGCGCGCTGCGCGACGGCGGTACGACGGTGCTGCTGACCACGCACTACTTGGAAGAGGCCGAGAACCTCGCCGACCGGCTCGCGATCATGCACGAGGGCCGGATCGCCGCCACCGGCACCCCGGCCGAGGTGACCGCCGCGCAGCCGTCCCGGATCACCTTCGAACTGCCCGACGGCTACTTCGTCGGCGACCTGCCGCCGCTCGGCGAGCTGGGCGTCGGCGGACACGAGGTCGACGGCCGGATGGTCAGGCTGCGCACCCACGAACTCCAGCGCGCCGCCACCGGACTGCTGGTCTGGGCCGGACAGGCCGGAGTGGAACTGCGCCGCCTGGACGTGCGGTCGGCGTCCCTGGAGGAGGCGTTCCTCGGGATCGCGAAGGAGGCGTCCGCGAGGACGGCCGAGGGGACGACGACGAAGGAGTACGCGGCATGAGCACCACGACCACGAAGCGCCCCGCGACGCGCGCCACGAACGCCACGGTCACCACGCCGGTGAAGCGGATGACCGCCCTCGCCCGCGCCGAGATGACCCTGCTCGGACGGAACAAGGGCACGCTCTTCGCCGCGCTGTTCGTACCGCTCGTGCTGCCGTTCAGCGTGCAGCAGGCGTCCAAGGAGATGGACCTCGCCGAGGCCGGACTGACCACCGGCACGCTCGTCCTGCCCGCCGCGATCGGCTTCTCCCTGCTGTTCGCCGTCTACTCGGCCCTCGTCGGCGTCTTCGTCGTACGACGCGAGGAGCTCGTCCTCAAGCGACTGCGCACCGGCGAGCTGCGGGACGTCGAGATCCTGAGCGGGTCCGCGATGCCGGCCGTCCTCAGCGGCCTCGTGCAGAGCCTGCTCCTGGCGGCGGGCTGCTTCGTGCTGCTGGACCTGTCCGCGCCGTCCGCGCCCCATCTCGCCGTACTCGGCCTGCTGCTCGGCCTGGTGATGTGCGCCGCGCTCGCGGCCGTCACCGCGAGCTTCACCAGGACCGGTGAGAGCGCGCAGGTCACACCGCTGCCGTTCATGTTCGTCTCGATGCTCGGCTCCGGCATGTTCGTCCCGCTCGAGGTGCTCCCCGACCGGCTGGCCTCCCTCTGCGAACTGCTGCCGCTGACGCCCGTCATCACGCTCGTACGCGGCGGCTGGACCGGTGACCTGTCGGCCTACGAGGCGCTGGGCGCCGTGGCGACGGCGGTGGCCTGGACCGTGGTCGCGGTGTTTGCTGTACGACGGTGGTTCCGCTGGGAACCGCGGCACTGACGTACCGGGCGAGTGGGAGCGGCGGACAGATGCGCAGGCCAGGCGGATGGTGGCGGCGGAAGAGCACGCCGGAGAAGGTGGAGACGTACACGCGGTGGTCGTTCCACTTCTTCGGGATGAGCGAGATCGCCGGCATCGGCCTGTCGACCTACGGCCAGGTCGGACCGCGGCTCGCGACCGGGCTGTCCCTGATGGTCGTCACGCATGCCGTGGTGTCCATGTCGACCACCTCACGGGCGCTGGACTGGACCCTCGGGCGCCGTGCGCAGCCCGTACGGCAGCTGTGGGGGCTCGGCGTCGTCACCGCGGTCCTCGCGGTCGTCGCGGTCGCCCTCGTGGAGCACGGCCCCGAGGGCGGGAGCGTCGACGCCGCGGCGCTCGGTGTCTTCGTGGGCGTACAGGCCTTCGGCGTCGGCGTCATGGCACTCGGTGCGCACCACGACCGGCGGAGCGTCGTCGCCCTGGTCTGCGGCTTCGCGGCAGGCGCGGGGATCGTGTCGCTCTCCATGGGCATGCTGTGGCTCGCCGCGCTGGTCATCGCCTGCGTCACGCTTGCGGGCGGGGCGTTCCTCGCCTTCACGGCGGTGTTCTCCGTCTGGCTCCTCAACGCGGTCTACGCGCTCGACGACGCCAAGGAGACCCGCACCCGGCTCGCCGTCGCCGAGGAGCGGCTGCGGTTCGGCCGGGACCTGCACGACGTGATGGGCCGGAACCTGGCGGTGATCGCGCTCAAGAGCGAACTCGCCGTCCAGCTGTCCCGGCGCGGCCGGCCCGAGGCGGTGGAGCAGATGATCGAGGTGCAGCGCATCGCTCAGGAGTCGCAGCGGGAGGTCCGGGACGTCGTACGCGGCTACCGGGAGGTCGCCCTGGAGGTCGAGCTGGCCGGCGCCCGGGGTGTGCTCTCGGCGGCCGGCATCGTCGCGGAGGTCACCGGCGAGACGACCGGACTGCCCGCCGAGGTGCAGTCGGCGCTCGGCTGGGTGGTGCGGGAGGCGACGACGAACGTGCTGCGGCACGGCAACGCGGAGAAGTGCGCCGTGACGGTACGGATTTCGGAGGGGCGAGTAGTGCTGACGGTGGAGAACGACGGGGTGGCGGAGGCGGCCGAGGCAGCGCCCTCGGGCGGGTCCGGGCTCGCGGGGCTGCGGGAGCGGCTGTCCGCCGTGGACGGCACGCTGGACGCCGGCCGGGCCGGCAAGGGCGTGTTCCGGCTCACGGCCCGGGTGCCGCTGCCGCCGGACTTCCCGGCCGTGCTGGAGGTCGCGTCGTGACGACCCCCGTACGGGTGCTGCTCGCCGACGACGAGCACCTCATCCGCGGGGCGCTGGCGGCCCTGCTGTCCCTGGAGGACGACCTCGTCGTGGTCGCCGAGGCGGCCACCGGTCCGGAGGCGCTGGCGATGGCGCGGGCGCACGTGCCGGACGTCGCCGTACTGGATCTCCAGATGCCCGGCGCGGACGGTGTGAAGGTCGCCACATCCCTGCGGTCCGAGCTGCCCGCCTGCAGGGTGCTGATCGTGACCAGTCACGGACGCCCCGGGCATCTGAAGCGGGCGCTCGCGGCGGGGGTGCGCGGGTTCGTCCCCAAGACGGTCAGCGCCCAGCGGCTCGCCGAGCTGATCCGCGCGGTGCACGCCGGAAACCGCTACGTCGACCCGGAGTTGGCCGCCGACGCGATCTCCGCCGGGGACTCGCCGCTGACCGCGCGCGAGGCCGAGGTGCTGGAGCACGCCGCCGACGGGGCCCCCGTCGCGGAGATCGCCGAGCGCGCCGCGCTCGCGGAGGGGACCGTACGGAACTATCTGTCGTCGGCCGTGAGCAAGCTCGGTGCCGAGAACCGGCACGCGGCGGTGCGGCTCGCGCGGGAGCGGGGTTGGGTATAGTGGCTGTCGCGCCACGGCGCAGTGCGAACGTAGCTCAGTTGGTAGAGCGCAACCTTGCCAAGGTTGAGGTCGCGAGTTCGAACCTCGTCGTTCGCTCCATGTGAGAAGCCCCCGGTTCCGGCCGGGGGCTTTCTCGTGTCCGCGGTGCCGCGGCTACGGCGGCTACGGCGGCTACGGCGGCTACGACCAGGTCAGGCCGGTCAGGCGCTCGTACGCCTCCACGTACTTGGCCCGGGTCGCGTCCACGACCTGCTGCGGCAGCGGCGGCGGGGGCTGCTCGCTCTTCCGGTCCCAGCCGGACTCCGCCGAGGTCAGCCAGTCCCGGACGAACTGCTTGTCGTACGACGGCTGCGCGCGGCCCGGCTGCCACTGGTCGGCCGGCCAGAAGCGGGAGGAGTCCGGGGTGAGGACCTCGTCGCCGAGGACGAGGTCGTCACCGCTCTCGCCCGCGAAGCCGAACTCGAACTTCGTGTCCGCCAGGATGACGCCGCGGTCGCGGGCGATGTCCCGGGCGCGGGAGTAGACGGCGAGGGTGGCCTGGCGCAGGGCGGCCGCGGTGTCCGCGCCGACCTGGCGGGCGACCTCCTCGTAGGAGACGTTCTCGTCGTGCTCGCCGACCTCGGCCTTGGTGGCCGGGGTGAAGATCGGGGCGGGCAGCTCCGAGCCGTCGACGAGGCCCTCGGGGAGGGCCAGGCCGCAGACGGTGCGGGTCTCCTGGTACTCGGCCAGCCCCGAGCCGGTGAGGTAGCCGCGGGCCACGCACTCCACGGGGACCATCCGCAGGGACTTGCAGACCAGCGCCCGGCCCTCCCAGTCGGCGGGGGCGCCGAGAGGCAGTTCGGTGCTCAGGACGTGGTTCGGGACCAGGTCGGCGAGCTGGTCGAACCACCACAGGGAGAGCTGGGTGAGGACCCGGCCCTTGTCGGGGATCTCGGTCGGCAGCACCCAGTCGTAGGCGGAGATGCGGTCACTGGCGACCATCACGAGGTCGCCCGCCTCGTTCCGGTACAGCTCGCGCACCTTGCCGGTGTGCAGATGCACCAGACCCGGAACCTGGATCGGCTCGGGCTTTTCAACGAATCCGGACACGGTTCCTCCCCGTGGTTCTGTCCAATGCTCCGATTGTCCCGTACGGGTGGGTGATCGGGGACGGCGGGTCGGCCAGGGGGTGGAGTGGGGATGCGTGCCGGGGGCGGGCCGGGGTGCGGGTCAGTCCCGTTTGCAGATGCGGTCCAGGAGGTTGGCGGTGGCGCGCTGGACGCGTGGGTCGACGTGGCCCGGGCGGTCCAGCGCCGGTGACCAGGCGAACGTCCCGGACGCGAAGACCCAGGCGCCCGAAGGCGCCCGGTACAGCGACGTCTCCTGGTGGCGCCGGGCGTTCTCGACGTCGGTGTACGGGCTGTGCGCGAGCAGGACCCGCTCGTCGTGCTCGGGGAGCGGGGTGCGCGGGAAGTAGCGGTCGGCCTCGCCGGCGACCAGGTCCTCGATCTCGTCGCCCTCGTGCGCTCCGGTGGCCTCCCAGAGCCAGTGACCGGCGTTGCGGACGATCATCGGGTGCGGTTCGGGGACGCGGCCGGCGTACTGGATGCCGAGGAGTTGCTGCTCGGCGCGGTCGACCTCCCGCCACAGCACCGGTCGGCCCGGGCCCCGGCGCTTGCGGCAGGTCAGCAGGCGGTCGGGGGCGCCGGACGGGGAGGGGGCCAGCTCCACCTGCCAGTACATGGTGTTGGCGGAGAGGAAGACCAGGGACGTGCCGTGCTCGCGGGCCAGCTCCGTGGTGCGGCGCATGGGGGCGGACCAGTACTCGTCGTGGCCGGGGAAGACCAGGCCCCGGTAGCGGGTGGGGTCGACGCGGCCGGAGTGCAGGTCGCGGGCGTCGGCGTAGGCGAGGTCGTAGCCGTAGCGCTCGGCGAAGCGGATGAAGTCGTAGGCGTGGCCGACGTGGAGGGGGAGGCCGGCGCCCGCGTACGGGCGGTCGAAGGAGACGGTCGTCGCGGCGTCCGCCTCGCCCAGCAGCCGGCCGTCGTCGTCCCAGGCGTGGTAGAGGCTGGCGCCGGTACGGCCGTCCTCCGGGTAGAGGTTGTACGCCTGCCAGGTGATGTCCGGCAGCAGGAGGAGCAGGTCGGCCGGGTGGCTGTCGCGGACCGTGAAGGGCACGTGGGAGCGGTAGCCGTCGGCGGTGGTGAGGACGGCCACGTACGCGCCGATGTTCCAGTACGAGGGGATCTGGAGCCGCCAGGACAGCCACCAGTGGTGGCAGGAGACCGTGCGGTCGGCGGTGAGCGGCGGGGGCTGGACGATGCCGGACAGGCGGGGGCTGGTGGTGATCTTGGCGGCGCCGTCACCGCCGTAGTGGCCGATCCGGTAGACGTCGACGCTGAATTCCTGGGGCGGGTCGACGGTGATGTGGAAGTCGATGGCCTCGCCGGGGGCGGCGGCTCCGGTGGCGGTGAAGCCCTTGATCTGGCGGCGGACGTCATCGGCGGCGCGCGGACCGCCGCCGTCGGTGCGCCGCCCCGGGGTCTTCGTGCCGGTCCTGCCGGTCCTGCCGGTCCTGCCGGTCCTGCCGTCCGGGTCCGGTGCTGCGTCCTGGTCCGCGTACCAGGCGACGACCTGGCCGGTGTCGCCGAAGTACGTCTCGCCGCCGCGTAACCAGGGGACGGGCCCCAGTCCGAAGGGATCCGTCACGGCATGCGCGAGTGCTCCCGACTCCCAGCGGCGGATCTGCTCGGGCCCCATGGGACAGTCCCCTCCCTCGTGCCCCCGTGGTCGTGCGTATGACGAACGCCTTTGCCATGTGCGCGATCGGTCCCAGCACATCACATTTCGCGCGCGTGCTGTCACTGTTCGTTGCGAAGTGGCCCAAAGTGGAATCGGTGGGTCCGATTCGGCGTTCCGTCACGGCAGCCGCACGGCAGCCGCACGGCAGTTGGTGGGGCGGGTCAGACCAGGCGCACCGGCTTCTCCGGGCGTATGCCGAGCTCGGTCATCCAGTCGCGCAGGGGGCCCGGGTCGCCCGTCTCGACGAGGCTGCGGACGTGCGGGGCCAGCTCAACGGCGCGGGCGCCGTCGACCAGGAGGGACGGCCCGTCGAGCCAGTCGAGGCCGGGGGTCGCACCGGCGGTGTCCATCGCCGCGCAGCACACCATCGCAGTGATGTGGGCGGTGAGGATCTCGCGGCCGGTGCGCGGGGGCTGCAGGGGGAAGAGGGGCAACGCGCGGTCGTCCCAGAGGGCGGCGTCGGGGCCGACCGGCGCCGCGGCTCCCTGAGCGGGGGGCTGGGCCCCGGCAGGCCGTGCCTCCGCCTCCTCGCGGGCCAACTGGGCACTGAGCCCGGCGGCCAGGGCAGCACCGCGGGCCGTGGTGCCGACCAGGTCGTCATCGTCGTCGTTGTCGTCGGCGGACGCGGACGCGGAGGCGGAGGCGGAGGCGGCACGGTGGTCCGGGTGGTCGCCGCCGGGGGTGTCCGCGTCGCCGTAGGCGCCGAGGTGGTCGGTGTGGGCGGTGTGCGCGTCGTGGGCGGTGTGCGCGTCGCGGGTGTCGTGCGCGCTGTACTGCGGGTATGCGGCGGCCTCGGTGCCGGGCTCGGGCTCGGCGACGGTGCCGGGCTCGGTTGCCGGTCCGATGCCGGTGCCGGGCTCGGTCTCGGCGTCGGCGACGGGCTCGGCGTCGGCGACGGGCTCGGCGTCGGCGACGGGCTTGGCGTCGGCGACGGGCTCGGTTGCCGGTCCGATGCCGGTGCCGGGCTCGGTCTCGGCGTCGGTGCCGGGCTCGGCGTCGGCGACGGGCTCGGTCTCGGCGTCGCTGCCGGGATCGGCCACCGTTCCGGTGCCGGTGCCGGTGCCGGTGCTGATGCCGGTGCCGGTGCTGATGCCGGTGCCGGTGCCGGCGTCGGCTGTCGTGTTCCGTGGAGTGGAGGGGCCGTCGGTGGTCGGGGCGGGGGTTGTCGTGAGGTGGTCCAGGACGCGGGCCAGGGTCGGGCCGTCCGTGCCCGGTGTCGCGCCGTCCGCGGTGCGGCGGACGCCCAGGGTGTCCAGGACGCGGTGGAGGCGGGCCGCGTCCGTGCGCCAGGTCCGGTCGACGACCTCCTCGGGATACTCGTCCCAGGCCACCGGCGCCCAGTCCGGGCCGGTCTCGGCCGGCCCGCCGTGGAAGAGGCGCGCGGCGAGGAGGGAGACCGCCTCGTCCATCACCCCGGGCTCCTCCAACAGGTCGCAGGCGGGACGCTCGCCCAGGCGGGAGGCGAAACCCTCGGCCAGGCGGTCGCGGCGGGACAGCTCCGTGAGCGCGGCGACCACGCCCACGTCCAGCCGGGAGGGCCAGCGGCCCATCCGCCAGGCGGGCAGCGCCACCCGGGTCAGCAGCCGGTCCCAGCCCGCGTAGGCGAGCCCGACCTGCTCCTGCGCGACGATCCGCAGCCCGTAGTCCACAGCCTGTGCACGCTCGGCGGCCGCGGTCGCGACCCCGCGCTCCATCTGTGCCGCATGGACGCGGCAGCTGCGCAGCAGGAGCCGGGACACCCAGCCGAGGCCCGCGTACACCGCCCGGGACAGCGGGCCGCGCCTGCCCGACGAGGCCACCGCCACCGCGGCGTCCAGGCCCCGTATGAAGCGGCGGGCCGCGGCTATGTCGGGGTGCGCCGAGGGGCCCGCACCGGCGACGACCGGGGCGAGGACGGCGCGCAGTTCGCCCACGCGCATCCACCACAGGAAGGGCGAGCCGATGATGAGGACGGGCGCGGCGGGGGTCCGGCGGCGGGCGGGTCCGCCGATGCCGGCCACGTCGGCGTGCTCCTCCACGGGCGGCGGGCCGTGGGCCGGGTGGGTGCGGTCCTCCAGCCAGCTGTCGCAGTCCGGCGTGAGCGCTATCGCGGAGGGGGCGGGGACGTCGAGCCGGTCGGCCAGGTCGCGCACCATCCGGTAGAGGTCCGGCGCCGACTCCTCGGCGATCGTGACCGTCGGGGTCACGGCGGGCCGGGAACGGGCGACGACGAGGGCGACTCCGCCGGCGGCCACCAGGACGAGGAGCGCGAGCGCCGACACCACCCAGCGGGCTGTGTCCCAGCCCCCGCCCGCGAGGTGCCCGGTGGAGCCGCCCACGAGCAGGATCACGGCGGCCGCAGCGGGCAACAGGGCGACGGCCAGCGCCCTGCTGCGAACGCGCAGCACGGCCAGCGCACGGGAGCGCGCTGCCTGCGCGCCCATCTCCACATCACCGATACCGGTCACGGCCGGCCTCACCCCCTCCTTGCTGCCCTGGGCTTTCCTACTGCTCTCCGGCTCTTGCTCACTCCCCCACTGTGGCACCCACCACTGACATCGCAATGCCGGTGGGCCAAGTGCCGGAATGCCTGCGCGGCACCATAGTTGGGGCCTCCGTGCCCGTCAGCCGTATGGCGCATCGGTCACTCGATGGAATGGCTTTGGGGAAAGGTGGATGACGGACAGCAAGGATCAGGCCCCGGCTCCTGAGACGGAGCCGGGGCCTGTCGGGTTCGGTGCGCGGGCGTGTTCCGCAGGGCCGGTCAGGCGCCCGCGGCCGCCTTCGCCGCGATGTCGGTGCGGTGCTGGGAGCCGTCGAGGCCGATGCGGGCGACGGCCCGGTAGGCGCGGTCGCGGGCCTCGGTGAGGTCCGTGCCGGTGGCCGTGACGGACAGGACGCGACCGCCGGCGCTGACGACGGCGTCGCCCTCGCTCCGGGTGCCGGCGTGCAGGACGTAGGCGTGCGGAGCGTCCTCGGCGGCCACCTCGTCGAGGCCGGTGATCGGGTCGCCGGTGCGCGGGGTGCCGGGGTAGTTGTGGGAGGCGACGACCACGGTGACGGCCGCGTCGTCGCTCCAGCGCAGCGGCTCCAGGTCGGCGAGGTTGCCGGTGGCGGCGGCCATCAGCAGACCGGCGAGCGGGGTCTTGAGGCGGGCCAGCACGACCTGGGTCTCGGGGTCGCCGAAGCGGGCGTTGAACTCGATCACGCGGACCCCGCGCGAAGTGATCGCGAGACCGGCGTACAGCAGTCCGGAGAACGGGGTGCCGCGGCGGCGCATCTCGTCGACGGTCGGCTGCAGCACGCTCTGCACGACCTCGTCGACCAGCTTGGGGTCGGCCCAGGGCAGTGGCGAGTACGCGCCCATGCCGCCGGTGTTCGGGCCCTCGTCGCCGTCGAGCGCGCGCTTGAAGTCCTGGGCGGGCTGGAGCGGGCGTACGTTCTCGCCGTCGGTGACGGCGAAGAGGGAGACCTCCGGGCCGTCCAGGAACTCCTCGATGACGACGCGGTCACACGCGTTCGCGTGCGCGCGGGCCGCCTCGATGTCGTCGGTGACGACGACGCCCTTGCCCGCGGCCAGTCCGTCGTCCTTGACGACGTAGGGCGCGCCGAAGGCGTCGAGGGCCGCGTCTACCTCGGCCGGGTTCACGCAGACGTACGAGCGGGCCGTGGGGACGCCGGCGCCGGCCATGACGTCCTTGGCGAACGCCTTGGAGCCCTCCAGCTGCGCGGCCTGCCCGGACGGGCCGAAGACCGGGATGCCCGCCTCGCGTACGGCGTCGGCGACCCCGGCGACGAGCGGCGCCTCCGGTCCGACCACGACCAGCTGGGCGCCGAGCCGGGTGGCCAGCGCGGTGACGGCCGCGCCGTCGAGGGCGTCGACCTGGTGCAGTTCGGCGACCTCGGCGATACCGGCGTTGCCGGGTGCGCAGTGCAGCGCGGTGACGTCGGGGTCGAGGGACAGGGAACGGCACAGGGCGTGTTCGCGGGCGCCGCCGCCGATGACAAGGACCTTCACGGGGTGAAGCCTAATGGGAACGGGCCGGTGCGGTTTGTGCGGGCTTCCGAAGGGGCGGGGCCGGGAGGCTTGTGGGTTCCTCCAGTACGGCAGTACGGCAGTACGGCAGTACGGCAGTACGGCAGTACGGGGCGGGCCCGGACCGCGTCGGCGATCGCGCCGCCCCACACCCCTCCTACTCGTGCGGGATCTCCTCGACCACCGACGCCCCCAGCTCCCGTACCAGCAGTTCCTTGCCGGAGAGGGCCGACTCGTCGAGGTCGGGGTCGTCGTCCTCGGGGATGTCGTCCTCGGGGGAGACCGGGCGCGGCTCGGGTGCCGGGGGCCGGGGCGCGGGGGCGGGCCCCGGCTCGGAAGCCGGCCCCGGCGCGGCGGGCGCGGACGACGCGGGAGCCGGGGCCGCGGGCGCGGACGCGGGAGCCGGGGCCGCGGGAGCCGACGGGCGCTGTGCGGGCGTACCGCCTCCGTAGCCGCCACCACCGCCGGCACCGGATCCGCCGTAGCCGCCGGAGGGACCGGCGGGGGGCGGAGGTGCCGAGCCGCCGGAGGGGTCGACGACCGCCTCGATCTTCCACTGCACGTTGAACTGCTCGGCCAGGGCCTGCCGCAGCACGTCCTCGCTGCCGCTGCTCATGAAGTTGTCGCGAGCGCCGGCGTTGACGAAGCCGATCTGGAGGGATGTGCCGTCGAAGCCGGTCACCTGGGCGTTCTGGCTGAGCAGGATCCAGGTGAACCGGCGGCGGTTCTTGACCGCCTCCAGGATGTTGGGCCAGATCGTGCGCGGGTCGACTCCCGCGCCCGGCGGCGGAGAGGCAGGCCCGGGAGCGGCGGCGGCCGGCACGGGTGCCGGTGCCGGGGCGGGGGCCGGAGTCGATGCGGGACCGGAAGCGGGAGCCGGAGCGGAGGCGGAAGCGGGCGAGGAAGCGGGCCGGGACTGGCCGCCGCCCGCCGGTGCCGCCGTGGGCCACCCTCCGGGGCGCCGCCCGCCACCCGCGGGAGCCGCGGTCGGCCAGGCCCCGGGCGCGGGTGCGGACGGAGGCGCCGCGGCGGGGGCGGCGGGAGGTGCGGGGTCGGGTGCGGGAGCGGGAGCGGCCTGAGGTCGGCCGCCCCCGGCGGGGCCGCCGCCTTCCTCGGGTGCGGGAGCGGGAGCCGTACTGGCACCGGCGGCCGTCTCCGAGGGCGGACCGCCCTGACCGGCCGCCGGGGCGCCAGCACCACCGGGTCCGGGCGCCCGGACCGCCGCCCGGGCAGCGGCGGGCCCGCCGCCCGGCGGAACCGGAGCGGCGGCGGCCACGACACCACCGGCACCGACACCACCGGTACCGGCAGCACCGGCATGCGCCTCGGGCCCGGGTACGTATCCCATGGCGGGCGCCCCCGCGCCCGCGGAGAACTGCACGCCGCGTTCGATCCGGTCCAGGCGCGCCATGACCGAACGCTCGTCGCCGTACGCGGCGGGCAGCAGCACGCGCGCGCAGATCAGCTCCAGCTGGAGGCGGGGCGCGTGGGCGCCGCGCATCTCGGTGAGCCCCTCGTTGACGATGTCGGCGGCACGGCTCAGCTCGGCGGCACCGAAGGAGCCCGCCTGGGCCTGCATCCGTTCGACGACGTCGGCCGGGGCGTCGATGAGACCCTTCTCCGCCGCGTCGGGCACGGCGGCGAGGATCACCAGGTCACGGAGGCGCTCCAGCAGGTCGGTGACGAAGCGCCGCGGGTCGTTGCCGCCCTCGATCACCCGGTCCACGACCTCGAAGGCGGCCGAGCCGTCCCCTGTGACGAACGCCTCGACGACGGAGTCGAGCAGCGAGCCGTCCGTGTAGCCGAGCAGGGCGGTCGTCATGTCGTACGTCACACCGTCGGCACCGGCGCCCGCGAGCAGTTGGTCCATGACGGACATGGAGTCCCGGACGGACCCCGCGCCGGCCCGCACCACCAGCGGCAGCACGCCGTCCTCGACCGGGATCTCCTCCTTGCCGCACACCTCGCCGAGGTAGTCGCGCAGGGTGCCGGGCGGCACGAGGCGGAAGGGGTAGTGGTGGGTCCGCGACCGGATGGTGCCGATGACCTTCTCGGGCTCGGTGGTCGCGAAGATGAACTTCAGGTGCTCCGGGGGTTCCTCGACGACCTTCAGCAGGGCGTTGAAGCCCTGCGGGGAGACCATGTGGGCCTCGTCGATGATGTAGATCTTGTACCGGCTGTAGGCGGGCCCGAAGAAGGCCTTCTCGCGCAGGTCACGGGCGTCGTCCACGCCTCCGTGCGAGGCGGCGTCGATCTCGATGACGTCGATGGAACCCGGCCCGTTGCGCGCCAGGTCGCGGCACGACTGGCACTCGCCGCACGGCGTCGGGGTGGGGCCCTGCTCGCAGTTCAGACAGCGCGCCAGGATCCGGGCGCTGGTGGTCTTGCCGCATCCGCGCGGACCGCTGAACAGGTACGCGTGATTGACCCGGTTGTTCCGCAGCGCCTGCTGCAGCGGGTCGGTGACATGTCCCTGCCCGATGACCTCGGCGAAGGACTCCGGGCGGTAACGGCGGTAGAGCGCGAGAGACGACACGCATACGAGGTTATAGGCGCCCACCGACAACCGGTCCGCCCCGGGAACGCAGGCGCCCCCCACGCACCCGCCAGAGCCGACCTACCCTTGCTGCCTTCCGGCCCTGGGGGAGTTCAGTCAGATAGCGCCGCGTGAGGGGCTGGGCCACACGTTACCCGATGTGGGGCCCCGAGAACGAGTTCGCAAGCACTCTCCGACGTCATGTAATGTTCTCTGCGGAGGATTCGCCTAGAGGCCTAGGGCGCACGCTTGGAAAGCGTGTTGGGGGCAACCCCTCACGAGTTCGAATCTCGTATCCTCCGCCAGTGCCTCACCGGGCACGAAGTCGAAGGGCCCCACCGCTTGCGGTGGGGCCCTTCGACGTTGGTGGTCTCAGATGCTCCGAGGCGACGCGTCGGCTCGGTTGCTGGTCCGCGCTCCTCCGCCGCGCACCCCCTCACGGCCGACGAGCCAGAGCGCGCTCCCGTTGATCATGGGTACGAGTGGATGTCGATCCCACGGGCCTGATGCTCCGCAGGTGGAACAGATCACTCCCTTGAGCGCGAGGGACGCCTGTGGATAACTCTCGTGGCCGAAATCCTCCCTAGTAGTGTCAAGACGTGGCCACTCCCCTGTTCTTCGACACCGCCCTCCACACCCTCCCCTCAGTCCCCGAGGAGGCCGTGGAGCACGGCGAGGTGTTCACGCGGCGTTGGGTCGTCGATCTGATCCTCGACCTCGTGGGCTACACGTCTGACAAAACCCTCTGCGACCTGAAGCTCGTGGAGCCGGCCTGCGGTTCAGGAGCCTTTCTAGGAGCCGTAGCTTCGCGGATCAGCGCATCCTGCCGCGAGCAAAACCGTCCCATCAGTGACGCAAGCCATGCCGTGCGTGCGCTCGATCTGCTGGAGCGCAACGTCCGCAGGAGCCGCGAAGTCGTCGAGCAGCACTTGGTCGACGACGGCTGGAACCCCACAGATGCCCAGCAGGTGGCGGCGGCCTGGGTCGAGCAGGGTGACTACCTACTCCAGCCCGAAGGGACCCAGCACGCGGACTACGTGGTCGGCAACCCGCCCTACATCCGCCTGGAAGACGTTCCCGCGGACAGGATGGCGGTCTACCGTCACGCGTGCCCCACCATGGGCGGCCGCGCAGACATCTACGTCGGCTTCTTCGAAGTCGCACTCCGAAGCCTCGGGGCAGGCGGACAGCTAGGCTTCATCTGCGCGGACCGTTGGATGCGCAATCAGTACGGTCGGCAGTTGCGCCAGCTGGTGACCAAGAGCTTCAGCATGGACCTGGCACTGGTCATGCACGATGTGGACGCCTTCGACGACCAGGTCTCCGCGTACCCCGCCATCACCCTGATCAGCAAGCAACCCCAAGGCACCGCTGTGGCAGCGGACACCACGCGAGCCTTCGGTGCTCCTGAGGCCACCGCCTTGGCACGCTGGTACGCGACTGACCAGACAGAGCCGGTCACGACACCAGCGTTCCAGGCCGCTCGGATGCCGCACTGGTTCCCGGACGAGGACTCCTGGCCGAGTGCTTCACCTGCACGACTGGCAGTCCTCGAGGAACTGACAGAGCGCTTCCACCTGCTTGAGAGCAAGAAGTCCGGTACCCGAGTCGGCATCGGCATCGCCACCGGAGCGGACAAGGTCTTCCTCACCGACGACGGCACGTTGATCGAAGACGACCGCCTCCTGCCGATGGCCATGGTTCGCGACACCACGAGCGGCACGCTCAACTGGAACGGCACCTACCTGGTCAACCCCTGGACGGCCAACGGCGATCTGGTCGACCTCGCCGCGTATCCCCGGCTTGCCAGGTATCTCGACGAACACGGAGCCGCGTTGCGCAAGCGCTACGTGGCGGTCAAGCAGCCACACCGCTGGTACAAGACCATCGACAAGGTCGATCACGCGCTGACTCGGCGGCCCAAGCTGCTGCTCCCGGACATGAAGCTGACGATCCATCCGGTACTCGACGAGGGCGGACTGTACCCTCACCACAACCTGTACTTCATCGTCTCGGACGTCTGGGACATGCGCGTGCTGGGTGGTCTCCTACTCTCCAAGGTCGCGGAAGCATTCGTGGAGGCGTACGCGGTCAAGATGCGAGGGGGGACCCTCCGCTTCCAGGCTCAGTACCTCCGCAAGATCCGGGTCCCAGACCCGGAAGCGATCAGCGAGCGCGACCGAGAAGCCCTGGCGGCAGCTTTCGACAAGCGAGACGTGAGGGCCGCCACGGAGGCCGCCCTGCGCGTCTACGGACTTGCCGAGCTTCCTGACTAGGAGAGCGGATCTTGACGGTCACCCGCCAGGACTTCGAGGACGCGATAGCGACCTATTGGGGCGCCAAGCAGCTGCAGCGGGAGCAGTCCGCGATCAAGGCCGCGGTCGGCGCCGGCACCGCCGGATCCGTGCGCGGTGGTAAGCACTTCGACGCGATCGCGATCCTCCTGTCGAAGTTCTTCCTCGAAGCCGGCTACCCGCCCGAGAGCATCCGGGTCACCAAGAAACAAGGTCTGGAACTCCCCGGTTACTACCGCCCCCAGAAGCAGTGGGACCTCGTGGTGGTCCACGAGGGAGTGCTGGTTGCGGCTTTCGAACTGAAGGCCCTCGGTGGGCCGTCGTTCGGAAACAACTACAACAACCGGGTTGAGGAAGCACTCGGCAGCGCGGTGGATCTGCGACGGGCCGCCTTGGCCGAGCTGTATCCGAAGGAGAAGCCCTGGCTCGGTTACTTCTTCGTCATGGAGGACGGCAGCGGCTCTCGGAGGCCGGTCAGCATCGCGGAGGGCGCGCTGCCTGCCGATTCAATCTGGCACGGCACCTCGTATCAGGACCGGTTCGGGATCTTCCGCGAGCGCCTTGTGGCCGAGCAGCTGTACGACGCCGCTTGCTATGTCACGTCCTCAGCCGAGGACCCCAAGCCCGTCGAACTGGTGAACAGCCTTGACTGGCGGCACTTCTCGGCTGCCATAAGCGCCCGCCTCACGTATTTGAAGGAGCTCGGGATCCCCGGCTAGGAAAAAGGACGAGCGGGCCCCGACCGATCTGGTCGAGGCCCCGCATTCGGATGCCTTCGCAGGGGCGAGGTCCCCAACCTCGATCTTGCTTGACGGTCCGCCGCGGAGTCGGTCGGCCGTTTCGTGTGGTGGGTAGAGGGGGCAGGTCGGGGGCCCAAATGTCGTCTCGGGGTGGCGCGGGGTTTCACTGCTCCGGGTGAAGGGCTCGCGTGGGAACGGGGAGACCTTCTGGTCACCCGGGGTTCGGTAGGAGAGCGAGCCGTTCGAGAGCGTCGATGATCACGTGGGTCCAGGGCCAGTGCCGGCCGGAGGCGGGGGTGTGCGTGTATTTCGTCTCACGGCGAGCCGCCGACGGGGCCGCCGGGGGTCGTCCCACCGGCCGGGGGAGCAGGCACGGGTGGGGGTGGCATGGCGCGGCGCGGGCGCGGGAAAAGGCGGCGGGCACGGCCCCGGGGGCGAAGGTGCGCTTCCACCGCGGCCATGTAGCGCTCGCGGACATCCGCCAGCGCCCGCAGGTCGATCACCGACGTCGGGATCACCATCGCCGTGTCGTCCGCCCCTGGGGGCGAGAGCCACGCATCCTTCATGCTCTGCCCGGCCACCGTCCGCGTACGGGCGACGAGTTCGTCATACGCGGCGCCCACCTCCGGAGCCTCGAATCGGACCCACGCCTCGTGCCAGGTCAGTCTGGACTGGATCTCTCGCAGCTGCTCCGACAGGCGGACCCGCTCCTCGGCGGCAGCGTCCGCGCGGCGGCGCCGCACGGCGTAAGCCATCTCCGCGTACTGGATGCTCGCCTCGTACGCGCTCGCGAACAATTCCTGCTTCCGCTCCTGCAGCTGGGCGCGACGGCCAATCCGCGCCTGGAGGCCGAGGACGAGGCCGGTCACGAGTGCGGCGAAAACAGCGGCGTAGGGGCCGAAGACTTTGATCGCGTCAGCCAATGATGTGGTCCTGTTCGTCGAGGCCCGGCGAACCGTGGCCGTGGGGTGCTTCGAAGCCCGGCCAGATGTTGGTGGCGCGATAGGCAGATTCCCATCGCAGATGGCGGACGATGATCGCGACGAGGACCCGCCCGCCGTCACCGGGCGACCAGCGGCGCGAGGGCGCGTCCTTCGGGTACCAGAGGCAAAGGGAACCGTCGGGGTTGCGGTGGGCGGGGCAGTCGGGTCCGCGTGCGTGGACGCGAGGGAATGCCGGATCGCCGGCGGCGAAGGCGATCCGGAGACTGTGTGAGGGCAGGATCCGAACGTGCGGGTAGACCTGGACAGTGAAACCGGACGCGAAGTCGGCAAATTTGTCCACCTCGCGCGCGTCGAGCCCCGTTGAGCGCATCCCGGTCAGCAGCTCGGCGCGGGCCATCGGACGTGCGAACCAAGGACGCCGCGCAGGACGCCCGTCACCCCTCAACGGCCGTGTCCTCCCGCCACGAGCGCGTCTTCGGGATGAGCAGGCTCGCACCCGCGAGACCGAGGCTGGCAGTGGTGCTCAGGGGAGAGGACGCGGCGGAGAAGGCGCGCTCACGTTCACGCATCGTCTTGGGGAAGAGGTACTCCAGGACCTCCGCCACCGTGTCTACATCGTCGGGGTCGGCTATGGCCTTCGCGAGCCTGTCGGCCGCGACCCGTAGCCGTCGCTCGGCATCCGCGTCGGGGATCAGCGGCTTGAGGTCGGGCGAGACGGAGCGCGGATCCTTGGTCGACTCGCCGCGCTGAAGGCGCAGGGCGGCCTTCAGCAGCACCGTGTGGACGGCGCTGACGAGGCCCATTCTCGGCTCGACGAACTCGTAAGCCCAGACGGAGAGTTGGTGTGAGGAGAAGCCCGGCTTCGCGGCCTGAGCATTCCACGCCTTGAGGATGCGGATGGCGCGGCGCCGGGTGCGCCGCAGGGCGTCGGCGCCGGACGTCAGCAGCTCTACGTGGCCCTGAGGGTCGCTCGCACTCCATGCCTTTGCGGAGCCCGGGGCCTGCTCCAGGTCGGGGATCCACAGCCCGCGCCCATCACGGCGGCGCAGCGCCACGATGAGATCGACCGTGACATCCGTGCCGTTGACCGGGGCGCCGAAGAATCTTGAGGCCCCGCCGGGACGTGCACACCCGCGCCTTGGGGTAGAACGGGGTGCGCTCCGGGTCGCGGAGCTTCGGGCCGATGAACGCGACAAGTTCGTCGGTGATGGCGTGTGGAGCCTCCCCTTCTCCGTCAGGACCAAGCTCCGGGTGCTGGACACGGTCCAGGATGATCCCGCCGTCCCCATCGCTGACGGCTCCCGCGTGCGGCTGAATGTGGGTGCGAACGGGGATCGAACCCGAGCTGTACGACGTACGGCCCTCGGGGTGCTGCTCGGCCAACCTGCGCGCCAGCACCAGACGTTCGCGCGTCGCCGCGAGGACGTCGGGATCTACGTTGATCAGAGTGAGCAGGTCGTCGAACTGATTGTGCAGATGTGCCATGACCGTTCCTTGCGGGCGGGGGTGCGGTGCGTGGACAGACAGCCGGCACGGGTGTGTACCGTGCTCCGAGTCTGACGCACGCCACTGACGACGCCCCCGTTCTGAGCGGGAGTCACAGCCCAGCGCGGCCCGGTCGATAAGACGGTCACCGAGGTCAAGGACCGGCGCCGCCAGGTCTCACGACTCCCCAGAGTCATCGGGTTCTTCCTTGCCCTGGGTCAGGATCCGGCCTCCGACGAAGACCACAGCCAGAGCCAGCCCGGAACCGACACCGACCATGACCTTCTTCAGTAGACCGTCCACGTGGCGCTTGTGCTCAGAGTCCTTCTGAGAAGCAAGTCTTGCCGTTTCCTGGATGAGTTCGAGGAGGTGCTTCCTCTGTTCCCAAGTCAGGTCGCCTCTGTGGAGTTCTCGCTCGAAGATCACCCGGTTCTCCCGGAGGGCCTGGTAGACCTGATCCAGGCTATGCCTGCCGTCCGCGAGAGTGGCCTCGTGGGCCTTCTCGATGGCTCCGAAGGCATCCGTGGCGAACTTCCTGAACTCGGGGAACTGTTCCGCGCCGCCATCCCCCACGCCACCAGCGCAGAGGAACTCCTCGCCTACCTCGAAGCCGACGACATCCTGGTCAAGCCCCGCCGAGGCCCCTCAGGAGACCTCCTCGGCTACGCCGTCGGCCGCCCCGGCGACCTGAACAAGGACGGCGAGCAGATCTACCACCCCGGCGGGAAGATCGCCCCCGACCTCACCCTGCCCAAACTCAAGGCCCGCCTCGAAACCAGCGCACCGGAGGAACACCCCACAGCCCGCCGCAACCGACCCAGCACCCCCTGGCATCAGGCCACCGAAGCCCTCGACACCCTCCACACACAGATCACCCACACAAGCACCGGCAGCGGAGACGCGCGGACACAGGCGCACATCACCGCCCTGGGTGAACTCATCGAAGCCACCGCCCAGAAAGCCCCCGCCGACCTCCGTAACCAACTGCACGCGGCCAGCAAGACATTCGCCCGTGCCCAGCGCTCGCAAATCCGGGCCGAAGACCGCGCCGCCCACACTCTGCGGACCGCGGCCCGCGACATCGCTAACACCGCCACCAGCCCCGACGGCAGCGCATTCGCTGCTCTTGTTGCCGCCATGCTCTGGGCCGCCATCCTCGCCAGACGCTGGCACGAAGCCAAGGGCCACGCCCACCAGGCCGACGCCGCCCGGCAAGCCGTCCAGCATCTCCAGTCCGCAGCGGACGACGCGCTCGCGCCGCTGCTCACCGCACTTGAATCCCGCCGCCCCACGGAGGAGACCCGTCGCACCCTGGCCAGTGACGTACGCGCCGCCGTTCCCGAACACGCAGAGCGGATCCTGGCCGACCCCGGCTGGCCCGGCCTCGCCACCGTCCTCGCCGACGCCGAGGCCGGCGGCCACAAACCTCACCAGCTCCTCAAGGAAGCCTCCGCCCGTCGGGAGCTCGGCACTGCTCACAGGCCCGCCCGCGTCCTGATCACCCGCATCCAGCACACCAGCCGCAGCCCCGCCCCCAACCGCCGCGCCGAAGCAGCCCGCCTGCGAAGCACCACCGCATCAGCCTTCGGCACTCCTTCCCCCGCCGCCCAGCTGCCGACCACCACCGCAGCTCCCACGAGTCGGCTGAGCCGCCCCCGCCGCTGATCCGGACAAGGCGAGCGAGCGGGGGCAGTCAAGCAGCGGCCACCAGAAGGCCGTGGTTTAAGGCAGCCTCTGCATGCAGGTGGCCACATCCTGCGGGCCGAGTGCCGCCATCGCCGACAGCGCACTGAGCCTTCGGCTGGAGGACCAGATGTTGGTCGTCGGCGGCTGGAACGGCACAACGGCGATGCCCTTGGCGGCGAACGGTGCCGGGTCGAGGTACGTCATGCCGCCGGCCCCGCACACATACGCGCGGGCACCGGTAACGGCGCAGAGATCGGCGAGCCTCTGAGAGCGTCCCGGCCGGGAGGACAGATCGCTGCTGGTGAGGATCTGGCCCTGCCAGCCGAGCAGGTCGAGCAGGACGCGGGTGGAGGCTGCGGCAACGGCAGCGGTCCTACCAGTGTTGAAGGCGTCCAACACCGGTTCCAGGACCCGGGCGAGGGCTGGCCAGTAAGTGCTCGCTCCGTAGTGCTGCCGCAGCATCCCCGCGGTCTTCCGGCGTGCCCGGTCGGGATCGTCGATCAACGCGTCCCGGATGAGAGTGGGCCGTCCGTGGGGGAGGCGTGTGGGGACGGTGAGCCACTGCCGACGATCCGATTCGTCGAGGGCACCAAGGCGGGCTCGATGCTGGTAGTCGCGACGGGTGAACTGCACGTCGTCCAGGACGATCCAGTAGTCCGCCCAGAACAGCTTGGCCAGTGTGGTCAGTCTCGGGAACAGGTTGGGCTGATGAATTGCGCACAGCCCGCCCGCCTCGGGCAGGTCAGGAAACGATGAGACGGCTGGTGAAGCCGTCATGGATGAGGGATTCGTACGCTCCATGCACGTCCTCCGGGACCTCCTGCTCGATGGCGAATCCGAGCTTCGGATACTCGATGACCCGCTGGAGATCGCCGACGAGCATGTCCAGGACGAGCTTCTCGTCGCCGATGGACTTCACGTAGTCGTCGAACTCCAGGAGCTCCGACGCGCAGAGGATCTCGACGTCGGGCCACAGCTTGCGGGCGGTCGCGAACGACCGCCGTTCCATGTAGGGCTTGGAGACCAGCATCACCGTCGTCGGGGTGATGCCGGCGGCGGCGAGGACCTCTCGGGAGAGGGTGACGTTCTGCCCGGTGTTGCCAGCCTCCGGTTCCAGCAGGATCGCCTCGGCTGGGACGCCGAGGTCGATGGCGTGCTCGCGGAAGTGGACGGCCTCGCCGCGCGGGAAGACCTTGGCGGTGGTGGGGCTGTTGCCGCCGGTGAAGACCAGGGTCGGGAACAGCCCGGCGCGGTACAGCTCGGCGGAGTGGGTGGCGACGCCGAGGTCGTGGCTGCCCAGTCCGATCGCCACGTCGACGGGCCGCAGCTGGTGGTGCATCTGGTGGTAGTCCCAGATGAGCGCGGCCCGGCGCCACTGGTCCTCGGTGATGGCCTGCTTGTTGTCGCTCACGCGTCTCTCCCTGGTCACCGTCGCCGGGGGCCGGTCGGCCCCTCGTTCATGGCCTTGATGCCCTCGATACTGCGCAGTTGGTGCACGAGTCCATACTGCGCGGCCGTGCGGGTGGCCTGATCGAGGACAAGGAGTCCATCATCCCGGGTCGCCGCATCGGAGAGCAGGATGTGGCCATGAGCGGTGTCCAGCCGTACGCATTGCATCGGGGAGTCGGCGGCCCCGCTGCTGCGGGCGATGTCGATGAAGTGCAGGGCCTGGGTGAGGTCGCCGGCGCCACGGCGGGCGAGGGCGAGTTTCTGGTGGGCCACCGACCAGTCGTCAGGTTCGGTGAGGTCCTCGAAGTCACGGGTCGCGGCCTGCATGACGCGGGTCGCGTAGTCGTGCCGGCCGTTCTTGCTCAGCGCCGTGCCCACCCACAGACGGGCCCTGGCGCGGTCCCGGCGGGAAAGCCGGTCGTCGACGGCGAGGGTTTCGTAGTGGCGGGCGGCAGTCTCTAGCTTGCCGGACATTTCCGTGATCACCGCGAGGGAGAGGTCGAGCTGGGCGACACGACGCGGGATGTCGAGCTGGGTGAAAACCGCGCGAGCCCCGGCGTAGGAGTGCTGGGCGGAGAGTGGGCCGAGCACAGAGCCTTGGTCGCGTTTGAGGTCGCCGAGCAGCGCGGTCGAGCGGGCGAAAAGGTACAGGCCCTTCTCATCCAGTTCTCGGGCGTTGAACCGCGTCAGCCAGCGGCTGAGCAGGCTGTCGGCGAAGGTGAAGTTCTGACGGGAGAGCGCGACCACGACGCGATCCAGGTCCTCGGCCCACGATTCGTACTCCCAAGCTCGCGGGCCGGCGGCGGTGACGCGCCGTCCGGCGCCTTGCACGGTGCTGGCCATCTCGGACAGGAGCGTCTCGAAGCGCAGGTGGGCAGGAGCGTCGGCGCGTCCGAGGGCGGTGTCGAGGATGGCCTGGGTGTCGGGTCTGGGCTCGGTTTCGGCGCGCTTACTCTCCCACTTCGAGACCGTCGCGACAGCTACGCCGAGGTGCTCGGCAAAGGCCCGCACGCTCAGACGCAGAGCGAGACGCAGAGCCCTGGCCTCCAGGCCGGTCCAGTGGTGCACGGTTGCCACGCCTTGCTCCCTTCCACCGTCATCGAAGCAGATGCCCGGGTACGGCGGGACGGAAGTGGAACGGAAGTAGAACGACGGGTGATTGGCCAGGAGTTCAGGGGCCGCCATGCTCAGGAGCGTCACCACCTGCCGACTCCTTGGACGGTCCCCAGCATGGAACCTCTCACGGAACATCGCCTGGTCAGCGGGCCTGTCGTCTACGGATTCCTGCGGCTGGTGCGGGTCTCCGAAGCCCGGCAAGGGGCGCTGGCCGCCTCGCTCGCCGAGTACTGCCGTAGGCACGAGCTGGAGCTGTCCGGCGTCTTCACGGATCGCGAGGCGAGTGCCGACCCCCGCTCGTCGGCCTTCACCGGTCTGCTCGACGTGTTGGCACTGCCGGACGTCTACGGCGTACTCGCCCCGGCCGCTTCCCACCTTGGCCCGAGGGCGATAGCCGCTGAGCGCCGTCGGCAGATCGAGGCGGCCGGCTCCCGGCTGCTGCTCGTCCGGCGGCCCCGCCCTGCGCGCCCGCCAGGCACCTCCCGGGGTGCAGCTTCCCGCCACGGCTGCGGGCCCGCCCACCTCCTGGACGCCGAGTCATGAGGACGACCATGATCGAAACGGACCAATGCTTCTTCAAGGCCACCCCAAAATCCATCCAACAGGCGCGGGATTTCGCCACCGCCACCCTGGCCGGGTGGGGCCGTGGTGAACGGATCGAAGATGTCCGTCTCTGCGTCTCCGAGCTGGCGACTAACGCGCTCGTCCACGGCACCGTCTCCGACCACGGATTCCTGGTTCGCCTCGACGCCGAGGACGACGTCGTACGCCTGGAGGTGCACGACAGCCGCTGCGAACGCCCCAAGACGGGTGAGGCCACCGACACCGACCTGTCCGGACGCGGCCTGATCCTGGTGGACGCGCTCGCCGACGACTGGGGAGTGCAGGACCGTACGCCCCTCGGGAAGATCGTCTGGTCCTCCTTCAAGGGCGCGGGAGGGAAGCAGGCGTGACCGCCGCCGTTACTCCGACCGGACCTGAGCCCCGACTACTCCTCTCACTCGCCGCGTGGAGCTGGCCGGGCATCAGTCCGGACAACCGCGAGATCGCCCACATCCTGATCACGCACACTCCTGCTCCGGCTCTCTCCGACCCCGCTGACGCACCCGAATCCCGCATGCGGCGTCTCGCGGACAGCCTCGGCGGACTGGGCCGGGCAGAGGATGTGGTTCCGGATGCCTGCCGCTGCCTGCACATCATCGGCGACCACGTGTTCCTCCACATTCCCGGCGCCTCCCGCAGGCTGCGGCTGCCAAGCCGCCCTGCCTGGACAGCACTGGCCACCCGCACCGGCACAGCCGTTCTCCTGCTCGGCTTGGACTCGTTGTCGCAGTCCGCCGACGCATCCCAGCTCGACACCTCCCTGGATACCGCAAGCCAGTCCGACCGGCTGCTGTACGGGATGGCCCGCACCCGTTGACCCGCTGCCCCCTGGGACTTCCTGCACGCCCCGATGAGAGGAAACTGAGATGGAAACCTTCGAACGCGCCAAGCTGGACGCCTACTTCGCCCGGATCGCCGCTCAGTTCGCCTCCGACGAGCAGATCTCGTCGCTCCTGATCACTCACCTGTTGGCCGAGCGCCCCGCATTCGTCCGTGCCGTCGCCTCGATGACCCGGCTCGCGGCGGTGCTGCCCAAGCCGAAGTCCGTCCACCCGGCCGCCCAGCGTGAGACCGAGCGGACCGTCGCCGTCGACTCACTCACCCGCGAACTGTTCACCGACCCGGACACCGCACTGGACTATCTCGAATCCCGGGCTGCCGGGGAAACCGTCGCCCTCCTCGATGTCGGCGGCTACTTCTCCCCCACCCTCACCGACCTCCACAGCCGCTTCACCGGCCGTCTGATCGGCGTCGTCGAGGACACCGAGAACGGCCACCGCCGCTACGACGCCCTCGACAAGCTGCCCTGCCCTGTGGTCTCGGTGGCCCGCTCCCCGCTCAAGGATCCCGAGGACTTCCTCGTCGGCCAGTCCGTGGTGTTCTCCACCGAGGCCGTCATGCGCGGCCGCGGCGACATCCTCCACGGCCGCCCCGCCCTGGTGATCGGCTTCGGCAAGCTCGGCTCCTCCATCGCCAGGCTCCTGCACGCCAAGGGCGTCCAGGTCACCGTCTTCGACATCGACCCCGTCCGACGTACTCAGGCCCTGTCCCAGGGCTTCACCGTCGTCCGCGACCGCGAGACCGCTCTCACCGGTGCCGGCCTGGTGCTCTGCGCCACCGGCGCGGTCTCCCTGCGCGGCGAGGATTTCTCCCACCTGCGCAACGGCGCCTACGTCGCCACCGTCACCTCCAGCGAGGACGAGCTCGACCTCGCCGGTCTGCCAGACGTCTACACCCGCACGGTCGTCGGCGACCACGTCACCCGCTACCAGACCACCGGCCATTACTTCTATCTGGCGAACGGCGGCAACGCCGTCAACTTCATCCACGGCGCCAGCGTTGGACCGTTCATCTTCCTGATCCAGGCCGAGATCCTCGCCGCGATCAGGATGCTCACCCGCGGGGACCTCACCCCTGGCATCCACGAGGTCTCCGCATCTGACCGCGAGGCCATCGCGGCGACCTGGCTCTCCTACTTCAACAGGTGATCAATATGCCCATTACGGCCCAGCACATCCGCACCACCATCAACGGCTACCTCGACCAGCACCCCGAGGACAAGCGCGAGATCGCCGTCGTCCAGGGCCTCCTCAACGACAGCGACGACCTCACCAGTCGCAAGACCCTGCCCGGACACGTCACCGCCGGCGCGATCCTCGTCGGCCGCGACGGCCGCGTCCTGCACATCCTCCACAACGCCACCGGCAAGTGGCTGCTGCCCGGCGGCCACATCGAGCCCTCCGACGACACGCTCCTGCAGGCCGCCGGCCGTGAACTGGCCGAGGAGACCGGCATCCCGCCACACGTCGTCACCCCGCAGAGCGAGATCCCGCTGCACATCGACATCCACCCCATCGACGCCAACCCCGCCAAGGACGAGCCCGCCCACCAGCACTTCGACTCCCGCTTCCTCTTCCGCACCACCGCCGACGTCGGCGAACTCCAGACCGAAGAGGTCACGGACGCCGCGTGGCGCACGGTGGAGAGTCTCGCCGACGAGCAGTTGAGGCAACGGGTCGTCCAGGCGCTTCTCTGACCATCCAGGAACCAACGACTCCCAGCGCACGGCCAGGATGCCGCCGGGGCAGCGGCTTCGGAATCCGTTCGGAAGGCTGTCACCGCTCAGCCCACGTTGCCTGCGACGAGCGCCCCCTGAGCCGCCCTCGCCACGAGTTCTCTCAACTCTCTTCAATCTCAGCGAGATTGCCCCACTCTTGCGACAACTGGCTTTCTCATCGAGAGGAAATCTTGTGGCAGACAACGATGTGCCGCGCGTTCTGCGGCTAACGTTCGAGTTCACGGTGCCGAAGGGGCTCCGCGTGAACATCCGCAACACCCGCCGGATGGCTGCCGTGAAGGCACTCGTCGCGGCGGTGGAAGCCTTGGGCGCGCGCGAGTTTCCGTGGGCGCAGACAATGACCGTCCGGCACGAGTGGATGTACGCCTGGCACGACGAGACGGAGGAACGGGAACTGCCCCCGTCCGCGCAGAACGGCGGGCTCGCCGCCCTTGGTCAAGATGATCTCGGGTTCGACGAGGAGAGCGGGCCGTGGACCCTTGCCCAGTTGCAGCGCCTCGGGGCGAAGGAACTGCGGGCTGTTGCCTTGGACGTGGGCTTTGGCCGTACAGAGGTTGAGGACGACCCGGAGGTTCACGCGCTGATCGCCGTCTACGCGGACGACGAAAAATAGTCATTTGCCGCGACCGGGTCGGTGCCTATGCCGAGGAAGCCAGAACCGGAACCCTGCAGGCGATGAAGGTCGCTGACACCTGGCACCTGTGGCGGAACATCGCCGAGGCCCTGGTGAAAACGGTCGGCTCCCACCACGGATGTATCCGGGAGTCGTAAGCCGAGCCCCCTGTTATGGCGGAGACGATCGTCCAGGCCCCGGTCGCGACGGAGCAGCCCGAGCCGGTGCCCGCGCCGCTCGTTCCGCCCGACGGCACGCTTGACGTGCTGGGCCAGCCGCGGCGCCTGGTGGGGTGTGACCGAGATACGCGCCAAACGGGCAACGGAATGATCTTGAAGCCCTGATGCGCTCGGACTCACCTGCGACGCCGGGGCGGCGGGGTCTTGCTCGGCGACGTGCCGGGCGACCGAGTCGACGCCGGGGCGGGCGTACCGCTCCAGGGAGCGGACGGAGGCGTGGCGGGAGCGGGCCAGCAGCATCGGGGTGGAGGTGCCGTCCTCGGCATCGTGGGTCAGGGCACTGTGCCGGAGCCGGTGAAGGGTCCAGCCGTCCAGGTCCTCGATGTCCTCGGGTGGCGAGCGGGTTGGCCAACAGCCGGGTGTTCTCCTCGAAGATCTCCTCGGCCCGGCGGTAGGAGAGCCGGGCCCGGCCGGTTTCCGGGCACACGTCGAGCGTCGGCGTTCCGGCCGGAGCCTTGCAGTTGGTGAAGAACAGCGGGCCGCGGGTCCGGCGGCCGATGAGGCGGGGCAGGAGCTGGGCGGCCCCGTACGCCGACCAGCTGACCGCCGACTTCATCGCAGATACTCCTCCTCTCCTCGAGGATGCCGAGAAGTAGGGAGCTTCCGCCTTACCAGCGTTCATCGCCTGCGGTTCAGCGACACCACCGTGGTGACGATCAGCCCGGCCAGCGTGGCGATGCTCAGGGCCACCGTCAACGGCTCCTTTAGTACCGGGTACGCGTGGACGAGGAACGCGCCGAACGCGCAGGCCATCAGCGCGACCACCACCCCGATCACGGTCACCGGCACCACCCACCCCGCCCGATCGGGAATGGACGGAGGCTCGGGCACCGGTGCAGGAACATCATCGGGCTGGGTCGTGTTCGAAGTGATGGCCATGTTTTCCCCCTGGGGCGGATGACGGGCGGAGCAGGTGGTGCTCCACACCTTGGGTTCGGGCTGGGTGCGCAGACAGCATGGACCGACGAAATCGGCGGCCACGGTGTGGAGCGGGCCGGAGCAGACCACACTCCGACCGTTTGTGTCCCGGGGTGAAGTCCGGGGTTCGGGCAGCACAGTGCGACGCGGCGGGGTTAGCCGCGCAAGCGGCCGTCACACTGCGCTGGAAGAGCTGGACTCATCACTCAACAAAGGAGTCGGTTACCGGCCGGGCTCACCCCGTCTCAGCGGCAGGACGCGGGCGGTACCGCTGGAGCTCTGTGTCAAGAGGTGGCGGATGCGGCGGATTTCTTCACCGGCGCCTTGCGCGGCTTCGTGATGGGGGCACGCTGGTACTTGTGGGCGATGGTGAAGCCGGCGGGCGCGAGCGGCGCCTTCTTCTTGAAGGGCTTCTTCTGGACGAGCCCGAGTTCGACGAGCTGCTTCAGGCCGCGCTCATGGGTGTCGGCGGACCAGCCGTACCACTCGTCGGCCTTGTCCCCGGGGAAGGACGCCCAGTCCTTCTCGTTCTCGCGGGCGACGACCAGGAACAGGGCCAGGCCGGGCAGACTCAGCTTCTCGTCACGGCCCTGCGTCCAGAACGTCGTCGGGATCTGCAGGAAGCGGTCCTCTTCAGTGTCGCCCTTGGGCCGGTCGTAGGGCTTTCCTGTGCCGTCCTCGCGCAGCAGCGTCACCTTGATCTTGGTGCCGCTGCGGCTGCACTCGATGAGGGTGCGGTCCGCCAGCCGGCGCAGGGCACGCCAGGCGCCCGTACGCGCCGACTGACTGGTCGCGGTCTCGTGGATGTCCATCAGCCGCGCCCACACCGCACTGTCGTGCTCGGTCGTCCAGCCCTTGTCTCCGTTGCTGCACGCGGCCACGATCATCAGGTAGGCCCGAAGACCCCGCAGGTCCCTACCGGTGACGAAGTCCCTCAGGGGGCCGTGCCGGCTATCGCCCCCTTTGTTCGCCTGCACGAAGGTCTTGCGCAGCGGCACGTTGGCCCGGATCGAGCGCTTCAGAATCGCCGCCCGGGTGTCCCGTCCGGTCGCCTCATTTTTCTGCACGTCCTGCATGGCTACGGCTGTCGTCTTCATGCCTCAGACGGTAGCTGTGCCAGCATTCAATGCCCAAACGATTCAACCGCGTTGAAGCAGACGGACTGGGGCGTGATCTTGGATGTGCCAGCGGGCGTATGTAAGTGCCAAATGTGAGATCCACTGGAAGGGCCGAGTGAGAGGTCAAGCTGAGAGGACATCTGAGATGACTAAACCTCTCGGGAGTCGGGACACCTCAGCTTCGGACTCTGCACGCCCGGACGCCGTCCTCCAGCGCGACAGCGAACCCTGCCGACCAACTCACCCTCTTGGACTGCGCGTCCGTCCTAAAGCCTGGCCTGCACGACCACTCGCCGCCCTGTACGGCGATCTCACAGCCGAACTCGGCCGCCGTCAACCCGGGAGCCCGGGGGCGGCTGACGCACACCCAGAAGGGCACACAGGGGCGCTAGATCAGGTCTGGGACATGTCGGCGAACTGGCTGTAGTGCCCGAGGAACGCGACGGTGATCGTGGCGGTGGGCCCGTTACGGTGCTTGGCAACGATCAGGTCCGCTTCCCCGGAACGCGGTGATTCCGATGTCAAAGGCCAGGGTCGACTTTCGACGAAGGCGTCGTCCACCAGGGCCCGCATGGCCTTGGTGAGCATCTCGCACCCTTCGCTGTGGGTCTTGCACAGGGCCTCGACCGTGACGTCGTCCCCGTATTGGCTCGGATCAGGGTGGCCAGCAGCCACTTGGCGGTCATCGACCGCAGGGTGTCCACCGCCCTATTGTCGATCGCGACGAACCGCGGCGGCCTGCTTACCCGCTTCCTTATCGGGCCACCTCCGCCAGGTAGCCGGCCGCCGACAACTCAGCCAGAGCGGCCGGGACAGCAGGTCGTGGGCAATGATGCGGCAATGGACACAGAGATCACGGTCGCGCTGATAGGCACCGCTGGCGTGTGCGGCACCATCGCAGGCACCCTCGTCGGAGCACGCGTCCAGGCTCACGGCGGGCACGCCCAAGCACAAGCTGCACGCGACGCAGCCGCCACAGCAGCACAAGCCGCACGGCGCCAGGCATTGCACGACCTGCGCTGGTCCTCGCTTACCGCGCTCCTGCGGGCAGCCACCGAGTGCATGGAGACCACCGGACGGCTCTACACGTCCTCACAAGCCCGGATGGACACAGAGCGAGCGGAGGTGGAACGGACGTATCACACGTTCAGGCTCGTACAGGCCGAGGCCGAACTCGCCGCACCGCCGGAGATGAAAGACACGCTTGCCCAAATGAACCGGGCCGTGATGGCCGCCTATGACAACGCGCGGATGCAGGCCCCGACGGAGCGGGCCATGCGGGCACTCGACGAGTTGGCCCGGGAAGCGGATCCAGCCGCGCTACGAGCCAAGGACGCCCTCACTCGTCTGCGAGCTGCGGGAGCCCCCCTGTGGAACCCCAGGAGTGGCAATCCGCCAGCCGAGTACGAGGAAGCGATTGAGGCTCTCAATGCGGTCCCCCGGTTGGACCGCCAGCAGGTCCGGCTGCTCCTCGGCAACGCGGCGGTCCCTCTCGAGTACGAATCCGACCGGATCCAGAACGTGCGCAGCGCGAGGCGGGCATGGGCCGAGCGTCGCCACCGATACCAGGAGGCGCGGCACGAACTCATCGTCGTCGCCCGGCAAGCCCTGAACACCAACGAACCGTGAGACGGCGGAGCACCACCCCCTCGATGCCGAGAAAAGGAAACGGTCTAGCGGCGCTCGCTGCGTATGAAGTCGTACTCGTACGGGTGGGCTTCGGACCCTTCGCCGCAGGTGTTACAGACCCCGGGGTGCAGCCAAGTGCAAAAGAAGTTGTGCGAGAAGCCGCCAGGGCCGTCATAGTCACGCTGGGCAACCTTCAGACACTCTCGGCCCGGTTGGCATCGGCCGCAGCAACCGTGACCGAGGATGGTCGGGTTTGCTTTCTTGGTGCACCCCATGTGAGTGCAGTGCCAGTAGCCGCCGGCGTTGGTGCTCCAACGCTGCTCCCCCTAGCCGCCGCCAGCCACCCAGAAGAGACGACCGGCAGAGGGAATCCCGGCTGCCCGTCGGGGCTACAAGATCAATTCATTGCCCCCTTGACATGTATCTGGGTCACACCCGCTGGTGGCCCGCACTGCCGGGCGTTACGCAGCGGTCCAGAAGCTGCTAGCCGAAGGGAGACGCTGGGGGCGATCAGCCGGACGTTGCGGCTCGACCACTCCACCGTCCGCCGGTTCGCCCGCGCCAGCAGCCTCGACGAACTCTTGGTCAAGGCGAACCGCCCGCGTGGACGTGGGAGGCACCTGGCAGCCAGGTCGAACAGAGAGCGTTCTGGTCTCAGTTGTGGTCTCGTTCACCTCCGTCCAGGGGCACCCGGAAGCCCTTCCGCCTCCCGCTCCGTCGCAGGCCAGAACGTACACACCCTCCCCCGAACCCCCAGGCGAACATTTGGAAAGCGTGTTGGGGGCAACCCCTCACGAGTTCGAATCTCGTATCCTCCGCCAGTGCCTCACCGGGCACGAAGTCGAAGGGCCCCACCGCTTCTTGGGTTCTAACGGTCCTCGCAACACCCGCGATCTGTGGGAGTTGCGAGGACCGTGGCTGTTGGACGCGATGATCTTGCGGGGGTGAAGGAGC
>NZ_JBHJRX010000035.1:0-95895 GCF_042268605.1 Streptomyces sp. NPDC056296 | reverse complement strand
GCAAAACGCTCGGCTGGGATACCCCAGCCGAGCGTCTACGTGATCTACTCACCACCTGAAACCAGGCGGTGTTGCGACGACCCCTTGAACCCAAGCCGCACGGAACGGGGCCCTGCTCACACGTACCGGCTACTCGGCCTTGATGGCGTCGAGCATGTTCAGGCGCGCCGCCCTGCGGGCCGGCCACAGCGCCGCCAGGACGCCCACCACGGCGGCCAGCAGCAGGAAGACGCCCATCCGGCCCCAGGGCAGGACCAGTTCGTAGGTCGCCATCGTGGTGCCCATCAGCTCACCGGCGGCCCAGCCGAAGAACACGCCCAGGCCGATGCCGAGCACACCGCCGAACAGGGAGATCACCAGGGACTCCAGCCGGACCATCCGCTTGATGCCCTTGCGGTCCAGGCCGATCGCCCGCAGCATCCCGATCTCCTGGGAGCGCTCGAAGACCGACATGGCCAGGGTGTTGATGACACCGAGGACGGCCACGATCACCGCCATGGCCAGCAGGCCGTAGAGCATGTTCAGCATCAGCGTGAACATCTTCGCGATCTCGTTGGAGATGTCCTGCTTGTCCTGGATCTTGATCGCCGGGTTGGTGTCCAGCGCCTGCGTCAGGCTGTCCTTCGCGGCCGACGAGGCCCCGTCGGACATCTTCACCATCACCTGCATGTCGACCGGGTCCGACAGGTGCGGGGTGACGGTCGGAAGGTCGACCATGATGCCGCGGATCATCTCGTTGCCCTCGTAGACACCGGCGACCTTCAGCTGCTGCTTCTCGCCGTCCTCGTAGGCGGCGGTGAAGGTGGAGCCGGCCTTCCAGCCGTGGTCCTCGGCGGTGTCGGCGTCCACGACGACGCTGGTGCCGCCGACCTCGAAGGCGCCCTGCTCGACCTTGAGGTCGGTCAGCTCGCCGATCGTGGAGCCGTTGACGCCGGTGAGGTACTCGGTCTCCCCGTCGACGCGGGACTCCGCGTTGCGCAGCGGGCTGATGGCGGTGATCCCGTCGGCCTTGCCGAGCTTCTCGGCGACGTCCGGGTCGAGGTAGTTGCCGTTGGCCATGGAGACCACGTAGTCGGCCTCGATCGACGCCGACGCCATCTTGTCGATCGACTTCTGCAGACTGCCCGCCATCACCGTCATGCCGGTGATCAGGGTGAGGCCGATCATCAGCGCGGAGGCGGTGGCGGCGGTACGGCGCGGGTTGCGCACCGAGTTCTGCCGGGCGAGCTTGCCCGAGACGCCGAACACGCGCAGCACCGGAGCCGCGGCGGCGATCAGCGGACGGGAGAGCAGCGGCGTCAGGATGAACACGCCGATGATCAGCAGCACCGCGCCCATGCCCATCGGGGCCTGTCCGTCGGAGCCGCTCATCGTCGTCGCCGCGAGGACGACCGCGACACCGGCGGCCGAGACCAGCGCGCCCAGCGTGTTGCGCAGCACCAGCGACTTCGTCGTGGCCTTGGCGTGCACGCTGCTCATCGCCGCGACCGGCGGGATCTTCGCCGCCCGGCGGCCGGGCAGCCACGCCGCCAGCATGGTGACCAGGACGCCGACCGCGAGGGCCGCGACGATCGTGCCGGGCGAGACCACCAGCGGCCCGTCGGGCACGACGGCGCCCATCGAGCCCATCAGGGAGCGCATCCCGGCGCCGATGCCGATACCCGCGAGCAGGCCGGTCACCGCGGCGACGACACCGACCACGAACGCCTCGATCAGCACCGACCGCGTCACCTGCCGGCGGGAGGCGCCGACCGCGCGCATCAGGGCCAGCTCCTTGGTGCGCTGGGCGACCAGCATCGTGAAGGTGTTGGCGATGATGAACGTGCCGACGAACAGCGCGATACCGGCGAAGACCAGCAGACCCTGCTTCATACCGCTCATCGACGAGGCGATCATCTCCGCCTGGTCGTCGGCCAGCTCCTTGCCCGTGGTCGTCTCGACGAGGTCCTTCGGCAGCGCCTTGTCCAGCTGCGCCTTCAGCGCCGCCTGCGTGACACCGGCCTTCGCCTTGACGTCGATCTCGTCGTACGTGCCCGCCTTGCCGAACAGCTTCTGCGCGGTCGCCGTGTCGAACAGGGTGAGGCTGCCGCCGGCCGCGACGTTGCCGTCCTCGGTGGTGAAGACGCCGACGACCTTCGGGGTGATGACCGGGCCGTCCACGGACATCCGCACGGTGTCACCGACGCCGTAGCCGGTGCGCTCGGCGGTCTTGGAGTCGATGAGGATCTCGCCTGCGCCCTTCGGGGCGTGTCCGTCGGTCAGCGGGTACCGGGGGTCCTTCGCGCCCCAGTAGTTGCCGCCCTGCGTGCTCCAGCCGTCGCCGATCAGGTCGCCGTCCTTGTCGGCGACGGCGGTGAACCCGGTCACCACGCCGATGGCGGAGGCCGCGCCGGGCACCTTCGCGCTGTCGTCGAGGAGGGTGTCGGTCAGCTCGGGGGCCTCGCCGACCTTGTCGCCCTTCGCCTCCTGGTACTCGGTGGTCACGGCGACGTCGACCTGGTCGAAGCCCTTGGCGGAACTGTTCTGCAGGGCGTCGGAGATGGTGTTGGTGAAGACCAGGGTGCCCGACACGAACGCCACGCCGAGCATCACGGCGAGCACGGTCATCAACAGCCTGGCCTTGTGCGCGAATACGTTGCGCAAGGCGGTACGGAACATGGGTCTTCTCTGTCGGAGGTACGGGCGAGTCAGGGGCGGGGCCTGCCCGGGACGGGCCGGGGGCGGGCCGGGGGCCGGGTCAGCTGTCAGCTGGTGCGGCCCTTGGCGTCGAACTGCTTCATGCGGTCCAGCACCGAGTCGGCCGTCGGCCCGTACACCTCGTCGACGATGCGTCCGTCCGCGAGGAAGACCACCCGGTCCGCGTAGGCGGCGGCCACCGGGTCGTGGGTCACCATCACCACGGTCTGCCCCAGCTCGCGCACCGAGTTGCGCAGGAACCCCAGCACCTCGGCGCCCGAGCGGGAGTCGAGGTTTCCGGTCGGCTCGTCACCGAAGATGATCTCCGGCCGGGAGGCCAGCGCCCGGGCCACGGCGACGCGCTGCTGCTGGCCGCCGGAGAGCTGGGAGGGACGGTGGCCGAGCCGGTCGGACAGCCCGATCATCCGGATCACCGAGTCCAGCCACTGCTTGTCCGGCTTGCGGCCCGCGATGTCCATCGGGAGGGTGATGTTCTCCAGCGCGGAGAGCGTCGGCAGCAGGTTGAACGCCTGGAAGATGAAGCCGATCTTGTCCCGGCGCAGCTTGGTCAGCTGCTTGTCCTTCAGGGAGCCCAGTTCCGTCTCGCCGATGCGCACCGAGCCGGAGGAGAAGGTGTCAAGCCCGGCGACGCAGTGCATCAGCGTGGACTTGCCGGAGCCGGAGGGGCCCATGATCGCGGTGAACTCGGCCTGCCGGAAGTCGACGGAGACCCGGTCCAGCGCGACCACCTGGGTCTCGCCCTGGCCGTAGATCTTGGAAAGCTCCGTGGCGCGTGCGGCCACGGCGGTGGACCGGTCGGCGATGGGTGCGGTGGTCACGGGAAGGGCGCTCCTGTCGGTACGGCGTGTGTTCGGGGTCGTTCTCCATCCTTCCGGCCGTGCGGCGGCGTGTAGTCAGCCGCTGTTCCGGTTTCGAGGGGCGACTTCGGTCGGACGGCGCGGGCCGGTGTCATACCTGCGGATGACGGGCGACCCCGACAGGCCCGCCGCGGCACCGCCGGCGCGAGAACGGGGCGGGCGCCCTTGTAGAGACGGTGAAATTCCGTCATTCCGCATGCGTGGCCGACCGGCGCACGCGAGGGTGTTGGCGAGTGTGGACGGCCTGCCCCCGGAGCTGATGCCCCCTCAGGCGCCAATAAAATAAGACAACATCGGTCCGCCCGCCCGCTGTTCGAGGGGGGCGTCCCGATAGGCTCGGGGCACTCGACGCGGAGCCCATGGCCTGCCCGGATGGTGGAATGCAGACACGGCGAGCTTAAACCTCGCTGCCCCCTCGGGGGCGTGCCGGTTCAAGTCCGGCTCCGGGCACAACCACGGTCACACCGCGTGACCAGTGACAACGGTCCTACGGGTCCTATGGGGCCGTCTTTTTTGCTGCGTTTGGTGCACCGTGAGTGCACGGGCGGCTTCTTCGTTGACACGAGCTCAGAGTTCACGGTCGGCTCTTGCGCGGCGCCCGGCCGCCCTCCACTGCCTAGGACGACCGGGCAGCTCGGTCAGCGCTTCGTTTCGCCGAGGGCGGCGCGGAGCCAGTCGAGCGAACCGGTCTCCAGGACGGTGTCCGCGAGGGCCTGGCCGCTCTTGGTGACGATCCGGCCGCGGCTGTTGTCGATCCACCGCTGGGCGTTCTCGTATCCCTGGGCTCGGTATTCGATGCCCTGGATCATGCACTCCAGCTTGTCGGCGTCCCTCGCACACACCGCCTCAGGGGACTCTCGCGCCTCGTACTCGCCGATCAGGTCGGTCACGGCCTGCGCCAAGGCCTCGGGCATGTCGGCGACCTGATCGGCTGCGATCACGCGCGGCTCGGCTTCACCGTCGGTGTACTTCTTGCCGAGGTGGTTGACGTCCCCAGTCCGGGTCTCGCCGGTGTCGTGCCAGACGGCGAGGAGCGCGGCCCGCGCCGGGTCGGCGCCCTCCAGCTTCGCGATGATCGACGCGATCAGGCTGGTGCGCCACGAGTGCTCGGCCACCGACTCGGGGTCCCGGACGCCCGCCATCCACCATCCGGTGCGCTTCGTCTGCTTGAGCGTCCCCGCCTCGTAGAGGAAGTTCGCCACCGCGGAAAGGTCGTCTGACACTTCGGGCTCCTCTCACGCCTCGGCGAGGCGGATTGCGTAGTGGATGCTCTCCAGCTCCCGTCTGCCACGTGGCGAGAGCTCCTGGCTATCCAACATGATCGGTAGCCGGTCGCGTTGGGCGCGTGCGGCACCTCCTGATCGCAGGAGGTTGGGTCGCAGTTGGAGCAGGGACCACACGGTGTGGATGTTGAGGTCCACGTATCCGTGCTCGGGGGCCATGCCCTGGACGAGGTGGTCGAGCAGCCGGTCTCCGGGCCAGGGCCGCGGCGTGCGGTCGGCGATGAAATCGTCGGACACTTCTACGTGCTGCATCTCGCCGACCCAGTACGCCCAGTAGTTGAGGTTGGCGGCCTCGCCTGCGTCGTCGTCATGGAGGGCCGTGTCGATCCAGTGGCCCATGCGGTCGCGGTCGCCCTGGCGGGCGGCGACGGCCGCCACTGACCGGCCGTTGAGCCAGCCCTTGAGCCAGTCGTCGGGGCGCTCGGCCTTCTGCTGGTGGGCGAGCCAGTCGGCGGTGTCCGTGGCGGTGTCGTACCCGGACAGGTAAAAGGCCTGGCGGCGCAGCAGGAACCGGCCGGGGCCACGGGCCTGCTCGGCGGTGGTCCGCATCTGCGTGAAGAAGCGCCGGCGCTCCTCCCGGGAGAACTGCGGCCCGGACGGCGCCGGTCCGCGCCGGGGCCGGGCCGGGGCGGGCAGACCCCGCACCGGCTCCGGGGGCACTCCGTTTAGAGGCCACGCCAGCACGGCGCCCAGCTCGCGCTGTATCACCATCACCGCGAGGGGGCTCTCCTCGACGGGGGCCTCCTCGTCGAGGACTGTCGCGAGGAGCACGTCTGCCTCCAGGGCCCGCTCCCACGCCTGGAGCAGTGCGGCCGAGGCGCCCATGAGCATCAGCCTGTGCCGGTACGTGAGCATCTGCCCGTATGGAATGGCGGTCAGTGGTCGGCGCGACGTCTCCCACCCAGCAACGGTGTCCAGGCTCACGCCTAGGTACTCGGCCGCCTCCTCCTGCGTGTAGCCCTGCTGCTCCCTTATGACGCGCAGGACGTAGCCGGAGATGAGGCCGGCGCGGGGGCGCGGAGGCGTTCCCGTACTGGCGGTCAGGGTTCGGTTAGGGCGAGGCCGCATGGGGTGTCCATCCCGACGGTTAGAGCTCAAGCCACATGTACTCGCAGTCAGTTCCAGCCCCGACCTGCGGTTTCTAGTGTCGAGGCCATCACGGAATCGAGAGTAGATGGAGGCAGCCAGACATGGGACCCGTTCGGCAAGTCGACGGCTCGAAGGTGGCGGTCGTGACCACCGCGGGCGCGCTGGTGCAGGCCCGGGACAGGGCCGCCTCGAACTGGCTGCTCGCCGCTGCGGACAACCGTGACCGGGCCCAGAGGGATTGGAACGACCGAGGAGTGGCGCTGCTGCGCTGCGGCGGAGCGTTCACCGCCATCCGCGTCCCCGCCTCTCTGATCACCGCCGCCGCCGGCAGCGAGGAGCATGCCTGGGTGAGCGCCTACCTGAGCGCGGCCCTCCACCGTGGGCCTGTCTTCGTCGACCAGACCGCTGGCTGGTACTACTGCCTCGTCCCCTCGAAAGCCCGCGAGTCCTGGCAAGAGCCCGAGACCGAGTGCTTCGGCGATGACCACTACCTCGGCGTTCCCTGCCCTGGAATCGACTTCCAGCATCCCCGGGCGCGCTCCTGCTGGGTGGTCCCGATGGACGGACCCGCCGACCTGTGCAGCCCCGACGCGATCAGCCAGCTCCTCGACGTGGCGAGGAAGAAGACGGCCGAAGCAGGCGCGCAGTGAAGCCCGCGAAGCCGACGGCGGACCCGCGGCAGGACTGGACTGACGCGCTGAGCATCACCTCCTGCCTGCCGTTGTGCGTACCGGACCGCGAGCAGGTCGACCAGCTGACCGCGCGCCTGCGCGAGCACGTCGGGCGCCTGGTGCCGCAGGTGGGCGAGGCGATCAACGACGAGTGCCACGACACCGCCGACCGAGAGACGGCCCGCTGGCTCTTGGGCCGCGTCGACCACACCCTGCGCCAAGGGCCCGGCCCGGACAACCGCACGGCTGCCGTCCACCTCGAAGACCTCGCCCTGAACTGCCGTGCCCTGGCCGCGATCTGCTCGCACAAGGAAGAGACCGGGCAGCTCGCGGCCATCGCTTCCTCGTCCACAGCGTCCTGACAGTCGGCCTTCCGCTCCTGGCCGTGCTCCCCGGTGCGTACGGCCGGGAGCGACACCGACCCACCCGAGGAGTCTTCGTGCACTCTTTGATCGCCAGCCCGTTCCTGGAACAGCACACGCTCGTACGGCCAGGCAGCCGTGGCGGGGCCCTCCTGCCAGAGGCCCAGTACGAGGAACTGCGCACCCACGACCCTGCCGAGCCTGCCCCGGCCTGGCTTGTCGACGCGGTCCGGGGGCAGTGGCCCGACCTCGACGTGACCGGCCGTCCGTCCGGCGAATACCTCCTCGTCCGGCAGCCGTCCTCCTGGAGCTACGGCAAGGCGTCCTGGGAGGTCAACCTCGGCTGCAACTACGACTGCAAGCACTGCTACCTGGGGCTGAAGGTGCAGTCCGGCATGCCGTGGGAGGACAAGCGGCGCTGCCTGGACGTCATGGCCGAGGCTGGCGTGCTCTTCCTCCAGGTCACCGGTGGCGAGCCCACCATCGACAAGGACTTCATGCGGTCCTACCGGCACGCGTTCGAGCTGGGCATGATGATCACGGTCTCGACCAACGGGTCGCTGCTGTGGCGGGAGAACCTGTTGCGCCTCTTCAGGGAGTGCCCGCCCTACCGCGTCACCGTCTCCATGTACGGGGCCACCAAGGCCAGTTACGACGCGCTGACGCAGCGCCCGGGCGCCTGGGACCAGTTCGTGCAGGGTATGAACGCCGCCCGCCATGCCCGGCTGCCGCTGCGCATGAGCATCGTCGTCACCGAGGACAACGGCCACGAGGAACAGGACATGGTCGACCTGTGCCGGCGGTGGTGCGTCGAGTCCGAGGTCTTCACCAACATGACGCCCACCATCTACGGCGGGGGCGAGGTGCTGACCGCGCAGTCCAAGGAGCACCTGCGCGTCCGCAAGCAGTTCACCGGCTGCAACGCCGGTCACACCTTCTTCCACATGGACCCGCACGGCCTGGTGTCCATCTGCAAGATCGGCCGCGACGACCAGATCAGCCTGCCCCACGAGGGGATCGAGGGCCTGGCCCGGCTGGGCGCGATCGCGGACCGCCTGATGCTTCGAACTGGAGGCTGCTCGGGATGCAGCCTGGCCGGTTCCTGCCGCGTGTGCAGGCCCCTGGCCAAGCACTACCAGGAGGCGAAGGCCCCGCTGGCGGCGTACTGCCAGCACGGAGATAAGAAAGCAGGGTGAAGAGATGACCGCTGTAGCCGTCGAGATCTCGCCGCGGCGTCCGCTCCCGGACGACGGGCCGACCCAGACCGGCCAGCCGTACCTGACGCGTCCCGTCCTGGCGCCGGTGGAGCCCGTGACCCGGATCACCGCCGTGACCGACATGGACACCGTCATGGACAGCGCCAAGTGCTCGTGCGCCGCCGGCGACGACAACCCGCACTAGCCGTTCCCTGACCGGCGGGTGACGCCGCAGGCTCCGGGCCAGTTCGTGCCGAGGCCTGCGGCGTGTGTGCGGCGTGGGTAGCGTGCGGTCATGCGCTTTCACTGGGGCTGGATCGAGCCCGTGATGCCCGTGCCGTACGTGCCCACCCTCGGACCCGCGCGCTGGGGGGACCCGCTCCATGAACTCCTGGAGGCCGTGGTGGACAACGCCGGTACTGGCCGCTTCCTCCCGCACGACAAAGACCGCCGCTGGGCCGAGACCAAGACCGAACGGGTCTTGGTCGACGCGATCGAGCACGACCAGTTGCAGACCCTCGTCCCGACCCTCGCCGAGCGCGGCCGGGGCGTCGCCAAGGTCCACGTCTACGGGGCGGCGCCGGACAGCCTGTCGGCCGGAGCCGACCTGGCCCGGAAACTGGCCCTCGCCCACGGCGCGGCCAAGGCCCGGATCGTGTGGTTCCTGAGTGCCGACCAGCCCGACGCGTACGCCCAGGGGACGCGCCTACAGCTCAAGGACTTCACCGCCGGGCCCGGGGATGCGCCCGGCGTGCCGGTCCGAGAGTGCAAGGAGCTGCCCGAGGATGCCGGGTTCCAGGCGTTCGCCGCGGCGATGGCCGAGGACGGGTTCGTGTTCCTGTACGGACAGATACAGGCCGGGACGGTCGGCCCCGTCCTGACCGTGCTCCACGACGGGCTGGTGGCCGGCGCCATCGGGCCGATGGAGACCATGAACGACGCCCGGGGATACGCGCGACTACTGCCCCAGTACTTCGGCGTCCTGCCCCAGCACCGTGGCCGCGGCTACGGGCGGGCCCTGTGGCGCGCAGCAATGCACTGGGGGCACCAGCACGGGGCTGCCTACCAACTCCTGCAGACCGAGGTCGGGGGCGCATCGGACCGGCTCTGCCGGGCCGAGGGCCTGGCCTCGCTGGGGTTCGTCTACCAGGCCGACGTATGAGCCGGCGCCGCGCCAATAGGGGCCCGGTCGGTGCTACGCCGCCACCGTCACCGACCAGAAGGAACTGACCATGACCCGCCACGCCATACGTCTGAACAGTGTCGGCGGGGCGGTGACCGTCGTCTCCGCCGAGCAGGCCGTCACCGCGTTGACGGTGCGCTACTTCGGCACCTGGTGGCACGCGACCGAGACCGGGCCAGCGAAGCAGAAGACCCCGGTTGTCGCGGCTGACGGGAGTGACGGTCACACGTAGCGTATGCGCGCGTCGTACGGAGCGAGGATCGCTTCGCGTCGTGGCAGTTCAGCCTAGTGAACCGTTCCGGGTTGGCCGGAGGAGCTGATGCTCTGGGACTCGCAGGCCACCTACTTCGAGGCCGAGAAGGGCAACCCCAACGGCGGCGGCACCGTGATCCTGGGCGTCGCCTGGTACGACCAGGAGTTCTTCGACGACCGACGGGACGCCTGGTTCGGCACCATGCACCAGCGGATCTACCAGCAGCTCGGCATCCCGCTGGAGGACATCGGCGTGGAGCACTGGACGCGGCTCGCGGCGTGACCTGAGCAGCGTCACCGCAGCGGCCGGGCCTCGGCGGGGGCCCGGCCGTTCCCGTCCGAGAGAACAGGACGGTCGCTGTGGCCGGTCAGTCGCGCGTGGGAACGGTCGCCTTCTCGGCCGGGGCGACCTGGCGAGTCCAGCGCCAGGCCGCCGCCGCACCGGCGACGGACACGACAATCGTCGCCAGCCCCCCGGTCCAGAAGCCGGCCCTCGGCGAGGATGCTGCGGCGGCCGGGACGATCAGCATGGAGGCTGTTCCGGCGGCCCGGATCACTGTCAGGTCGACGGACATGAGCCGCCGACGTGCGGTCGGGGGAAACCCGGCAAGGTGGGTCTGCAGCGTGACCCCGAGGAACGGGGCCACCGCGCCGGAGGCCGCCGAGATCAGCAGCAGGACGGGCAGGCTGCCCGCCGAGCCGGTGACGGCCAGGAGCAGGCCGGAGCCTGCCCACAGCAGGCAGTACCGGACGGGTGGGCTCGCCGGGAGCTTCATATTGCCTGCCATCAGGTTCCCTGCGAGCGCGCCCGCCCCGGTGGCGGCCAGGACCATGCCGTACGCCCCGGCGCCTGCGTCGAACTTGGCCGCCAGGAACGCGGGCATGGCGAAGGCCACGGCCATGGCGAAGATGCCCGCACCGTGCACGGTGATGGCGACAGCGGTCGCGGGATGGTCGCGCAGGAGGGCGCGGGCCCGCAGCTTGACTGCCTCTTCAGGAGGTACTGGCCCGGTGACCACGGCCTGGTCGGTGGCCCTACCGAGCGTGGCGAGCACCAGGGCGGACACCGCGAACGTGGTGGCGTCCAGAAGAAACAGGGCGGACTCGGGGACGACCACGAGGAGGGCGCCCGCGGCTCCAGGCCCGGCGATGCGGGCGATGCGGCCCGTGAGGTCCATGAGGCCGTTGACCGCCTGCACCTCCTCGGGCTTCACGAGGTCGGGTACGAGAGCCCCGAGGTTCGGGTCGAAGACAGCGCCGGCGAGGCCGAGGAGCGTGGCCAGGGCGAGCATGGTGGGAGTGCCACCGGCGTCCCACGCCCACGGAAGTGCGGCGACGAGGACGACGCGGACGGCGTCGACGCCGGCGAGCGCTCGCAGCGACGCGAAGCGGTCCATGACCCTCCGGCCGAGGGTGCCCATCACGATGTACGGCACGGACTCTGCGACCGCTACGAGGCCCATCGCGGCGGCGCCGGACTCCTGCCACGCGATCCACATGATCGCCATGGCGTACAGGCGGTCGCCGAACACGGAGAGGGCCTGTGCGCCCCACAGAGCGAGGACGCGGCGGCGGCGCAGCAGACGGACGTACCCCAAGATCACTCCCGCCAAATGCACGAAGTCCCGGATTGGTGCCCCCGGGACGACAAACACCCTAGGACACGGACGAGAACGGACGAGGCATGAAATCGGAAACGGTGCCCTCGGAGGCGAGTGCTGCGGTACGGAAGGCATGTGGCGACGGTGGGAGTCTCCAACTCGTCAGCCAGCGGCGCGGCTCAGCCGTGTGGAAGGCGGCCGGACCGCTCCGGACGGTTGCCGTGAAGGTGGGGACCGACTCGGAAGGACGGGTGATCACCGCACGCGAGGCGGCTGCCCTACAAGCCATGGACCGGGGCGGCCTCCTGGCACACGGGCGCAGTGAGACAGCGGCATGGATGGTGGCTCCCTGGTACGACGGACCGTCGACCTGGGAGTTGCTCCTCGACGTCCGTGCGGGTGGTGGGGACCTCAGTTTGGCCCGGCGATACGTCGCAGACGTGTGCGCGGCGGTCGGCAAACTGCACGCGGCGGGCTGGGTGCACGGCGATCTCCAGCCCGGCCACGCCATCCACACCGGACGGGGCGTCGCCCTCATCGACTGCTCTTGGGCGTGGCACCCGACACGACTGTTCCCGTCCACGCTGTTCCGCGGCGGTATGCCTCACCTGCTGGCTCCGGAGTTGGCGGCGGCCGTCGAAGCCGGGGCGCGGCCGGTGACCACGAGCCGGGCAGCGGAGGTCTACGCCCTCGCGGCTTCCCTGTGGTGGGCGGTCACGGGCGACTGGCCACTCGACTACGCTGCCGCCGGTGTCGACCCGGCAGGCTTGCGGGCAGCCCAGTTGCGCGAGGAGGTCGGCTCGGGCCGTCTTCCGCTTCGCCCGGCCTCGGTGTGGCCGACGCTGCAAAGGGTGCTGGCGACAGCGCTGTGCCCCGAACCGAGCAGACGTCCCAGCGCCGCTTGTCTGGCAGCCGCCGTAATGCGGGCGCCCGAAGGTGACACCATGTGACCTTCGGTTCGGATGTGCTCGATATACCCGCCCTGGCGGGTAACGCGACGGTCGTCGTTGATTGAACCGTCCCTGATGTTGTCGCGCTCAGGTGGCCAAGCTCGTTGCCTCGGGTGGCCAGGGGCGCTCGCTCGCCCCTGGCCTGGCGTCCTGGCAGGCTCGACAGAGGTCCGCGTCAGGCCTGCGCGCCCGACTCCAGCTCTCCGGGCATCGGGCCGGGACTGAGCTCCGGGGCATGGGTGGGACATGCCCACAGGGTCGTTCCGGGGCCGCTGTCGCTCCGAGCCCAGCGCACGGCCACGGGCGCGTTCGTGAGCGTGTGGCACTTGATGCACTGTGCCACCGTCATGGTGGGCTCGTTGGTCAGACCTTCGGGACTCATGCGGCCACCCGCTCTCGCTTTACGAGACTGCCAAGCGGCACGGTCGGATAGTCGTAGTCCACGCCGAGCGCGGCGAACTCGGCGGCCCAGAGCCGTTCGCGCTGCAGGGCGGGCAGCGCTTGCGCCCGTGTGTCTCGGAAGACGGCCCGGACTTCCTGCGATGACGGAGCGGTCCACGGACGGGACCAGGGCGACGCGGGGACCGGCTCGGGCTCGGCCGTCTGCGCAGCGAGGAATTCTGCGCTGTGGCGTCCTGGCCGGCGAGGGGCGAGGACGGAGAGCACCCAGAAAAGGGCACGGGCGATAGCATCGCGCATACGTCAGTCAGCTCCTACTAGCTGTCTCGGCGGAGCCCCGAGCGGACCGGGCCTAATCGGTCCGCTCGGGGCGCTTTCGTGTTCGGAGAGTCACACTAAGCCAACTCGTCTAACTCGCCTAACTCGTCTACCCGTCTAAGTCATCTGCTCGCCTAAGTCGTCCAGGGATTGGCCCGTTGTCTACGCTCTCCCCATGTCACAGAGTCCGAGCGACCCCCAGGCCCCGTACGCGCCATATATGCGAGTACTGGATGCGCTCACCGCCGATATCAGCGCGGGCAAGCTCGGGCCGGGTGACCGCGTTCCATCCGAAGTCGAGTTGTGTGAGCGGCATGGCGTAGCTCGGGAGACCGCTCGGCGGGCAGTGCGGGTACTCCGGGAGCGTGGGCTCGTTCGGACCGAGTGGGGCCGGGGGTCATTCGTTGCCGAGCGGGCCGGTGAGGACGAGCGGCAGGGCGATTAGTGCCCGCGAGGCAAGCCCCCGCCTATTCCGGTGCGCCCGGCGTGCAGCAGTACCTGTCGCCTCCGACGCCGTCGATCCTCCGGAACTTCCCTCGAACCGTTGACAGCGGCGTGCGCGCGGCCGGAAACTCCTCCCAGCAATCGGTGAAAGAATTTTCACTACGCGAACAGCAATGAACATCCTCATGGCAACGACGCCAAGAGAAGGGAACGACCGATGCGCACCACCGTCGGCATCATCGGGGCCGGCCCCGCCGGACTCCTCCTCGCCCGGCTGCTGCACAACGCCGGGATCGACTCGGTCGTCCTGGAGAGCCGCGACCGCGCCTACGTCGAGCGGCGGCAGCGCGCCGGAATCCTGGAGCAGGGCACCGTGGACGTCCTGCGCGCGGCCGGGGCCGGGGAGCGGATGGACCGGGAGGGGTTGCCCCACGACGGCATCGAGCTGCGGTTCGCGAAGCGGCGTCATCGCGTCGACTTCCCCGCCCTCACCGGCGGCAAGTCCGTCATGGTCTACGCCCAGACCGAGGTCTGCAAGAACCTCATCGCCCTCCAGCTCAAGGAGGGCGGCCCGCTGCTGTTCGAGGCCGAGGCGCTGGCCGTGGAGGGCGCCGAGACCGACCGTCCGCGCGTCCGCTTCCGGCAGGGGGGTGCCGAGGACGTCCTGGAGTGCGACTACGTCGTCGGGTGCGACGGCTTCTGGGGGGTGGCCCGGGGGGCCTTCCCGGCCGGACCGGTCCGCACCTTCGAGCGGACGTACCCCTTCGGCTGGCTCGGCATCCTCGCCGACGTCGCCCCCTCGCACGACGAGCTGGTCTACGCCCGCCACGACCGCGGCTTCGCCCTGCTCTCCATGCGCTCCCCGTCCGTCTCCCGCCTCTACCTCCAGGTGCCCGCGGACACGGACGCCGAGAGCTGGAGCGACGAGGAGATCTGGGCCGAGCTGGAACGCCGCTTCGAGACCGACGACGACTGGGTCCTGAACCGGGGCCCGATCACCCAGAAGTCGGTCACCCCCATGCGCTCCTACGTCCACGAGCCGATGCGGCACGGCCGCCTCTTCCTGGCCGGCGACGCCGCGCACATCGTGCCGCCCACCGGGGCCAAGGGCCTCAACCTCGCCGTCGGGGACGTCGTCACCTTCGCGCGGGCCCTGGCCCACCGCACCGGGACCGGCTCCGAGGAACTCCTCGACGCCTACTCCGCGACCTGCCTGCGCCGGGTCTGGCAGGCCGAGCGGTTCTCGTACGACATGACGACCCTCCTGCACCCCGCTCCAGACGCCACGCCCTTCGAGAACCGGCTCCAGCTGGCCCGCCTCGACCGGATCGCCTCCTCCCGCGCCGCCGAGACCGACCTCGCCGAGGCCTACACCGGTTTCCCGATCGGGTGAACGGGCACCCGGCCGCGCGCCTGCCCCGCCGGTGAGGGGAATCACGGATCCGCGTAGCGTGTTGTCCGGCAGGAGCAGGGAAAGATCCTCCCCAAGCAGTAGGGTCATTCCTTTGCCGTTCTATTACTCTTGAGCCAAGGCTGCGTCGTGTGGCCATGGAGGAGTGAAATGAGGAGCAGAAACCCGGTCTTCTCGCGACGGGGGTTCAGCCGCGACAACGGCCACGCGGGCTTCAACGCCGCGCCGCAGGCCGGGGGCCCCGCCGTCGCCACCCAGGGCAGCCCGTACGCGCAGGGCACGCAGGGCAACCCGTACGCCCAGCCCGCCGGCGACCCGTACGCGCAGAACCCGTACGCCCAGAACCCGTACGCCCAGCAGGATCTGCAGCAGGGCGCGCCGCCGCAGGCGCCGGCCACCACCGGCCGGATGACGATGGACGACGTCGTCATCCGTACGGCGAGCACGCTCGGTGTGCTCGTGGTGACGGCCGCGCTCGCGTGGGCGCTGCTGCCCGTGGACGACGCCAATATCGGCCGTTCCATCGGCATCGGTATCGGTGCCGCGGTGGTCGGCATGGTCCTGGCGCTCGTGCAGTCCTTCAAGCGCAAGCCCACGCCCGCGCTGATCCTGACGTACGCGGCGTTCGAGGGTGTCTTCCTCGGCGTCATCTCCAGCGTCGTCGACAACCGCATCGCGGACGGCGCGGCCATGCAGGCCGTGATCGGCACGATGGCGGTCTTCGCCGGTGTGCTGATCGCGTACAAGGCCGGCTGGATCCGCGTCAACCGCCGCTTCTACGGCTTCGTGATGGCGGCCGCGCTCGGCTTCGTCTTCCTGATGATGGTGAACCTGCTGTTCGCCGTCTTCGGTGGCGGTGACGGCCTCGGCTTCCGCAGCGGCACGCTCGGTGTCGTCTTCGGCATCGTCGGCATCATCCTCGGCGCCTGCTTCCTGGCCATGGACTTCAAGCAGGTCGAGGACGGCCTGGCCTACGGCGCCCCGCGCGAGGAGGCCTGGTTCGCCGCCTTCGGCCTCACGCTGACACTGGTGTGGCTGTACCTGGAGTTCCTGCGGCTGATCGCCATCCTGAACAGCAACGACTAGCGGCGAGAACGCGTAGCCGCTGGTGAGGAAGGGCCCCGGGCTTGTGCCCGGGGCCCTTCGTCGTCGTGGCGGCGGCGCGCGCTCAGCGCAGCTTGCGCGCGGCCCTTCTCAGGTCGTACTCGTGGATGATCGCCTTCGCGTGGCCGTACGCGAGGTCGTGTTCGTGGCGAAGCCAGCTGACCTTCTCCTCGAAGCGGAAGAGGGAGGGGCCGTCCTCGACGGTGCGCAGCCAGTCGGAGATCTCACGACCGGTGCAGTGAGGGATGCGGGCGAGCATGTTGCGATGGGTCTCCTCGGAGAAGACTTGGGACATCGGCGCCTCCGGGCGAAAGGGGATGTAAGCCGGTCCTTCAGGTCACCGTGCCTGAGCGTTCGCCCGTTGGCAACAGTCCCGGAGGGGCGCGTACGCTCGCGCCGTGGTTGATACGACGCCTTTGACCCGTGCCGTGGACGACTTCGCCGACCGGTTGCGGGCCGCCCCGCAGAGCAGACTGCAACGCGGGGCCGCCGCCGAGGCGCTGGAGCTGGCCAGGGAGCTGGCTCGGCGCGCCCAGCTCGTGGAGGAACCGGGGACCGAGCCGCGGGAGATGCCGGACGCGGGGATGTTCGCCGCCGCCGACCAGATCGCCGTCGCCGCACACGACTTGGCCCTCGTGCTGAGTGACGAGGGCCAGGTGGAGGAAGCGGTGGGACTGGTGGAGGAGGCCCGCAAGCGGGCCGGGGTCTGACACTCCGGAAAAGACGGGGAAGCGACTGGACCGGGAAGCGACTGGACCGGGAAGCGACTGGACCGGGAAGCGACTGGTCGGGGAAGTGACTGGACCGGGAAGCGACTGGTCGGGGAAGTGACTAGAGGGACGCGATGACGCGGTCCGCCAGGATGTACACGTTCTCCTCGCCGCAGGCGAAGGTCAGCGTGTAGGCGCCGGAGATCCCCGAGCCGCCGAGCAGGTACGGCGTCTTGCCCGCGCCCAGCGCGGCGGCCAGGCGCTCCGCGGTCTCGCGGTGGCCAGGGGTCATGCACAGCGTGGTGCCGTCGGCGAAGACGTACACGTCGAGCGTGCCCAGCGGGCCCGGGCGGACGTCCGCCAGCGCGACGCTCGACTCGGCCAGCTCCTCGAGAGTGGCGACGGTGCGCTCGTGGTCGCCCACGGCCGGCGACGGGTTCGGCACGAAGTCCGGGTGCGAGGGGTGCCGGCGGCGGGCGGCGGCCAGCTCGGCGGACTCCCTGGGGCCCGCGTCCATCGCGGACGGTTCGTCGGTGTCCGCGCCCGGCTCGACCACGGGCTCCAGGCCCACGAAATCGGCCTGGCGGGGCAGGAACAGCTCACTGTCGGACAGGCCGAGCAGCAGGGGCGCGTCGGAGGCGTCCCGGGACTCCTGGGCGGCCCAGAAGGCCCGCGCCTCGGCGAGCTCGCGCTCGCGCTCCTCGGCGAGCGCGTCCGCGACGGCGGCGCGTATCTCCTCGGCGTCGGCGGTGGTGCGGGCGGCGGGCACGCGGCCGCGCGTGGCGGCGGCGCGGCTCTCGGCCAGCTCGGTGCGCAGCGCCGCCACCTGTCGGCGCAGCACCAGAATGCTGCGCAGGACGGCGACGCCCACGGCGCCGGTGGCGGCCGTGGTGAGCAGCAGGGCGATCGGCATGGCGCTCACTGACGTACTCCCGGTTCAAAGTCGACCCCCGACTTCCTACATCAGCTTGAAGGGAGGACTAACCGCCTGTCAGTGCGTAACGTCACGAAACGGACAGGACTTTGGGCCCGGAAGGTAGGGGTGTGGCTGGTCTGACCTGCGTAAATCAAGGGGGAGAGAGAGGTAGGTCACATCCTGAGGGAGATTGGGTCACAAAACGGCCCAGAACCCTGGGGTGAACGGGGTTCCGGGCCGTGGTGTCACGCTGGGTCTCCCAGGCGCTACTGACCGTCTTTCAGCAGCGGTGTTCCGGTCAGCTCAGGCGCTCGATGACCATGGCCATGCCCTGGCCGCCGCCGACGCACATGGTCTCCAGGCCGAACTGCTTGTCGTGCGTCTGGAGGGAGTTGATCAGCGTGCCGGTGATGCGGGCGCCGGTCATGCCGAAGGGGTGGCCGACGGCGATGGCGCCGCCGTTGACGTTCAGCTTCTCCAGCGGGATGCCGAGGTCGCGGTAGGAGGGGATGACCTGTGCGGCGAACGCCTCGTTGATCTCGACCAGGTCGATGTCGTCGATGGTCAGCCCGGCGCGCGACAGCGCCTGCTTGCTCGCCTCGACCGGGCCCAGGCCCATGATCTCGGGGGAGAGGCCGGAGACACCGGTGGAGACGATGCGGGCGAGCGGGGTCAGGCCCAGCTCGCGGGCCTTGGTGTCGCTCATGATCACGAGGGCGGCGGCGCCGTCGTTGAGCGGGCAGCAGTTGCCGGCGGTGACCAGGCCGTCGGGGCGGAAGACGGGCTTGAGGCCCTGGACGCCCTCCAGGGTGACGCCGGCGCGGGGGCCGTCGTCCTTGGCGACGACCGTGCCGTCGGGGAGGGTCACCGGGGTGATCTCGCGCTCCCAGAAGCCGTTCTTGATGGCTTCCTCGGCGAGGTTCTGCGAGCGGACGCCGAACTCGTCCATGTCCTGCCGGGTGATGCCCTTGGCGCGGGCGAGGTTCTCGGCGGTCTGGCCCATCGCGATGTACGGGTCGGGGACCAGGCCGTCCTCGCGCGGGTCGTGCCAGGTGGTGCCCTCCTGCTGGGCGACCTCGGCGGTACGGGCCTCGGCCTCGGCGAAGATCGGGTTGCGCGTGTCCGGCAGGCTGTCGGAGTTGCCCTTGGCGAACCGGGAGACCATCTCGACACCGGCCGAGATGAAGACGTCGCCCTCGCCGGCCTTGATGGCGTGCAGGGCCATGCGGGAGGTCTGCAGGGACGAGGAGCAGTACCGGGTGACGGTGCAGCCGGGCAGGTGGTCCATGCCCATCTCGACGGCGACGATCCGGCCGAGGTTGTTGCCCTGCTCGCCGCCGGGCAGGCCGCAGCCGAGCATCAGGTCGTCGATGTCCCTGGGGTCCAGCTCGGGGACCTTGGCGAGAGCGGCCTGGATGATCGTGGCGGCGAGGTCGTCGGGACGCAGGTCCTTGAGGGAGCCCTTGAAGGCGCGGCCGATGGGGGAGCGGGTGGCTGAGACGATCACGGCTTCGGGCATCACGGCTCCAGTGGCGTCGCGGGGATGAGGCGGCTGGTTGGGAAGTTACCCGGACGTATGGCCTGGGTCACGGGTCTGGGTGTGTGACATGGGCCGCAACTTTCTAAGCGCTTGCTTGGCACCGTCGTAGCTGCGGGCAATCGTGCCGCTGGGGCGGCACGGGTGGGCGCAGCGGCACCCCGCAAGCGCCGGTGAGTGCCACGCCCCTCTACCTCGGCTGCGCCGACGTCGCCGGTTCCGTCTCCGCCACCCGCCTCCGCCGCCGGCGCTTGAGCAGCGCCCAAGGTCCCCGCGGCCCCGTAGGCATCGCCGCCGCGACCTCCGTGCCCGCCTCCGACGCGGCCTCCGCCGCCGCCCGGGCCACCGGCAGGAAGCCCTCGCGGCGCAGTGCGTCGGGGCGCTCCTCCTCGGCCGGCCACAGGCCGAGCGCGGCGCACACCGACGGCAGTACCGCCATCGCGGCCGTGGCGTACCCCTCGGCGGAGGGGTGGTAATTGTCGGGGCCGAACAGCTCCCGCGGGTTCTGCGCGAACTCCGGGCCCAGCAGATCACCCAGCGAGACCGTGCGTCCGCCCTGCTCCACGACGCCGATCGTCTGTGCCGCCGCCAGCTGCCGCGACGTTCGCCGGGCCAGCCAGCGCAGCGGCTGCCGCACCCGCTCGATCGTGCCCAGGTCCGGGCAGGTGCCGACCACCACCTCCGCGCCGGCCGTACGCAGCCGCCGCACCGCCCCCGACAGGTGCCGGACCGAGCGGGTCGCCGGCATCCGGTGGGTGACGTCGTTCGCACCGATCATGATCACGCAGATGTCGGGCACCCGGCCCGGATCCGCGAGCACCAGCGCCACCTGCCGGTCCAGGTCGTCCGAACAGGCCCCGGGCGCCGCGACCGACCCCAGTTCCACCGGCCGCTCCGCCACCGCCGCGAGCCCCGACGCCAGCAGTGCGCCCGGCGTCTGCCCGGCCCGGTGCACGCCCTGCCCGGCGGCCGTGGAGTCGCCCAGCATCATCAGCCGCAGCGACTGCTCACCCACCGTCGGCGAAATGCCGCCGTACAGCCCCTGCGCGTTCGGTACCCGGTCGGGTGTGCCGATGCCCACCCGGCGCTTGGCCAGCTGCACCTCCGCCAGCAGCAGACCGACCGTGGCCGCACCGGCCAGCCCGATGCCGCCGCCGCCGTACGCCGCGCCGGCCGCGATCCGCCGGGCCACCCTCGCCCTCGACATGCTCGTCATACGTCGCCGCCACCTCCTCCAACCCGTACACCCAGTGCTTGCCCCGTACGGACGGTCGCCCAATCTCAACGGGGAGTGAACGACCGTCACGGGGTATGGGCCGGGCCGGCAGGCCATAGGCTGGCCGGACCGATAACGACCACATCTTTTGCAGCATCCGGAGACCACGGTGCATTTCCACGACTCGATGATCAGCCTCGTCGGCAACACCCCGCTGGTGCGGCTCAACAGCGTGACCAAGGGCATCAGGGCGACCGTCCTGGCCAAGGTGGAGTACTTCAACCCGGGCGGCTCGGTGAAGGACCGCATCGCCCTGCGCATGATCGAGGCCGCCGAGCAGAGCGGAGCCCTGCAGCCGGGCGGCACGATCGTCGAGCCGACCAGCGGCAACACGGGCGTGGGTCTCGCGATCGTGGCCCAGCAGAAGGGCTACAAGTGCATCTTCGTCTGCCCTGACAAGGTGTCCACCGACAAGATCAACGTGCTGCGCGCGTACGGCGCCGAGGTGGTCGTCTGCCCGACGGCGGTCGACCCCGAGCACCCGGACTCCTACTACAACGTCTCCGACCGCCTGGTCCGCGAGACGCCGGGCGCCTGGAAGCCGGACCAGTACTCCAACCCGCACAACCCGCTCTCCCACTACCACTCGACCGGCCCCGAGCTGTGGGAGCAGACGGAGGGGAAGATCACCCATTTCGTCACCGGCGTCGGCACCGGCGGCACCATCTCCGGCACCGGCCGGTACCTGAAGGAGATCAGCGACGGCGCGGTCAAGGTGGTCGGCGCCGACCCCGAGGGCTCGGTGTACTCCGGCGGCTCGGGGCGCCCCTACCTCGTCGAGGGCGTCGGTGAGGACTTCTGGCCGACGGCGTACGACCGGAACGTCGCGGACGAGATCGTCCCCGTGTCCGACAAGGACTCCTTCCAGATGACCCGCCGCCTCGCCAAGGAGGAGGGTCTGCTGGTGGGCGGCTCCTGCGGCATGGCGGTCGTCGCGGCGCTGGAGGTCGCCGCGCGGCTCGGTGAGGACGACGTGGTCGTCGTACTCCTCCCGGACAGCGGGCGCGGGTACCTCAGCAAGATCTTCAACGACGAGTGGATGGCCGACTACGGCTTCCTGGAGGACGCCGGCCCCAGCGCGCGCGTCGCCGACGTCCTGAACCACAAGGAGGGCGGCCACATCCCCTCCCTCGTCCACATGCACCCGGACGAGACGGTCGGCCAGGCCATCGACGTACTGCGCGAGTACGGCGTCTCGCAGATGCCGATCGTCAAGCCCGGCGCCGGTCACCCGGACGTGATGGCCGCCGAGGTCGTCGGCTCGGTCGTGGAACGCGAGCTGCTGGACGCCCTGTTCGCCAAGCGCGCCTCGCTGGAGGACCCGCTGGAGAAGCACGTGTCGGCGCCGCTGCCGCAGGTCGGTTCCGGTGAGCCGGTCGCGGACCTGATGTCGGTGCTCGGCGTCGCGGACGCGGCGATCGTCCTCGTCGAGGGCAAGCCGACCGGCGTGGTGAGCCGTCAGGACCTGCTGTCCTTCCTCGCGAAGAGCGGGAAGTAACGGGGAGTTGAGGGGCGGCGGGAAGCCGAGGGAGAGTAGCGGGAAGCCGCGGGAAGCCGCGGGAAGTGGCGGGAAGTGGCGGGAAGCCGCGGGAAGTGGCGGGAAGTGGCGGGAAGTGGCGGTGAACGCCGGGTGAACCAGCGGCCGTGCGGCCGGATTTGGGGCGTCCGATGATCTCCGCGGACTTCGCGGAAGTGGTACGCGCACGTCACGTTCGCGCAGCACACGTTTAACACGGGCCCGGCACAGTGGTGTTGTCGGCAGGGCGGTGGGGGTACCTCCCAGGCGTTGAGCACTGGGGGAGGCTCCCCGTCCCGGCCGGCACCGAACGGCGTCAAGGACCTTCCGGAGCGGCTCCCGGACCTCCATGGACGCCACGGACGCGCCGCCCCGGCCGTGAGGCCCGGCACCCGCGCGTCCCCGCGGGGACCGCCGTCGTCCCGCCCCCCAGTGATGGGGGTGCGGCGGTCCCCGCGCAGTCCTTTCTCAGTCCTGCCAGGTGTCGTCCTGGTCGGCGCGCCGGCGCCGGCCGAAGAGACCGGGGCTGGTCCGGGCGGCCTGGACGACGTTCACCCCGACGATGCCGGCCCAGGCGACCAGCAGTCCGGGGAGGTCGGCGACGCCGCCGCCGATCGCGGACAGCGGGACCGCGAGGACCAGCGAGACGATGCCGAAGCCGAAGCGCTCGCCGAAGGAGTCCGTGGGCCTCGGCGACCGGCTGTCCCGGGCCGTCGCCATCTGCTGCTCGGCGAGCTGCCGGCGCACTCGGCGCTCGACCGTTCCGTCGATGCGCTGGTCGACCTTCTCCAGGAACGAGTCGACCAGCGCGGACTCGTACTCCTCGCCGAGTTCCCTGCGGGTCTGCAGAGTGGCGTCGAGTTCCTTCTTGAGGTCGGTGTCCCGCCCGTCCATTCCCGTCATGGCTCCCACCGTAGGCAGCCGGAGCGTCGGCGGCACTGGGGTTAGCCCCCGTCTTCCGGCTGGGGCGGCCGGGAGGGGCGCTCGGCGTCGTGCGGGCCGCCACCTCGCTGTATAACGGTATGCAGGAATCGGGGACAGTGAATAGCGGCGAGGGGGAGCACGTCATGAGCGGGAACAGCGGGACCGACAGCCCGGCCGTGCGGCTGCAGGCGCTCTTCGAGGGGCACCGGCTGACGCCGACTCAGCGGCGCATCGCGCACAGCATGGTGCGGCGCGCCTCCGAGGTGCCCTTCCTGTCCAGCGTGGAGCTCGCCGAGCTGGCCGGGGTCAGCCAGCCGTCCGTGACCCGCTTCGCCGTCGCCCTCGGCTTCGACGGGTACCCGGCGCTGCGCCGCCATCTGCGCGAGGTCGCTCCCGCGGAGCCGGCGGCGGACACCGGCTCCTGCAACGAGTACCAGCAGGCCGTGGAGGCCGAGATCGAGAACCTGCGCCATCTGGCGGAGGCGCTCGCCGACCCCGGGCCGGTGCGGGAGGCGGGCCGCCTCCTAGCCGGGAGCCGGCCCCTGCCCGTCCTCGGTCTGCGGGCGGCGGCGGCCCAGGCGCACGGCTTCGCCTACTTCGCCGCCAAGGTCCACCCGGACGTCCGGCTCCTGAACGAGGGGGGCACGATGGTCCACGACCGCATCGACGCCGCCGTCCGGGCCGGCGCGAGCGCCCTGCTCTGTTTCGCCCTGCCGCGCCATCCGCGTGAGGTCGTCGACACGCTCGCCCACGCCAAGGAGGCGGGGCTCACGGTGGTGACCGTCGCCGACTCCGCCTTCGCGCCGGTCGCCAAGGTCTCCGACCTGCTGCTGCCGGCCGCCGTCGGCACCGGCCTCGCCTTCGACACCGCCTGCGCGCCGATGCTGCTCGGCCGGGTGCTGCTGGAGGCCATGTGCGACGACCTGCCGGACGCCCAGGCCCGGCTGGAGGAGTTCGACACGAAGGCGGCGGTGCGGGGGCTCTTCGTGGACTGACGCGGGCGCCGGCACCGGCGGCCGTCTTCTCAGATTCGTCTCACCTTCTCCCGTTAACCTGCCTCGCCTCACACCCTTGATACGCATCGCGGGAAGCAGAACGGGACAGGAGGCCGGACGTGGCACGCGGAGGACAGGGGCTGGCTCGGATCGCCGTCGTCGTACGGGCGGGGGCGGCACCGCTGTGGTGGCTGGGCGTACTCGCGGCGGGCATCGGAGTACTGGTGCCGGGGCTGACCGGACGCCGGATCGGCGTCCTGGCGGGCGCGGCGCTGTTCATCGTCGCGGCGGCGGTCGTCGCGTCCGTGCGCCGAAAGCGGTACACCGCCCTGGCCCGCTCGGCCGACCGCGCGGGCAAGCACGACGTGCTCCAGGACCGCGCGGTGACACTGCGCAACTGGCGCCGGGGCCACCGCTGGTGGCTGCTCCTCGCCTTTCTCGCCGCCCTGGGCAGCGCCTTCGCCGTCCCCGCCGCCGCCGGACTGCTGATGGCCGGCTGCGGCGTCGGCCTGTGGCTGAAGTCCGCCTGGATCGGCCGCCGCGAACAGGCCGGCGAAGCCCTCCTGTGGGTCCGTGTGGACTGGCTCGCCGGCGACAACGGCCGTCCGGCGGGCAAGGCCGTCCGCGCCTACCGCAGCACGGGCATCGCGGCGGGCGACGCCGCGCCCGGCGGGGCGAGGCGGAAGACGGCGGCGCCGGTGTGATGCGGAGGGTATCCGTGCCGGTGCCGGTGCCGGTGCCGGTGCCCGTGCCCGTGCCGGTGGCGGTGCGGGTGGCGGGGCCCGTGCCCGTGCGTCGTGGCTGGTCGCGCAGTTCCCCGCGCCCCTGGGGCGTCACTTTGGCCGCGTCATGACCCGGACGGGGACGTCAGCGCGTCCGCGTGCGCGCCGCCCGCCTCCGACACGATCTCCGCCACCGACTGGGCCTCTCGCACGGTCGCGAAGGCGACACCCCCGGAACCGTCCGCCCCGAACCCGTACACCCCCGGACGCGCGAGCGAGTTGTACGCGTAGTGATGCGCGAAGTAGTACGCCCCCGTGTCCAGCGCCGCCGCATAGTCCCCCTGCTCCAGCAACGGCAGCGCACGCCCCGTCGCCAGCAGGTCCCCCGCGAAGCACGCCGGTCCGGCCACGTCCTGCACCACGGCGGGCCCCTCCTTCGGCAGCCCCTTGCCGTCGTACACGGCGATCCGCAGCGGCCACGCCCCCGGCGCGTACACCGTCCGCGTGGCGACCTGCACGCCCGCGTGTGTCACCGCGACCGGCCGTCCCCCGGCGCTCTTGGCGTACTCCACGCGCGCCACCACCGTGCCGTGCTTGGCCAGCAGCGACCGCCCGAACTCGGTGACCAGCCCGTACCGCCCGTCGAACAGCCCCGGCACCGCCTCGCGCAGCACGCGCGCGTACTCGGCGTACGTCGGTGTCGTCTCGTCCGACGCGAAGTTCACCGGCAGCCCGCCGCCGATGTCGAGCGTGTCGACCTGCCGGCGCCCGGCCCGCTCGTTGATCTCCTCGGCGAGCGCGTACGTCTCGGCCACGCCCTCGGTCATCAGCGCCAACGGGATGCCCTGTGACCCGGTGTGCGCGTGCAGCCGGGTCAGCCACGGCCGGTCCAGATACGCCCGCACCACCCACTCACGCGCCCCCTCGTCGCGCAGCGCCACCCCGAACTTCGAGGTCGCCGTCGCCGTCGACAGTGCCTCGATGGAACCCCCGCCGACCTGGGGGTTGACCCGGATGCCCAGCGGGGAGCGGCTCGTGGAGTCGCTCGCCCCGTCGGCCATCAGACCGTCGAGGCGGTCCAGCTCCTGCGGGTTGTCCGCGTTGACCGCGATGCCCAGCGCCAGCGCCTCCCGCAGCTCGGCCGGCGTCTTGGCGGGCGAGTCCAGCACCGTCCGCTCCGGCGGCACCCCCGCCGCCCGTGCCAGCGCCAGCTCACCCGGGCTCGCGACCTCCGCGCCGATGCCCTCCTCGTGCAGCAGACGCAGCACCGGGACCAGCGGGGTCGCCTTCACCGCGAAGGCGTGCAGCACGGGTGTCCCGGGTGCCGTCACCGCCTCGAACGCGGCCCGCAGCGCCGCCGCCGACTCCCGTATCCCGGCCACGTCCAGCAGCCCGACGATCGGGGCGTCCGCTCCGAGCAGCCCCTGCTCCACGGCCGCCCGCACCGCCTCGTCCCGCCGCGCCGCCCGCTCCGCGTCGGAGCCGCCAGTGCCCGTGCCGCCGGGGCGACCGCTCATGCCCGTGCCGTCACTCACGTGATCCTCCGACCCCTCGTTGCCTGTCGACCTGTCTCGTTGCCTGCCCCACACATCCAGCCAAACATCCGCGACGCCTTCGTGCCGGGACACGGACGTATTGACTAGTTCTATTCACGAAGCGAGGATATGAATATTCGCAGTAACAATCCGCCGGGAGCAAGCCACCAGGAGGCAGACCATGTCCGGACCCCGCCCGCCCGTCTCCCGCCACCACCCTCAACCGAGGCCCTACGGGCCGCCCCCTGGTCCTGTCCGAGCGCCACGCGGTACGACGCCGAGTGCCCTGGGCTGGCAGCAGGAGGCCGCCCTGCGGATGCTGCAGAACAACCTCGACCCCGAGGTCGCCGAGCATCCCGACAAGCTCGTCGTCTACGGCGGCACCGGCAAGGCCGCCCGCGACTGGCGCTCCTTCGACGCCATGGTCCGCACCCTGAAGACCCTCAAGCAGGACGAGACGATGCTCGTCCAGTCGGGCCGTCCGGTCGGCGTCATGCAGACCCACGAGTGGGCCCCGCGCGTCCTCATCGCCAACTCCAACCTCGTCGGCGACTGGGCGAACTGGGAGGAGTTCCGCCGCCTGGAGCAGCTCGGCCTCACCATGTACGGGCAGATGACGGCCGGCTCCTGGATCTACATCGGCACCCAGGGCATCCTCCAGGGCACCTACGAGACCTTCGCCGCCGTCGCCGCGAAGCAGTTCGGTGGCACGCTCGCCGGGACCATCACCCTCACCGCCGGCCTCGGCGGCATGGGCGGCGCCCAGCCCCTCGCGGTCACCATGAACGACGGCGTCGCCATCTGTGTCGACTGCGACCCGCGCGCCATCGACCGCCGCATCGAGCACCGCTTCCTCGACGTGAAGGCCGACTCCCTCGACCACGCCCTCCAGCTCGCCACCGAGGCCCGCGACCGGCGCAAGCCGCTGTCCATCGGCGTCCTCGGCAACGCCGCCGAGCTGGTCCCGCAGCTGCTCGCCATGGGCGCCCCGATCGACATCGTCACCGACCAGACCTCGGCCCACGACCCGCTGGCCTACCTGCCCACCGGGATCGCCTTCGAGGACATGGCCGACGCCGCCGCCAAGGACCCGGCCGGCTTCACCACCCGTGCCCGCGAGTCCATGGCCCGGCACGTCGAGGCCATGGTCGGCTTCCAGGACGCCGGCGCCGAGGTCTTCGACTACGGCAACTCCATCCGCGGCGAGGCCCAGCTCGCCGGATACGACCGGGCCTTCGCCTTCCCCGGCTTCGTCCCCGCCTACATCCGCCCCCTCTTCTGCGAGGGCAAGGGCCCCTTCCGGTGGGCCGCCCTGTCCGGCGACCCCGCCGACATCGCCAGGACCGACAAGGCGATCCTCGACCTCTTCCCGGAGGCTGAGTCCATTCAAAACGCGTCCCTGGCCCGCTGGATCAAGATGGCCGGCGAGCGCGTCCACTTCCAGGGCCTGCCCGCCCGCATCTGCTGGCTCGGCTACGGCGAGCGCGACAAGGCCGGTGAGCGGTTCAACGACATGGTCGCGAGCGGCGAGCTGTCCGCCCCGATCGTCATCGGCCGCGACCATCTCGACTGCGGCTCCGTCGCCTCCCCGTACCGCGAGACCGAGGCCATGCTCGACGGCTCCGACGCCATCGCCGACTGGCCCCTGCTCAACGCCATGGTCAACGTGGCCTCCGGCGCCTCCTGGGTCTCCCTCCACCACGGCGGCGGCGTCGGCATGGGCCGCTCCATCCACGCCGGGCAGGTCACGGTCGCCGACGGCACCGCGCTGGCCGGCGAGAAGATCCGCCGGGTCCTCACCAACGACCCCGGCATGGGCGTCATCCGGCACGTCGACGCCGGGTACGACATCGCGGAGTCGGTGGCGGCCGAACGGGACGTGCGGGTGCCGATGCGCGAGGGCGACGGGACGCGCGAGGGCACCGAGACCCGCGAGGGTGACGACGCGTGAGCTTCCACAGCATGTGGGCGGAGCTGCTGCCGGTCGGCCGCAGCTCCGCCTCCGGCGGCTACCGCCGCTACGCCTGGACCGGCGCCGACAGCGACTGCCGGGCCTGGTTCCGGGAGCAGGCCGAGGCACGCGGGCTGACCTACGAGACCGACCGCAACGGCAACCAGTGGGCCTGGCTCGGTGACCCTGCCGCCGGGAACGCCGTCGTCACCGGATCCCACCTCGACTCCGTGCCCGACGGCGGCGCCTTCGACGGGCCTCTCGGTGTCGTCTCCGCCTTCGCCGCCCTGGACGAACTGCGCGGGAGGGGAGCGCGGCTCACCAGGCCGCTGGGCATCGTCAACTTCGGCGACGAGGAGGGCGCCCGCTTCGGCCTCGCCTGCGTCGGCTCCCGGCTCACCGCGGGCGCGCTCACCGTCGAGCAGGCCCACCGCCTCACCGACGGCGACGGCGTCACGCTCCCGCGGGCCATGGAGGCCGCCGGGTACGACCCGGACGCCATCGGCCCCGACCCCGAGCGGCTCGACCGCATCGGCGCCTTCGTCGAACTCCACGTAGAACAGGGCCGCGCCCTGGACCTGTCCGGCGACCGGATCGGCATCGCGTCCGCCATCTGGCCGCACGGACGCTGGCGCTTCGACTTCCGGGGCGAGGCCAACCACGCCGGCACCACCCGCCTCGCCGACCGGCGCGACCCCATGCTCTCCTACGCCGAGACCGTGCTCGCCGCCCGCCGTGAGGCGGAACTCGCCGGTGCCGTCGCCACCTTCGGCAAGATCGCCGTCGAGCCCAACGGCGTCAACGCCATCCCGTCCCTCGTACGCGGCTGGCTCGACTCCCGCGCCGCCGACCAGGAAAGCCTGGACACCGTGGTCGGCGGGGTGGAGAAGGCCGCCCGTGAGTACGCCGCCGCCCACGGCGTCGACCTCGACGTCGTACGCGAGTCCTTCACCCCCGTCGTCGAGTTCGACCACGCCCTGCGCGACGAACTCGCCCGCCTCCTCGGCAGCGCCACGGAACTCAGGATCCCCGTCCTCGGCACCGGCGCCGGACACGACGCCGGAATCCTCTCCGGACGCATCCCGACCGCCATGCTGTTCGTGCGCAACCCCACCGGCGTCTCGCACTCCCCGGCCGAGTACGCCGCCGAGGACGACTGCGTGGCCGGGGCGAGCGCACTCGCCGACGTACTGGAAGGGCTGGCCCGCACGTGACCCCCACCAAGCGGACGTACTGGCTGGAGCACGCCTGGCTCGGCACCCACGTCGAGCCGGGCGTCGCCGTGGAGGTGAGCGACGGCCGCATCACCGCCGTCCGCACGGACGTCCCCACCCCGCCCCCGGGCGCGGAGCCCCTGCGCGGACTGACCCTCCCGGGCCTGGCGAACGCCCACTCGCACGCCTTCCACCGCGCCCTGCGCGGCACCGTCCAGGTCGGCTCCGGCACCTTCTGGACCTGGCGCGAGGTCATGTACTCCGTCGCCGACCGGCTGACCCCCGAGACGTACCACGACCTCGCCCGCGCGGTGTACGCCGAGATGGCGCTCGCCGGCATCACCACCGTCGGCGAGTTCCACTACGTCCACCACGCCCCCGGCGGCACCCCCTACGCCGACCCCAACGCGATGGGCGAGGCCCTCATCGAGGCCGCCGCCGAAGCCGGCATCCGCATCACCCTCCTCGACACCTGCTACCTGTCCGCCGGCTTCGGGCAGCCCCCGAACACTCACCAGCGCCGCTTCTCCGACGGGACGGCGGACGCCTGGGCGGAACGCTGTTCAGTTCTCAAGGAACGGGATCACGCACGGATCGGGGCGGCGATCCACTCCGTACGGGCCGTGCCCGCCGACCAGTTGGCGACCGTGGCGCGCTGGGCCGAGGAGCGGCGGGCCCCGCTGCATGTGCACCTGTCCGAGCAGACGGCCGAGAACGACGCCTGCCGCGACGCCCACGGCCGCACACCCACCCGGCTCCTCGCCGACCACGGCGTGCTCGGACCTCGCACCACCGGCGTCCACAACACCCACCTCACCGACGAGGACATCGCCCTGCTCGGCGGCAGCCGCACCGGCACCTGCATGTGCCCCACCACGGAACGCGACCTCGCCGACGGCATCGGCCCCGTGGCCGCCCTCCAGCGGGCGGGCTCCCCGCTCTCCCTCGGCTCCGACAGCCACGCCGTCGTCGACCTGCTCGAAGAGGCGCGCGCCATGGAGCTGAACGAGCGCCTGCGCACCCGCACCCGCGGCCACTGGACCGCCGCCGCCCTGCTGCGCGCCGCCACCGCCGACGGCCATGCCGCCCTCGGCTGGGACGACGTCGGGACCATCGAGGCCGGGGCCCGCGCCGACCTCACCACGGTCGCTCTCGACTCGGTCAGAACAGCGGGGCCGCTGCCCAGGCTCGGCGCCGAGACGGCCGTATTCGCCGCGACGGCCGCGGACGTACGGCACACGATCGTGGGCGGACGGCACGTCGTACGCGACGGGGCGCACACCCTCGTACCCGATGTGCCGCAGACCCTCGCGCGGGCCGTCGAAGCCCTGCGCGCATAGCCACGAACGCCCGCCCCCACCCCCGCTCCCACGAGGACGTCACGGACACCATGAGCAGCAGCACCGTCATCACCAACATCGCCGCGCTGGTCACCAACGACCCCTCCCTCGGTGACAACTCCCCCCTCGGACTGGTCCGGGACGCGGCCGTCGTCATCGACGGCGACCGCGTCGCGTGGACCGGTGAATCAAGCAAAGCACCCGCCACTGACAACCGGGTCGACGCCGGCGGCCGGGCGGTCCTCCCCGGCTTCGTCGACTCCCACTCCCACCTCCTCTTCGGGGGCGACCGCACCGAGGAGTTCAACGCCCGCATGTCCGGCCGCCCCTACAGCGCCGGCGGCATCCGCACCACCGTCGCCGCGACCCGCGCCGCGAGCGACGCGGAACTGGAAGCGGGCCTCACCCGATACCTCGAAGAGGCCCTGCGCCAGGGCACCACCACCTTCGAGACCAAGTCCGGCTACGGCCTGACCACCGCCGACGAGTCCCGCGCCCTGCGCGTCGCCGCCCGCCACACCGACGAGGTCACCTTCCTCGGCGCCCACATCGTCGCCCCCGAACTCGCCGACGACCCGGCCGCCTACGTCGCCCTCGTCACCGGCGAGATGCTCGACGCCTGCGCCCCGCACGCCCGCTGGATCGACGTGTTCTGCGAGAAGGGTGCCTTCGACGGCGACCAGGCCCGCGCGATCCTCACCGCCGGCCAGGCCAAGGGTCTGCACCCGCGCATCCACGCCAACCAGCTCTCCTACGGCCCCGGCGTCCAGCTCGCGGTCGAACTCGACGCCGCCAGCGCCGACCACTGCACCCACCTCACCGACGCCGACGTGGACGCCCTCGCCGGCAGCCGCACGGTCGCCACCCTGCTCCCCGGCGCCGAGTTCTCCACCCGCGCCGAGTGGCCGGACGCCCGGCGCCTCGTCGACGCCGGTGTGACGGTCGCGCTGTCCACCGACTGCAACCCCGGCTCGTCCTTCACGTCCTCCGTGCCGTTCTGCGTCGCGCTCGCCGTACGGGACATGGGGATGACCCCCGACGAGGCGGTCTGGTCGGCCACCGCGGGCGGTGCGGCCGCTCTGCGCCGCGACGACGTCGGCCGCCTCACCCCGGGCGCGTACGCCGACCTGACCCTCCTCGACGCCCCGAGCCACGTCCACCTGGCCTACCGGCCCGGCGTACCGCTGGTCAGCGGGGTCTGGCGGCGCGGCGTACGCGTCGTGTGACGTTCGCCGGACGCCCTCAGGAGGTCCCCGCCCGCCACCGCTGATCCGTCCGCCCCGGATCCGCCCCGACGAGGACCACCGCGTCGCCCCCGCCCGGCGTCACCGCGCGGTCCGGGGCGATGCCGGGGCGGATCACACCGCGCGCGTCCACCGAGAAGCGGAGGTTCTGGCCGTTGCGTCCGTCGACCGAGTCGCACTCCCAGATGCCGACGCCCTTCTCCACGGAGCCGCGGCTGTCCAGGCAGTAGTCCTCGTCGGCGTACGACTGGACCACCCCGCGCCCGGCGTCGACCCGCCACAGCTGGGTGTGGGACGAGGTGCAGGGCGCCGTGACGACGTCCGTGCCCTTCTCCAGGCCGCCGTCGATGTCCAGGCACCGCCCCGAGGCGACGTTCACCACCTGGGCGTACGCCCCGCCCGGCGCCCGGTACGACGGCGTGGACGGCGTCGGCGTCGGCGACGGCCGCGCGGTGCGCGAGGGCGTCGGACTCGGCTTCGGCGAGGGGGACTTCGACGACGCGGAGGGCGACGGCGACGGCGTGGGGGAGGACGGCGTCGCCGGGACGGTCGCCGTCACCGTCACCGGCGGTGGTCCGGCGGGGGGACGTGACGACGTGTTCGCCGCCGGCCGGGACGGCGTGTCGTCCGGCGACAGCACCAGGAGGAGCAGCGGCGCCAGGGCCACGCCCAGGGCCGCCGACGCCAGCGCGAAGCGGCGCGACGGCGGCCAGGGTCCGGACATCGCGAGCGAGGCGACGCCGCCCGTCTCGTCCGCCTCCCGCGCGGCGTACGCCGTGCCCGCCCACGGCAGCAGGCCCTCGGCCAGGGCCGTGCGCGGGGTGTCCCGGAACGTGCACAGCTCCTCGTACGCCGCCGTGCAGTGCGGGCAGTGCGTCATGTGGGCGTGCAGGTCGGCGCTGTCCCGGGGCGTGTCGGGCCGTACCGACTCCTCGATGAGGCGCCGGAAGTCCACACAGCGCGGGTCCTCGGAGGCGGCCAGCCGGGAACGCAGACAGGCCTGCGCCAGTGCCTGGAGCGCGGGCTGTGTGCCGTACGCGACGTCCTGGCGGCCGAGGCCGAGCAGCGCGGCCGTCCGGTCGGCGGGCTCCCGGTCCACCACCCCGTACCAGATCATGCCCTGGGCGCGGGGCGGCAGGGAACGGAAGGCCGCGAGCATGGGCGGGACCGGGCAGCCCGTGCCCGCCGTGTTCACCACGAGGAGCAGCCCGGCGTCGAGTCCGGCGGAGCGTTCGTCGGCCGCCCACTCGGCCGCGGTCACACCGGCCAGCAGCAGGAGCTGATGCCGCCACGGCCCACCGGCGTCGGTGCCGCGGGCGGCCTGACGGGCCGCCAGTGTGAAGGCACGCGCGGCCAGTTGCCGTGCCGTGGACTCGCCGGCCGTGCACAGGCGGGCGTAGGCGAGTACCGAAGGCTGATGCCGTGCGCGCAGTTCCTGTAGCGCCGGATAGGCGGTGGGTGTGTCGGCGCGCAGCAGTTCGGTCAGCCGCGCGTCGGACGCGTCGGCGTACATCTCGTCCCCGGCCTGGGCACCACCGTCGGTCCCGTCGCCCCGAACCATCCGTCCGCCTCCTCGTACCCCGCGACTCCACGGTGCCGATCCTGACGTACCGGCCAGTTTGTGGGGTGCCTCATAGTGGTGGAACGGGGCCCGTGAGGAAAGAGGTTTCCGTGGGTAACCGGCGGCTGTTTCGGCGGCTGTTTCGGCGGCGGCTCCGGGCGGGAGCGATGGTCCGTACCGGAGACGGCGCGCGCAACCCGAAGGGGGGCGGCCCGATTTCGGACCGCCCCCCTGGAGGGCAAGCGTCACCCGGTGAGGACTACTCCTCGACCGTGAGCCCCTTGCGCAGCCGTACGAGTGTCCGCGACAGCAGGCGCGAGACGTGCATCTGGGAGATGCCGAGCTCCTCGCCGATCTCCGACTGGGTCATGCCGGCGACGAAGCGGAGCGAGAGGATCTTGCGGTCCCGGGACGGGAGTTCCGCGATCAGCGGCTTCAGCGACTCGACGTACTCGATGCCCTCGAGCCCGTGGTCCTCGTAGCCGATGCGGTCGGCCAGCGCGCCCTCCGCGTCGTCCTCCTCCGGCTGGGCGTCCAGCGAGGAGGCGGTGTAGGCGTTGGAGGCCGCCATGCCCTCGACGACCTCGTCCCTGGACAGGCCGAGGTGCTCGGCCAGCTCGCTCACCGTGGGGGCGCGGTCGAGGCGCTGGGCCAGCTCGTCGCCGGCCTTGGCCAGGTCGAGCCGCAGCTCCTGGAGGCGGCGCGGGACGCGCACGGACCACGAGGTGTCGCGGAAGAAGCGCTTGATCTCGCCGATGATGGTCGGCATCGCGAACGTGGGGAACTCCACACCGCGGGACATCTCGAAGCGGTCGATCGCCTTGATCAGGCCGATCGTGCCGACCTGGATGATGTCCTCCATCGGCTCGCTGCGGGAGCGGAAGCGGGAGGCGGCGAACTTGACCAGCGCGAGGTTGAGCTCGACGAGCGTGTTGCGTACGTACGCGTGCTCGTGGGTGCCTTCCTCCAGCGACTCAAGCCGCTCGAAGAGGGTCTTGGACAGGGCCCGGGCGTCCGCCGGAGCAACCTCGTCGTAAGCGGGGATGTCCGGAAGCCCGGCGAGTGCGCCGTCGTGGTCGACGACCGCGTCATGGTGCTCGATGGGATCCAGATGTTCCGGAGGGAGTGTCGACGTCGCTTCTTGGGTACGCGATCCGTCGAGCCGGGGTGACATGATGTCCTCCATCGTTCTCGGCATACGGCTGCCGAAGCCAATTACGTGCACTGCGGTGTGCGGCGCCTCCAAAGCCGGCCGTGTCGGTTTACGTGTCCTACTAGCCCTACCGGGTTTACCGAGCCCACCGCAAGTGTGTTCTGTGTGGGTATGTCCGTTTGTGTGCGGTTGTTCGGGTGTCGGAGTGCGGTGGGAAGGCGTAGTGTTCGGGGGCGTCAGCAAGCAGTCACGACCTCGGGAGAGAGAAACGGCATGGACCGCGGGACGGTCGGCAGTGCCCAGTCGGGCCGGCTTCTGGTCGAGGTACGGGAAGAGGGCCCCAGTGCCGTCGTGACACCGGCGGGTGAGTTGGATCACCACACCGCCGATCTGTTGCGCGAGCCGCTGGAGGACTGTCTCGCCAAGGGATTCAATCGGCTTGTCGTCGACTGTTCGCGTCTGGAGTTCTGCGACTCCACGGGACTCAACGTCCTGCTCGGCGCGCGGTTGAAGGCGGAGGCCGCGGGGGGCGGTGTACATCTGGTGGCCATGCAGCCGGTGGTGGCTCGCGTGTTCGAGATCACGGGGGCCGAAGCGGTCTTCACCCTTCATGACACCCTTGAGGCCGCCCTGGCCGACGAGTCCGACTGAGCCGTCCTTGTCCGGCCGGCGGCGGGTCTCGTGCGCTGCCTGAGGCAGGCGTTTTCGCCCCGTCCCGTGTTTCGTGCCGAATACAGGGGTGTTCGGACGGTCCGGTCGGGCAGGAGACACCCTGAGCTGACTGTGTACGACGTACGACTTTGAAACGTGAACTGGTGAATCGGTGAGGTGAAGCGCTGATGAGCACCACCCGGCCCTACTCGCCGGGCGACCGCGGTCCGGAGCCCGGCGGCGCTTCCGGGGCGTCCGAGGGGGGCGTGCCCGGGACCGGGGAGTCCGAGGGGGGCGTGTCCGCGGGGCAGGCCGCCGTGATCGGGGCGTCCGCGCCGTCGTCCCCGACTCCTTCCTCGGCTCCGTCCGGTCCGGCTCCGTCCGGTCCGTCTCCGGCCGAGGCCGGGGCCGCGGGCGCGGGCGATGGCGGGCGGCAGGGGCGCAGGCTGAGCTTCGACGACCAGAGCGGGGTGGTCCCGCTCGCTCGTGACTTCACCCGCCAGGCGCTGTACGCCTGGGGCTGGCTGCCCTCCGCCACCGCGGACCAGCGGGCCGCCGCCGAGGACGTACTGCTCGTGGTGTCCGAGCTGGTCACCAACGCGTGTCTGCATGCCGAGGGGCCGGACGAGCTGTGGATCACCTGTGAGAAGAAGGTGATCCGGCTGGAGGTCTCCGACCGCGGTACGGGTCAGCCGGCGCCGCGGACCCCGCACCGTGCGGGGCGTCCCGGCGGCCACGGCATGTTTATCGTGCAGCGGCTGTGCCTGGACTGGGGCGTGGTGCGGACGCCCGGGGTCGCGGGCAAGAGGGTGTGGGCGGAGCTGGGAGCGCCGGCGTAGGCCTGCGGCGCTCTTGCCGGCCTTTTCCCACCCGCCCGCCCGACTCGGTTGGCCAGGAGGCCGACGCCCCTGGGGCTCCGCCCCAGACCCCGGCGGGGGCTCCGCCCCCTGCACCCCTGCGCGTGCCAGGTCCTGCGCCCAGCGCGCCTGCGCAGCTTTGCGTTCCTGGGTCGCCGTGCACCCGCGCTGTCTCTCCAGCGCTGCCGTCCTGTGGCTCGCGCCTCGCGCAGCCTCAAGCTTCTGCGTCTGCCGCTCGCCGCCTTGTGCCGCGCTGCCTCAAGCGTCCACCGCCATGTGCAGCCGCCGCCCTGCGTCCGCGCTGTCTCTCCAGCGCTCGTCGCCCTGCGGGCCGCGTCCCGTGCAGCGGCAAGCGCCCGCCGCCCTGTGGCCGTATGGTCTGTGCCCCGCGCTGCCTGGAGCGCCCGCCGCCCCCCGCCCTGTGCCCCGCGCAGTCTCATGCTCCTGCGTCGTCTTGGGCCCGCGCCCCGCGCAGCCCCGAGCTTCGCGCCCCTCGCCGGTGCGCACCCGGCACCTGCCGGGGCGGAACCGGATCCCCCCGCCCCGGTGCCCAGGCCCGTCCCAGGACACCTACATGTGCGCTTCTCAAAGGCCCCGCGCCTCATCCGCGCCCACGCGCACCCCCCGCGCCCCGCACACACGGCACCCCCACCTGCGCGCCACCCACGCCTTGCGCCTCATCCGCGCCCACGCCCCGCCCACACGCGCACCCCACCCCACTCCACGCCCCGCACCCACCCCCAAAAGCGCCCGGAGGGCCACCGCATCCACCGGGATGCGATGACCCTCCGTAGGCAAGAACCGCCAGGTCGGCAGGCCTCAGCGGACGTCGCCCATGAGTTCCTTCACGCGCTTGCGGTACATCCAGATCGCGAGACCGGCGACCACGGCGAGCGTGGCTTCCGCGGCCACGATGCCCGTCTTGTTGAGGTCGACGCCGGCGATGGAGAGCAGGCCGGTCGTGGCGTCACCGGCGGTGACGGCCAGGAACCAGACGCCCATCATCTGCGAGGCGTACTTCACGGGCGCCATCTTCGTGGTGACCGACAGGCCGACCGGGGAGAGCATCAGCTCGCCGCAGGTCTGCACGAAGTAGATCGCCACCAGCCACAGCGCGGCCGCCTTGTGACCGCCGTCCGCGATGGCCAGCGGGGCCAGGAAGAGGAAGAAGGACGCGCCGACCAGGACCAGACCGAAGGAGAACTTGACGATCGTGCTCGGTTCCTTGCCGCGCCGGGCGAGCGCCAGCCACACCGTGGCGAAGACCGGGGCCAGGGCCATGATGATGACCGGGTTGACCGACTGGAACCAGGAGACCGGGAACTCCCAGCCGAGGACGCTGGTGTCGGTGGAGGAGTCGGCGAAGATCGCCAGGGTCGAGCCGCCCTGGTCGTAGATCATCCAGAAGACGGCCGCGGCGACGAAGAACCAGATGTACGCCGACATCTTGGACTGCTCGGCGCGGTCCAGCTCCTTGTCGCGCTTGATCCGGGTCAGCACCAGCACCGGGATGATCACGCCGAGCAGCGTCAGCGGGACCAGGATCCAGTTCAGGGTGTAGTTGCCGGAGAAGCCGACGATCGCGTAGAAGACGAGGGCGAGCGCGGCCCAGAACGCGGCCTTGCGCAGCGTGGAGGTCTTCTCCTCCACCGACAGGGGCTTCGGGACCACGCTGGAGTGCGGGGCCAGGTGGCGGCTGCCGAGCAGGAACTGGACCACGCCCAGGCCCATGCCGACCGCGGCGAGCGCGAAGCCCAGGTGCCAGTTGACGCTCTCACCGATGGTGCCGATGATCAGCGGCGCCGCGAAGGCACCGAGGTTGATGCCCATGTAGAAGACGGTGAAGCCACCGTCGCGGCGCGGGTCGTCGGGGCCGTCGTAGAGCTGGCCGACCATCGTCGAGATGTTGGCCTTCAGGAGACCGGAACCGATGGCGACCAGGCCGAGGCCCGCGAAGAACGTGCCCGAGGAGGGCAGCGCCAGCGTGAGATGGCCGAGCATGATGACGCCACCGGCGACGGCGACGGTCTTGCGGGGACCCCAGACACGGTCGCCGAACCAGCCGCCCGGCATCGTGAGCAAGTACACCAGCGAGAGGTACACCGAGTAGATCGCGGTCGCGGTGCCGGCGTTCATGCCGAGACCGCCGGGGGCCACCAGGTACAGCGGGAGCAGAGCCCTCATGCCGTAGTAGGAGAAACGCTCCCACATCTCGGTCATGAAGAGTGTGGCCAGTCCGCGGGGGTGGCCGAAGAAGGTCTTCTCGGAACCGGGGGTGCCCGGAGAGACCGAGTCCTTCGTCAGGCTGGACGCCATGGTCGATCCTTGCTGGTCGGGACGCGCTCATGAGGCGATGCGCGCCCGGTGGGGGGCGGCCGGCACCGGCGGCCGTCACCCGCCCACCCCACGCCTGAGGGATTCCGCTCCGGATTGCGAAGCGGTGGACGGCGGCCACCGGGATCCACGCCTCCGCGCACGTCAGTGCACGCGGTGAGGCCCGGCCACAGGTCATTCCTTTCAAGGTCGGCCGTGGGGGCCGACCCGCACACAAAAGAGACCCTCAGCGTCGAAACTGTCGCCAAAGGTCCCCTGGGTGCTACAGGCGCTGATTCACCATACGGCAGGACACCGCCCGGTATGGAAGGACTTGAGACGCGGATCACAGGTAATGAAGGAACCGCGAACGATCTTTCGAAGGTCCATCACAGGATGACACCCCACTGCCGCAGGTTCGCACAGAGGGCCGGTGGCGGATCGGCGGGGGTCGGACGGGCAGGTCACGCGGCGGGTGCCCGGCTTGTCCGTAGGTAAGAGACCCTCGGGGCGATCACGCCCCGGGCGCTGCTCCGAGCGGACTACCATCAGCTCATGACCCGTGTACTGCTCGCCGAGGACGACGCGTCCATCTCGGAGCCGCTGGCCCGCGCACTGCGCCGGGAAGGGTACGAGGTCGAGGTGCGTGAGGACGGACCCACCGCACTCGACGCCGGGCTGCAGGGCGGCATCGACCTGGTCGTGCTGGACCTGGGCCTGCCGGGCATGGACGGGCTGGAGGTCGCCCGCCGGCTGCGGTCCGAGGGCCACGCCGTGCCGATCCTGGTCCTGACCGCGCGCGCCGACGAGGTGGACACCGTCGTCGGTCTGGACGCGGGCGCCGACGACTACGTCACCAAGCCCTTCCGCCTCGCCGAGCTGCTCGCCCGGGTCCGCGCCCTGCTGAGGCGCGGTGCCGTCGAGCCCCCGCAGCCGGCCGCCACGCACGGTGTGCGCATCGACGTCGAGTCGCACCGGGCCTGGATGGGCGAGGAGGAGCTCCAGCTCACCGCCAAGGAGTTCGACCTGCTGCGGGTGCTGGTGCGCGACGCCGGCCGGGTCGTCACCCGCGACCAGCTGATGCGCGAGGTCTGGGACACCACCTGGTGGTCGTCGACCAAGACCCTCGACATGCACATCTCCTGGCTGCGCAAGAAGCTGGGGGACGACGCGGCCAACCCCCGCTACATCGCCACCGTGCGCGGCGTGGGATTCCGTTTCGAGAAGAACTGAGCCCCCGAGAAGTTCTCAGGGCCTGCCCGGGTAAGAGGACATGCGCCGTCGACTGATCCAGTCCACGCTCGCCGTGGTGCTCGTCGTGATCGCCGTTTTCGGCGTCTCCCTCGTGATCGTCGAAACCCGGACGATCAGCAGCTCCGCCCAGGAACGGGTCGACCTGGAGGCGGTGCGGCTGGCCAGCATCGTGGACAGCCGGCTGCTCGGCGCCGGGTCCGTCGACGCCAAGTTCCTCCGGGAGCAGGTCCGGGACGCCCGGTACGCCGAGATCCGCATCCCAGGCAAGCCGGTCATCGAGGTCGGCAGCCGGCCGACCGGTGAGGTCATCCGGGGCAAGGCCACCGGCGAGGAGGGCGAGACGGTCCTCGTCGAGGAGCCGAGTTCCTCGGTGACCCGCGAGGTCGGCCGGACCCTGCTGATCATCGGTCTGGTGGCGCTGCTCGCGGTGATCGCGGCGGTGCTGCTGGCGATCCGGCAGGCCAACCGCCTCGCCTCCCCGCTCACCGACCTCGCCGAGACCGCCGAACGCCTCGGCTCCGGCGACCCGCGCCCGAGGCACAAGCGCTACGGCGTCCCCGAGCTGGACCGGGTCGCGGACGTGCTGGACTCCTCCGCCGAGCGCATCGCCCGGATGCTCACCGCCGAGCGCCGCCTGGCCGCCGACGCCTCCCACCAGCTGCGTACACCGCTGACGGCGCTGTCCATGCGGCTGGAGGAGATCACCCTCACCGAGGAACTGGAGACGGTGAAGGACGAGGCGGCGATCGCGCTGTCGCAGGTGGAGCGGCTGACGGACGTCGTGGACCGGCTGCTGACGAACTCCCGCGACCCGCGCAGCGGCTCCGCCGTCACCTTCGAACTGGACGACGTCATCCATCAGCAGATCGCCGAGTGGCGCCCCGCCTACCGCAGCGAGGGGCGGGCGATCGTCAGTTCCGGCAAACGGCATCTGACGGCCGTGGGCACCCCGGGCGCGGTGGCGCAGGTGCTGGCCGCGCTGATCGAGAACTCACTGATGCACGGTGGCGGCACGGTGGCCCTGCGGACCCGGGTGACCGGCAACCAGGCGGTGGTCGAGGTCACCGACGAGGGGGCCGGCGTGCCGGGCGACCTGGGGGCGCGGATCTTCGAGCGCGCGATCAGCGGGCGGAACTCGACGGGTATCGGCCTGGCCGTCGCCCGCGACCTGGCCGAGGCGGACGGCGGCCGGCTGGAGCTGTTGCAGGGCCGGCCTCCGGTGTTCGGCCTGTTCCTGTCGCGCACACCGCCGTCGAAGAAGTCGTCCGGGGACTCGGGACAGACGGTGCGCTAGGCGTACCGCGCGGGCAGGGCCCGGCCGCCGTCAGCGGTGGGCCGCCGGGGTGCCGTCCGTGGTGCGCACCACCGTCGGCTGCTCGTGCTCCAGGAAGGTCTCCGCCCGTGTCACCGGCTCACGGGCCGGCAGCGTCCGGAAGACCCAGGTGCGGTACGACCAGAAGCGGAACAGCGTGCCGATGCCGATGCCGAGGAACTTGAAGATGTTGCTCTGCAGCGGGCTGTCCCAGCCGAAGCCGTACGTCGCCGTGTAGAGCACGCCGTTCTCGATCACCAGCCCTACCGCGCTGAACAGCAGGAACAACGACATCTCGCGGGTCCGGCGGCCCTTGTCGCGGTCCCGGTAGGTGAAGTAGCGGAAGCCCAGGTAGTTGAAGACGATCGCGACGACGGTCGCGATGATGCTCGCCCGCACCACCGCGAGGTCGGTCACGTGCCGCACCAGGTTGAAGACGAGGAGGTTGACCAGGACCCCCGCGCCGCCCACCGCGCCGAACTTCACGACCTCACGGGCCAGCCGGTCGATCCGCTCCCGCACCGCGCTGCGGGGCGCCGGGGCTACCGGGGGCGTCGGGGGAGTCGTATGAGCACCCGAGGAACCATGTTCCATGGTCGTGCAGGCCCCCGTTCCATCGGTTGGCGTCAATCCGTTCATGCTAACCACCCGGACGTGCGATCTTCCTGCGGACGGACGCCGGGCGACGGGAAAGGGGGGCCGTATCCCCGGGGAAACGGCCGGTAAACAGGTGGGCCTCGCGCGGCCGATACGCTAGGGGTGTGACGTTCCCCGTAGTCGGCATGGTCGGCGGTGGCCAGCTCGCTCGTATGACACACGAGTCGGGCATCCCGCTGGGCATCAGGTTCAAGCTCCTCAGTGACACCCCTCAGGATTCTGCGGCGCAGGTCGTGAACGAAGTCGTCATCGGCGACTATCGCGATCTGGACACGCTGCGCGAGTTCGCGCGCGGCTGTGACGTGATCACCTTCGATCACGAGCACGTGCCGACCGAGCACCTCAGGGCCCTGGAGGCGGACGGCATCCCCGTGCGCCCGGGCCCTGACGCGCTCGTGCACGCCCAGGACAAGGGCGTGATGCGCGCGAAGCTCGACGCGATCGGCGTGCCCTGCCCGCGGCACCGGATCGTGCGCGATCCGGCCGACGTGGCCGCCTTCGCGGACGAGGGGGACGGTTTCCCCGTCGTCCTCAAGACGGTCCGCGGCGGGTACGACGGCAAGGGCGTGTGGGTGGTGGACTCCGTCGAGGAGGCGGCCGAGCCCTTCCGCGCCGGGGTGCCCGTGCTGGCGGAGGAGAAGGTCGACTTCGTCCGCGAGCTCGCCGCCAACGTGGTCCGCTCCCCGCACGGCCAGGCGGTGGCGTACCCCGTCGTCGAGTCCCAGCAGGTCAAGGGCGTCTGCGACACGGTGATCGCGCCCGCCCCCGACGTCGACGGGACGCTGGCGCTCAGGGCCGAGCAGATGGCGCTCAGCATCGCCAAGGAACTGGACGTCGTCGGCCACCTCGCCGTCGAGCTGTTCCAGACCCGCGACGGCCGCGTCCTCGTCAACGAACTGGCGATGCGCCCGCACAACTCCGGCCACTGGACGATGGACGGCGCGATCACGTCGCAGTTCGCCAACCACGTCCGCGCGGTCCTCGACCTCCCCCTCGGCGACCCGCGCCCGCGCGCCAAGTGGACGGTCATGGTCAACGTCCTCGGCGGCGACTACCCGGACATGTACTCCGCGTACCTGCACTGCATGGCCCGCGACCCGCAGCTGAAGATCCACATGTACGGCAAGGACGTGAAGCCCGGCCGCAAGGTGGGTCACGTCAACACCTACGGCGACGACCTGGACGACGTGCTGGAGCGCGCCCGTCACGCTGCCGGCTACCTGAGAGGGACGATCACCGAATGAGCCAGGCCAGCCCGGTCAGTCCGGTCAGTCCAGTCGTCGGCATCGTCATGGGGTCGGACAGCGACTGGCCCGTCATGGAGGCCGCCGCCAAGGCCCTCGACGAGTTCGAGATCCCCTACGAGGTCGACGTCGTCTCCGCGCACCGCATGCCGCACGAGATGATCGCCTACGGCGAGCAGGCCGCCGGACGCGGGCTGAAGGCGATCATCGCCGGGGCCGGCGGCGCCGCCCACCTGCCCGGCATGCTCGCCTCGGTCACCCCGCTGCCCGTCATCGGCGTGCCGGTGCCGCTGAAGTACCTGGACGGCATGGACAGCCTCCTGTCCATCGTGCAGATGCCGGCCGGTGTCCCCGTCGCCACCGTCTCGGTCGGCGGCGCCCGCAACGCGGGCCTCCTGGCCGCGCGGATGCTCGCCGCCCACGACGAGGAGCTGCTGGGCCGCATGCGCGAGTTCCAGCAGGACCTCAACGACCAGGCCACCGAGAAGGGCAAGCGGCTGCGCGCCAAGGTCGAGGGCTCCGCGGCCTTCGGCTTCGGGAAGTGAGGCCCGTGACCTCCCTCGACCGGGCCCGTGAGCTGCTGCGGGAGTTCCCCGTCGTCGACGGCCACAACGACCTGCCCTGGGCGCTGCGCGAGCAGGTCCGCTACGACCTCGACGCCCGCGACATCGCCGCCGATCAGTCCGCCCACCTGCACACCGACCTCGCCCGGCTGCGCTCCGGCGGCGTCGGCGCGCAGTACTGGTCGGTGTACGTCCGCTCGGACCTGCCGGGCGCGGTGACCGCGACGCTGGAGCAGATCGACTGCGTACGGCGGCTGATCGACCGCCACCCCGGGGAGCTGCGGGCCGCGCTGACCGCCGCCGACATGGAGGCCGCGCGCGCGGAGGGCCGTATCGCCTCCCTCATGGGCGCCGAGGGCGGCCACTCCATCGACGACTCGCTCGCCACGCTCCGCGCGCTGTACGCGCTCGGCGTGCGCTACATGACCCTCACCCACAACGACAACGTGGCGTGGGCGGACTCGGCGACCGACGAGCCCGCCGTCGGCGGCCTGTCGGCCTTCGGCCGCGAGGTCGTGCGGGAGATGAACCGCGAGGGCATGCTGGTCGACCTCTCGCACGTGGCGGCGACGACGATGCGCGACGCGCTGGACACCTCCACCGCGCCGGTGATCTTCTCCCACTCCTCCGCGCGTGCCGTCTGCGACCACCCGCGCAACATCCCGGACGACGTGCTGGAGCGGCTGTCCGCCAACGGCGGCATGGCGATGGTGACGTTCGTGCCGAAGTTCGTGCTCCAGGCGGCGGTGGACTGGACGGCCGCCGCCGACGACAACATGCGGACGCACGGCTTCCACCACCTCGACTCCGGCCCCGAGGCGATGAAGATCCACCGCGCCTTCGAGGAAGGCACCCCGCGCCCCGTCGCCACGGTGTCCACGGTCGCCGACCACCTCGACCACATGCGCGAGGTCGCCGGCGTCGACCACCTCGGCATCGGCGGCGACTACGACGGCACGGCCTTCACGCCCGACGGCCTGGACGACGTGTCCGGCTACCCGAACCTGATCGCCGAGCTGCTCGACCGCGGCTGGTCCCAGGCCGACCTGGCCAAGCTGACCTGGAAGAACGCGGTCCGGGTGCTGGGCGCCGCGGAGGACGTGGCCCGGGGGCTTCAGGCGACGCGGGGCCCGTCCAACGCGACGCTCGAAGCACTGGACGGCTGAGCGGTCCCGTCACCGAGGGCGGGGTAGTCGGTGTAGCCGGTCGCCCCGCCCACGTACATGAAGTACCGGTCCCGCACCGGATTCAACGGCGCGCCGAGCCGCAGCCGCTCCACCAGGTCCGGGTTGGCCAGGAACGGCCGGCCCAGGGCGATCAGGTCCGCCCCGGCGGCCAGCAGCCGCTCGGAGGCGCGGCGCACGGCGTCCGTGGAGAGCTCCTCGCCCAGCACCGGGTTGGCGATCAGCACCCCGGGCCACCCGGCGCGGATCTTCCGGAACACCGGGGCGTCCGGGTCGGCGTACACCAGGTGCAGATACGCGAGCCCGAGCCCGCCGAGCCGCTCGGTGAGCGCCGGGTAGAGCTCCTCGGTCTCGCCCTCCGCGATGCCGTTGACGGTGTTGCCGGGGGAGACCCGCAGGCCCACCCGCTCGGCGCCGATCTCGGTGACGACGGCCTCGACCACCTCGGCCGTGAACCGGATCCGCGCGGCGACGGAGCCGCCGTAACCGTCGGTGCGGCGGTTGGTGTTGGCGGCCAGGAACTGGTGCAGGAGGTGGCCGTTGGCGGAGTGCACCTCCACGCCCTCGAACCCGGCGTCGAGCGCGTTGCGCGCGGCCCGCGCGAAGTCGGCGACGGTGGTGCGGATGTCCTCCTCGCTCATCTCCCTCGGGACGACGGCCGGGCGGTGCCCCTGCGGCGTGAAGATCGTCTCGGGCAGCGGCACCGGCGAGGGCGCGACCGGCGTCAGCCCGCTGGTCGCGGGATGGCCGACCCGGCCGCCGTGCTGGAGCTGGAGGAACATCCGCCCGCCCGCCTCCCGTACCGCGTCGGTGACCTGCCGCCAGCCCGCCACGTGCCGCGCGCTGTGGACGGCGGTGATGTTCGGGTACGTCTGCCCGACCGCGTTCGGCGTCGCCGCCTCGGCGACGATCAGACCGGCGGCGGCGCGCTGGGCGTAGTAGGTGGCCATGAGCGGGGTCGGGGTGCCGTCGGCCTCCGCGCGGTTGCGGGTCAGGGGGGCCATCACCAGGCGGTTGGGGAGGGTGAGCGGGCCGAGGGGAGCGGAGGCGAGGAGCTCTGTTGTGTTCGACATGCCCGTACGGTAGAACCTGACATGAGTGTCAGAATCAAGCTCCGGAGACCCGGTGAGGAGACGTACGCATGCGGATCGGTGAACTCGCCCGGCGCACGAACGTCAGCGAGCGCTCGCTGCGGTACTACGAGAAGCAGGGCCTGCTCGCGGCCGAGCGTACGCCCGGCGGGCACCGCGAGTACGCGGAGGCGGCCGTCGACCGGGTCGTACGCATCCAGGAGCTGTTCGCGGCGGGGCTGTGCAGCAGCAAGATCGCACAATTGCTGCCGTGCATGCGGGACGCGGACGGCGGACCCTCGGTCGTGGCCACGCCCCGGCTGGTCGCCGACCTCTCCGCCGAACGCGCCCGCATCGACCGGATGATCGCCGACCTGCTCCGCTCCCGGGACACCCTGGACGAGGTGATCGAGGCGGCGGCCCGGGGCTGAGCGGCGTACCCCCGAACGCCCCACCCACCAGGAAGCCCTTTCCGCTCCGTGCGACGGTGACGGTAACGCACGACGACCGTACGGAGCCCGCCATGGCAGACCTCCAGGACGACCTGCACACCAGCACCGAGGCCGGCGGGCTCGTCGACCTGTCCGTGCCGCCTGCCGCGGAGGCCTTCCCGCCGGAGCCCTACGCGCCCGTGTCCGACCCCGACGACGAGCCGCTCACCCGGGCGCACGCCGTGCTGGCCGCCCACCCCGTCGCCGACGGCTACAGCGGCCTGCCCTGGGCGCTCAAGCACCTGCCCTGGTACGACCTGGAGCTCGGCGAGAGCGCCGTCGACACCGACGTGCCGCGGCTCCGCGAGGGCCATGTGGGGGCGTTGTTCTGGTCGCTGCACCTGCCCGACGCCATCGACGGGGACCGGGCCGTCGGCGCCACCATGGAGCAGCTGGACCTGGTCAAGATGGTCGTCCGGGCCCATCCGGAGGGGCTGCGCATGGCGTTCGACGCCGGGCAGGCCATCGACGCCCGCAACTGCGGCCGGGTCGCCGTGCTGCCCGGCCCCGCCGGCGCCGCCGCTCTCGGGGACTGCCTCGGCATCCTGCGCTCCCTGCACGCCCTCGGCCTGCGCGTGGTCACGCTGACCGGGGCGACCTGGGCGAGCGAGACGGGGCTGACCCGGTTCGGCGAGGAGGTCGTCCGCGAGATGAACCGGCTCGGCGTCGTCACCGACCTCTCCGGCGCCTCCGCCGAGACCATCCGCCGTACCTTCGCCGTCTCCAAGGCGCCCGCGCTGTGCACCCGCTCCGCCGCCCGCGCCCTGCGCCCGCACCCCGCCAACCTCCCCGACGACCTGCTCGTCGAACTGGGCGCGGCCGGGGGCCTGTGCATGGTGCCGCTGACCGCCGAGCAGACCGGCCCGACCGTCCGGGACGTCGCCGACCACCTCGACCACGTCCGCACGGTGGCCGGCCCGCAGAGCGTCGGCCTGTCCGGCACCTACGACGCCGGCACCGCCCATCCGCTGGAGCTCGGCGACGCCTCCTGTTACCCCCGGCTCATCGCCGAGCTGCTGCGACGCGGCTGGGCCGAGGCGGACGTGGCCCTGCTGACCTGGGGCAACGTCCAGCGCGTACTGCGGGGAGCGGCCTTCACCGCCCGCGCGGCACAGCTGCGCCGGGAGCCTTCCACGGCGACGATCGCCGAACTCGACGGATAACCGTCACGTGTGACCGTCACGCGTCTTCGATCCGGCACAGGCAGAACGGATGCCCGGCCGGGTCGGCGTACACCATGAAGTCCTTCTTCTCCCGGTCCTCCAGGTCCAGCGGCCGGGCGCCCAGCGCGAGCACCTTCTCGTGCGCCGCGTCCATCTCCTCCCAGGTCGCCCCGCCGTCGAAGTCGACGTGGAACTGCTGGGCGTTGCGGTCGGCGCGCGGCCACTCCGGCGGGGTCAGCCCCGGCGCCCGCTGGAAGGCCAGCCGCGGCCCGCCGGGCACCTGGAGCACCACCCAGTCGGGGTCCTGCTCCTCGGGGGTGCCGCCGCCCACCTGCGCGTAGAAGCGGGCCAGCTCGCGGGGCTCGGGACAGTCGACGACGACGGAACGGAAACGTGCCACGGGTGCCATGGGGAACCTTCCGGTGTGGGCGGTCTGGGTCTCGCTCAGCAGGCGCAGAGGCAGAACGGGTGCCCGGCCGGGTCCGCGTAAACCCGGAAGGTCCGGGCCCGGTCCTCCGCGTCCAGCGGCCTCGCGCCCAGCTCCAGCACGGCCTTCTCGGCCGCGTCCAGGTCCTTGACGTCGAGGTCGAGGTGGAACTGCTGCGCGCCGTCGGGCCCGGGCCACTTCGGCGGTACGTAGCCGGGGGAGCCCTGGAAGGCCAGCGTCTGCCCGCCGGACAGGTTCAGGTCGACCCACTCGTACTGGTCGTCGCTCTTGTCCTCGACGGTGCCGCCGAGGACGCCGGCGTAGAAGCGGGCCAGTGAGTGGGGGTCGGGACAGTCCAGGACGACGACGCCCAGTTCGGCGACAGCCATGGCTTCCTCCTTGAAGTCCGCGTACTTCGGTTACCGGCAAAGCGCGGGTAACCAGTAACGGTTACTGCATGCTGCCCTATTGGCGGTAACGTCGCAAGCATGAGTGAGAGATCGCCCGCACCGGGAGGCCTGGACCTGGTCGAGACCCTGGTGAACACGCTGGACATCGAGACGGGCGCCGACTCCCTGGACACACCGGAGGGCCGGGCGCGGTTCGGCCTGACGGAGGACGACGTCCCCGGGGCCCGCGAGCTGCGCGAGTCCCTGCGCGCGACCCTGCTCGCCCACGCCGGCCACCCGCCGCACCGCACGGTGACCCCGCTCGGCGAGCTGCTCGCCGGAGCCCCGCTGGTGGTGACGGTCGACGCGGCCGACGGCTCCGCCGCCCTCGCCCCGGCCGGGGACGACTCCCTGCCCGCCCGTGTCGCCGCCGCCGTCGCCGAGGCACTGGTCGCGGGCACCTGGATCCGGCTCAAGGCCTGCGAGGCCGCCGACTGCCACTTGGCGTACTACGACCGCAGCCCGGCCGGACGCGGCCGCTGGTGCTCGATGCAGGTGTGCGGGGCACGCGCCAAGATGCGCCGGTACCGGGCCAAGGAGGCGTGACTCAGAGGGGGTTCACCGGCCGCTGGGCCGCCCTGTGATGCAGAATGCAGAAGGCGCCGGTTCGGCCGACTGAGCCTCGGCCGAACCGGCGTCACCCGTTGAACGGGCGTTCTTCGGGTACGGCGGGCTACGCCGTCGGACGGCCCATCGCCCGGTACGTCCAGCCGGCCTTCCGCCAGGCCTGCGGGTCCAGGGCGTTGCGTCCGTCGAGGATCACCCGGGCCGTCACGGCCTCGCCCAGCGCCTCCGGGTCCAGCTCGCGGAACTCCCGCCACTCCGTCAGGTGCAGGACGACGTCGGCGCCCCGCACCGCCTCCAGCGCGGAGTCGGCGTAGCCGAGCGTCGGGAACAGCCGCCGGGCGTTCTCCATGCCCTTGGGGTCGTACACCGTCACCTGGGCGCCCTGGAGGTGGACCTGCCCGGCGACGTTCAGCGCGGGGGAGTCCCGTACGTCGTCCGAGTCGGGCTTGAAGGTGGCGCCGAGCACCGCGACCCGCTTGCCGAGGAAGGGGCCGCCGCCCAGCGCCTGCCGGGTCAGCTCCACCATCTGGCCGCGCTGGCGCATGTTGATCGAGTCGATCTCGCGCAGGAAGGTGAGCGCCTGGTCGGCGCCCAGCTCACCGGCGCGCGCCATGAACGCCCGGATGTCCTTCGGCAGACAGCCGCCGCCGAACCCGATCCCGGCCCGCAGGAACTTTTTCCCGATCCGGTCGTCGTACCCGATGGCCTCGGCCAGCTTGGCGACGTCGCCGTCGGCCGCCTCGCACACCTCCGCCATCGCGTTGATGAAGGAGATCTTGGTGGCGAGGAAGGAGTTCGCGGAGGTCTTCACCAGCTCGGCCGTCGGGAAGTCGGTGACGACGAACGGCGAGCCCTCCGACACCGGCGTCGCGTACACCTCGCGCAGCAGCTTCTCCGCTCGCTCGCTGCGCACGCCGACCACGATCCGGTCGGGGTGCAGCGTGTCCTGCACGGCGAAGCCCTCGCGCAGGAACTCCGGGTTCCAGGCCAGCTCGGCGTCGTCACCGGCCGGCGCGTGCTCGGCGAGGTAGCGGGCCAGCCGGTCGGCGGAGCCCACGGGCACGGTCGACTTGCCGACGACCAGCGCGGGGCCGGTCAGATGCGGGGCCAGCGAGGCCAGCGCGGATTCGACGTACGACATGTCACAGGCGTACTCGCCGTGCTTCTGCGGCGTGTTCACGCACAGGAAGTGCACGTCGCCGAAGGCGGCGACCTCGGCGAAGTCGGTGGTGAAGCGCAGTCGCCCGCTGGACCCCTCGATCCCGGCGACGTGCTTGCCCAGCAGCTCCTCGAGGCCCGGCTCGTACATCGGGACCTGGCCACGCTGGAGCATCTCGATCTTCTCGGGCACCACGTCCAGGCCAAGCACCTCGAAACCCAGCTCGGCCATCGCCGCCGCATGGGTCGCGCCGAGATAGCCGGTGCCGATCACGGTGATCTTGAGGGCCATAGGTGCTCCAGAGGTGTACGGCGGAGGTGCGCGCCCGAGCATATCCGGGACGGGGGAAAACCCTTCCGGTCGGCTGTCGTCAAGCTCACCTATCCACGGACGTGGACGGGGCTCTAAAATTTGGGTTACTTAACGGTAGTTAGCGTGCCCAGCATCACAGCGTTTTGGAGCGTGAGAGACCTTGGCCGGATCGGCTGACTTCGACCTGTACCGCCCGTCCGAGGAGCACGACATGCTCCGGGACGCCGTCCGCTCCCTGGCCGAGGCGAAGATCGCGCCGCACGCCGCGGCGGTGGACGAGGAGGCCCGCTTCCCGCGGGAGGCCCTCGACGCCCTGACCGCGAACGACCTGCACGCGGTGCACGTCCCCGAGGAGTACGGCGGCGCGGGCGCCGACGCCCTCGCCACGGTGATCGTCATCGAGGAGGTCGCCCGCGTCTGCGCGTCCTCGTCCCTCATCCCGGCCGTGAACAAGCTCGGCTCCCTGCCGGTGATCCTCTCCGGCTCCGAGGAGCTGAAGAAGAAGTACATGACCCCGCTCGCCAAGGGCGACGGCATGTTCTCCTACTGCCTCTCCGAGCCCGACGCCGGCTCCGACGCGGCCGGCATGAAGACCAAGGCCGTCCGTGACGGCGACTTCTGGGTCCTCAACGGCGTCAAGCGCTGGATCACCAACGCGGGCGAGTCGGAGTACTACACGGTGATGGCCGTCACCGACCCCACCAAGCGCTCCAAGGGCATCTCCGCCTTCGTCATCGAGAAGTCCGACGAGGGCGTCTCCTTCGGCGCCCCGGAGAAGAAGCTCGGCATCAAGGGCTCCCCGACCCGCGAGGTCTACCTGGACAACGTCCGCATCCCCGCCGACCGCATGATCGGCGAGGGGGGCACCGGCTTCGCCACCGCGATGCAGACGCTGGACCACACCCGCATCACCATCGCCGCCCAGGCCCTCGGCATCGCCCAGGGCGCCCTCGACTACGCCAAGGGCTATGTCAAGGAGCGCAAGCAGTTCGGCAAGCCGATCGCCGACTTCCAGGGCATCCAGTTCATGCTCGCCGACATGGCCATGAAGATCGAGGCCGCCCGCCAGCTGACGTACGCCGCCGCCGCCAAGTCGCAGCGGGGCGACAGCGACCTGACCTTCCAGGGCGCCGCCGCCAAGTGCTTCGCCTCCGACGTGGCGATGGAGGTCACCACGGACGCGGTCCAGCTCCTCGGCGGCTACGGCTACACCCGTGACTACCCGGTGGAGCGCATGATGCGCGACGCGAAGATCACGCAGATCTACGAGGGCACGAACCAGGTCCAGCGGATCGTGATGGCGCGCAACCTGCCGTAGGGCGTCGGGAAAAGCGTGAGCACTCTGGTGGTCACTGTCCTCGGGCCGCTCTTTTGAGCGGGTGGATGACAGGTGGCCGCAGAGTGTTCACGCTTTTCGGGTAATGGCGGCGTAGGCGGCGAAGCTCGTCCACGTGGCGGGTCGGAGGGCGAGGCGGGGCCCGGCCGGATCCTTGGAGTCCCGGACCAGGATCGTGGTCGGGGTCGCGGCCACTTCGACGCAGTTCGAACTGTCGCCGCTGTACGTGGACTTCTGCCACTGAAGTGTTCGCATGGTCGGCCTCTCTCACATGTCCTGCGTGAGTTCCTGAATGAAGTCGCGCGATTCGGCGGTGTCGAGCGCGCAAGACTCCATGTGATCCAGCACGGCACGGTACTTGCCCAGCTGCGCCTCCGCGTCCAGAAAGCCGCAGCCACCGTGATGGGTATCCAGCTGCACGGTGTCGAGTTGGGGCACGGCTCCCTCGATGTAGTCGAAAGACTGCCCCGTGCTGGGGTAGTACTTCGCCCCGAAGGGGATGACCCGGACTGTGACGTTCGGCAGTTCACCCATGTTCAGCAGGTGTCTGAGCTGATCGCGCGCGACTTCCGGGCCGCCGAAGCCCATGCGGAGAGCCGACTCGTGAATGATCGCCGAGTACGGAGGCGGGGCCTCCCGGTGGAGGACGCCCTGGCGTTTGATGCGATGGGTGAGGCGGTGCTCGATCTCGTACTGCCTCATGGCCGGGACCACGGCCCGGAAGAGGGCGCGGGCGTGATCCGTCGTCTGCAACATCGCGGGGATGTGCATCGCGAGGGCCACGCGTAGGCCGGTGGCGTGGTGCTCCAGTTCCGCCAGGTCCACAAGGGCCGCTGGCAGGTGCTCGCGGTACTCTTCCCACCAGCCACGAGTCCGACGCCCGGTCATCCCGGCCAAGGCGGTGATCAGCTCCTCGTCGCCACAGTCGTACGCGGAAGCCATCGCCCGGACGCGGTCGGCGCTGAGCGCGCTGCGACCGGTCTCGATCATGCTGACCCGTCCCTGGTTGACGCCCAGGTGCGCGGCGGCCTGCGTGACTGTGAACCCGGAGCGTTCGCGGAGTTTGCGCAGCTCGGCGCCCAGGCGTCGCTGGCGCAGAGTGGCGTTGTTGACGGGTGGCAAGACACCTCTTCTCAAGCCGCTGTGCGGCGCGCTCGTAACCCACACGAGGCAATTGCAGGTACATCTCTTCAAACCGGGAGATGAATCTCCCAGGCGGCTCTACGGTAGTACCCGTACCGCCCAACTCCCCGCATCCATAAGCCGGAAGCGCACCCCTACAGGCACAGCCACCGCAAGTCGCGGCCGTTGGGCAAGCCGAATCCCCTCTCTCTCGGAGGCCTTCATGGGCACCGTATCCCTGCCCGACACCTGGGTGTACGCCCTCCGCCTGCCCCACGACCCCAGAGCCGCACGCGTCGCACGCATGACCGTACGGGCCGCCCTCGGCGGACACGGTCGGCACGAAGTACTCGACACCGTCGAGCTGTTGACGTCCGAGATGGTCACCAACGCCTACCGGCACACGCGCGGACCCTGTTCGCTACGGCTCACCGCGCTGAGCGACGGACGGCTGCGGGTCGGCGTGTGGGACAGCCACCCGCACATCCCCGCCCCCTTCGCGCAACCGCCGGACGGCAGCCGCACGGCTCCCGCCCCGCCGGAAACCGCGGGCGGCGGACGCGGACTGCACCTCGTACAGGCGTGCGCCGACTCGTGGGGCGGCTGGTCACTCGGTGACGAGCTGCTCGGACGCGGCGCCGGAAAGCTGCTCTGGTTCGAGGTGAGGTGTACCTAGATCGCCCCGGGGCGGTCAGTCCTCGTACCCCTCCGCCACCCGCCGCTCCCGCAGCTCCATGATCGCGCGGCGGCGGGCCAGGCGGTGGGTGCGGCGGATCTGGGCCTCCTGGTAGCGGCGCTTGTCCTTCTCCGTCTCCGGGAGCACCGGCGGGACCGTGCGCGGCTTGCCGTCCGCGTCGACCGCGGCGAAGACCAGGTACGCCGAGCCGACCTGGGTTGCCGGGGTGGACTCGTTCCAGCGTTCGGCCAGGACCCGGACGCCGACCTCCATGGAACTGCGGCCGGTCCAGTTGACCTGGGCCTTCACATGGACGAGGTCGCCGACGCGGACCGGTTCGAGGAACGCCATCTCGTCCATCGACGCGGTGACGGCGGGGCCGCCGGAGTGCCGTCCGGCCACGGCGCCCGCCGCGTCGTCGACGAGCTTCATGATCACTCCGCCGTGCACCGTGCCCAGGAGGTTGGTGTCGCCGTGGGTCATGATGTGGCTGAGGGTGGTGCGGGACGCCGAGGTCGGCTTGCCCGGGATCTCCGGAGTCGCCGACCGCGCGGCCGAGGCCTGTTCTGCCTGGTCTGTCATGGCCTCCACCTTATGCCGGGACGACATCCGAGTAATTTGTGTCAGCTTCGCAACAGCACTGACCTGATTTTCCGACGACCCTTGTATGGCCCATGGCGCGGACCTGCACACTGGTGCGCATGAATGATTGGCCCGAGGGATGGTCCGGTGACAACCGCCGCAGCGGGTACGGACGCGGCAGCGCGAGCGCGCGGCCCGAGAGCGCCCGCGTGATGCGGCAGGTCCGCCGCGGCCAGGCGCCGCCGCCCGGCCCGGGCCCGTCCGCACCGCCGTACGGCGCCGGGGTGCCGCAGCAGCCGTCGTACGTCGACGGCCGGGGCCACGGCGGCGACGGCTACGACAGCGGTTACAACACCGGCCAGGTCTACGGCAGCCCCGGCAGCCCCGGCGGCCGAGGCCCCGGCGGTCCAGGACCGGGCCGCCCCGCGCCCGACTGGCGCCGCCGGATCAAGTGGACGGCGATCACGGTGGTGACCGCGCTGGTCGTCACCACCGTCGGCACGTACTTCTGGGCCGACTCCAAGCTCAACCGCGAGGTCGACCTGTCCAAGGTCATCGAGCGGCCCGGCGCCGGCGAGGGCACGAACTACCTGATCGTCGGCTCCGACAGCCGCGAGGGCATGACCGACGAGCAGAAGAAGGACCTGCACACCGGCTCCGCCGAGGGCAAGCGCACCGACTCGATGATGATCCTGCACACCGGGGACAACGGGTCGACGCTGATCTCGCTGCCCCGTGACTCGGACGTGGAGATCCCGAGCTTCGTCGGCTCCGAGTCCGGGAAGAAGTACGAGGGCACGGGCCGGCACGTGAAGCTGAACGCCGCGTACGCGGAGGACGGCCCCGAGCTGCTGGTGCGCACCATCGAGCACAACACCGGGCTGCGCCTGGACCACTACGTGGAGATCGGCTTCGCCGGCTTCGCGAACATCGTGGACGCGGTCGGCGGCGTCGAGATGGACATCCCGCAGGACATCAAGGACCCGAAGTCCGGCGCCGACCTGAAGAAGGGCAAGCAGACCCTGAACGGCGAGGACGCCCTCGCCTTCGTCCGCACCCGCTACGCGCTGGCCGGCTCCGACCTGGACCGCACCAAGAACCAGCAGAAATTCCTGTCGGCGCTGGCGAGCCAGGTGGCCACCCCGTCGACCGTCCTCAACCCGTTCAAGCTGTACCCGACCATGGGCGCCGGCCTGGACTCCCTCATCGTCGACAAGGACATGGGCCTGTTCGACCTGGCGAGCATGTTCTGGGCGATGAAGAGCGTCAGCGGCGGCGACGGCACCTCGATGAACATGCCGGTCTCGGGCAGCGTCGGCGGAAACCTCAAGTGGGACGACGCAAAGGTGAAGAAGCTGGTCGAGCAGCTGAAGAACGACGAGAAGGTCACCGTGACGGGCAACTGAGGCCGGCGGAGCCCCGGTGGGGCCCCGCCGGATCACTTCTCCCCGCACACCACCTCGTCGCCCCGCACCACCGTGCCCGACTCCTGCGGCGGATCCGCCGGCCTCACCTTCACGACCTCCTTGAAGTCGGCGCCCGCCACCACCTTCAGCGTCGGGCCCTGGCCCTTGACCGGCCGCAGCTCGCTGCCGGGCAGGGCGGCGGCCAGCGACTTCGCCGAGCGGTCCCAGCGGGGGTCGAAGGCGACGACGGTCCGCTGGACCGCGCGGTCGGTGGCGTTCCTGGGGACCCGGGTGGTGCGGAACCCGGTCGCGGCCAGCGCGTCGTCGACCCGCTTGCCGAGCCCTCGCGTGTGCGTGCCGTTCTCCACCTGGACCCGGATCTGCTTCGGGTCCACCGGAACCCGGACCGGCGCCGGACCCTTCGGCTTCGGCTTGGGGGCGGCCAGCGGCTCGTCCTCGCGCAGGGCGTCGAAGATCCGCTCGGACTTGACCGGGTCCCACTTCAGGGTCGAACCGACACCCTTGACGGCGTAGCCCATCTGCCCGATCGGCACGGTGGTGAACTCGGACGAGGACGGCGAGAAGTTCCGCATCGCCCGACCGAGCGCCAGCAGCTCGTCGGTGCCGAAGCCCTCGTCGGCCCGCACCGAGCCCAGCACCGCCTGGGTGACGTCACGGAACTTCAGCGGGTTCAGCAGCAGCCCCGAGGAGGTCGCCCGGTCGATCAGAGCGGCCAGGAAGCGCTGCTGGCGCTTCATCCGGCTCAGGTCCGAGGCCCCGTCCAGGTGGCGGGCGCGGACGTACTGCAGCGCCTGCCCGCCCGTCAGCTCGTGGGTGCCGGCCGGCAGGTCGAGCCCGGAGTAGCTGTCCTTGAGCGGCTGGACGGTGCAGATCCGCACCCCGCCGAGGACGTCCACCGTCTTCATGAAGCTGGTGAAGTCGACCTCCAGGTAGTGGTCGATCTTCACCCGGGTCATGTTCTCGACTGTGCGGATGGTCAGCTGCGGGCCGCCCTCCGCGTAGGCCGCGTTCAGCTTGAGGGGGTGCCCCTTGTGCTGCTCCCCGGTGGTGCGGTCGGTGTGGTCGGGTGTCTCGGCGTAGGAGTCCCGCGGCAGGCTGACCACGCTCGCGCGTTCCCGGTCCTCCGAGATGTGCACGATCATGATCGTGTCGGTGCAGTGGCAGGGAGCGCCGCCGAGCCGGTACTTCCGCCGTTCCTCCTCGCTGATCCGGTCGCGGCCGTCGGTGCCGACCAGCAGCACGTTCATGCCGTCGCCCGCCCGCGGCCGGTTCTTCATGTCCTTGAAGGCGTCGACCCGCGAGATGTCCGAGTCCAGACCGGAGAGCACCGCGTGCCCGATCCCGGCGGAGGCGAGCACCACCACGGACAGAGCGGTCACCGCCCGCATGGCCCAGCGCGGCTTCTTCCGCCGTACGGGGGGCCTCGCCGGGCGGCGGGACGGACGCGGGCCGCCGCGCTGCGGCGGCGGGCCGCCACGGGGGGACGAGGCCGGGACCCGGGGGGAGCGGGGCGGCGTGGGCAAGGTGACACCTCCGCGGGGACGGGCCGAGCGGCCGGACGTGGGATCCGTGAGCACCGTAGGCCCATACGATCTGCTGCCCGGGGCTGTGACCCCCGCGGCGCGCACCCGTGTCCCCCGTTCGCGGTAACGTGAGCACCGATGAACGCCAAGTCCGACGTGCGGCCGCCCGCCGTTTCCGTGATCATGCCCGTCCTCAACGAGGAACGGCATCTGCGCGGCTCCGTCCGCGCCATCCTCGCCCAGGAGTACGCCGGCGAGATGGAGGTCGTGATCGCCCTCGGTCCCTCCGCGGACCGTACGGACGAGATCGCCGCAGAACTCGTCGCCGAGGATCCGCGCGTGCACACCGTGCCGAATCCCACCGGCCGTACGCCCGCCGCGCTGAACGCCGCGATCAAGGCCTCCCGCCATCCGGTAGTCGTCCGCGTCGACGGCCACGGCATGCTCTCGCCGAACTACATCGCCACGGCCGTACGGCTCCTTGAGGAGACCGGCGCGCAGAACGTCGGCGGCATCATGCACGCCGAGGGCGAGAACGCCTGGGAGGACGCCGTCGCCGCCGCGATGACGTCGAAGATCGGCGTCGGCAACGCCGCCTTCCACACGGGTGGGCAGGCGGGCCCCGCCGAGACCGTGTTCCTGGGGGTGTTCCGCCGCGAGGCACTGGAACGCCAGGGCGGCTACAACGAGGAGTTCATCCGCGCCCAGGACTGGGAGCTGAACTTCCGCATCCGCGAGGCCGGCGGCCTGATCTGGTTCTCGCCGGAGCTGAAGGTGTCCTACCGCCCGCGGCCGTCCGTGCGGGCGCTGGCCAAGCAGTACAAGGACTACGGCCGCTGGCGGCACGTCGTCGCCCGCTACCACTCCGGCTCCATCAACCTGCGCTACCTCGCCCCGCCGACGGCCGTGTGCGCCATCGCGGCCGGCGTAGTGGTGGGCGCGGCGCTGACCCCGTGGGGCTTCGTGGTTCCCGGCGGCTACCTGGCCGCGATCGCCGCCGGCTCGCTCCCGGCGGGCAAGGGGCTGGGGCTGAAGGCGCGGGCGCGGATCCCGGTGGCGCTGGCGACCATGCACATGTCCTGGGGCTGGGGCTTTCTGACCAGCCCGCGGTCGCTGGCCAAGCGGGTCATCGCGTCGCGGCGCCCGGCGGTCCAACCGGATGCCGAGGCCGACGCCGCCGGGACGCGGTGACGTCCGTCAGGACCGACGTCTCCCTCAGGACCGACGGCACCCTCAGGACCAGGTGAACGCCGGGTTCACGTGCATGCAGGCGCTCTCGTCCGCGCCGTTGAGGGCCTCGGCCGACTCCGGGGTCCGGTCGTCGGACGCGGGCGCCTCGTACGTCGTTCCCTCGCGCCAGTCGGCGCCGACGACGAGCGTGACACCCGAGACGTCGGTCGACCGCCGCACCGAACTCATCGGAATCCCCAGGGACTCGGCGACCCGCTGTGCGTCGCCCTCCAGGTCGGCGCTCGGGTAGCGGACGACCGTACGGTCCTCGCTCGGCAGCACCGAGGGGTCCGCGACGGCCTTGGCGAAGCCCTGCTCCACCAGCAGCCCGGCGACGGTGTTCGCGCGTCCGCGGGCCGCGCCGAGGCTGTCCGTGCGGGTGCCGTTGCGTATCTGGACGGCGATCTCGTCGTCGGCGGCGACCGGGTCGTCCGAGACCTTCGTCCCCTCGTCGGCCGGCTTCTTCCCGGCGTCCTCGCCGTCCAGCGCTATGTCCTCCCGCACCAGTCGGAACAGCTGCTCGGCGTCCTCGGTCGGCTCCACGCGGGCGCCCACGTACCGGTTGGGCATCGTGGTCATGGTGATGCGCTCCGGCTTCACCTTGCGCAGCTCGTCGCTGAGGTCGTACAGCTTCTTGACGGTGTCGAGGCCCGGGTCGACCGTGAGCGCCCGGGTGGCCTCCTCGGCCAGCCTGCGCAGCTTGTTCGGGCTGCTCAGGGTCGCGTTCTCGCGCAGCGTCCGGACCATCGAGTTCAGGTACATGTGCTGGGCCTTGGCCCGCGCGAGGTCGCTGCCGTCCTCGAAGCCGTAGCGGGTGCGCAGCCACTGCAGGGCCTGCTCGCCCTTGACCGGATGCGTGCCCTTCTCGAGCTTCAGGCCGGAGCCGTGGCCCTGACTGTCGCGCGAGTGGATGTTGGCGTCCACGCAGACCGGGACGCCGCCGACGGCGTCCGCCATCGACACCACGCCCGCGAAGTCGACCATCACGAAGTGGTCGATGTGGATGCCGGTGAGCTCCTGCCAGGTGGCCACCGCGCAGCCGGGACCGCCGTGGCCGAGGCTCTGGTTGGTCATCACCCGGCCCTCGCTCGCCGGGTAGACCTTCCCGTCGTCCGGGTCGGTGCACTTGGGGATCTTCACGAGGGTGTCGCGCGGCATGCTGACGACCGACATGTTGCTGCGGTCGGCGGACAGGTGCACCAGCATCTGCACGTCCGCGAGCGGCGTGGCGCCGAACGTCTCGCGGGCGCCGCCGAGTTGCTGGTTCGCCTCGCTGTCCCGCGCGTCCGAGCCGATGACGAGGATGTTCAGCGGGGTCTGCCCGGCCGCGTTCGGCGTCGGCGCCGCGACCTTGTTGTCGCCCAGGTTGAGGGCGTCCTTCTTGATGTTGTCGTTGAGGTGCTCGTAGTAGAGGTATCCGGCGCCCGCCGTACCGGCCATGAGCACGGCGAGCACCACCGCGGTCCAGCGGAGCGCACGGCGGCCCCTGCGCGGACGGTCCCGGCGTCTGCCGGCCTCCGAACCGCTGTCGCCGTCGTCGCTGTCCGCCTTCCCGGCCGCCTCCGCACGCTCGGGGGCGTCCGATGCGCCCTGCCGCGTGTCCTCCCCCTGCACACTGCTCCGCGTCATTTCCGCGTCCCTCTCCCCGCCTCCGCGCCACCGCGCGGGCCCGTCGCCGCCCTGTGAGACGTACGACGGGCCTATCAGGTCAACTGGCGCACTGCTTCTGGTCGGCCGTGGACTTCTCCACGTCCGGCGTCTTGACGGAGGCTGCGTCGAGCTTGACTCCGGCGCCCTTGAAGTCCTTGCCGAGGGTGAGGGTCATGGTGGGCAGGCCCTGGGCGTTGGTGACGCTCTCGCCGGGCTTCATCGCCGCGCCGGACAGGCCGAGGATCTCGGCGAGGGCGCGGGCCTGGGCGGCCTGGTCGGGGGCGTATTCGAGGGTGGTCTTCGCGACCTCCGCGTCGGCGTTGCCCGCGTTCTCGGACTTGGTGACGCCGGCGTCGGTCTGGAGGTAGGCCAGCTCCTGCTGTGCGCTGCCGGCCGGGGCGCCGCCGTTCATGACGCGGACGCGCACCTCGGACGGGTCGGACTTCTCGCCCTTGAGCCGGGCGGCGACGGCGGCCGCCTCCTTCTTCTCCTTCTTCTTGACCTCGGTGAAGGAGATGTCGTTCTTGATCATGTCGAAGACCTGGGGTGCCTCCGACGGCTTGGGGACGACCGTCGCCTTGACCTTCTCCGTCGGGTTGTCGATCACTGGCACCGTGAGGAACGTGATGTTCTTCGTCGGCACCTTCTTCAGCTCCAGGGCGATGTCCTTGAGCGTGCCCACGTTGCCGATGGGCTCGTCCACGGTCAGCGCCTTGGTCGCCGCCTCGGCCAGCTTCACCAGCTTGGTGGGGCTGGTGAGGGTGTCGCTGGAGGACATCTTCCGCATCAGCGAGCCCAGGAACTGCTGCTGCACCTTGATGCGGTCCAGGTCGCCCTCGTTGCCGAAGGCGTGCCGGGTGCGGACGAAGGCGAGGGCCTGCTCGCCCTCGACCTTGGACTCGCCCGCGGGCAGCTTGAGGTGGGACTTCGGGTCGTCGACGGCTTTCTCCACGCAGACGTCGACGCCGTCGACGGCGGTGGTCAGCGTCTTGACCGCGTTGAAGTCGGCCATCATGAAGTGGTTCGGCTGGATGCCGGTCGCCTCCTTCACGGTGCGCATGGTGCAGCCCGCGTTCCGGCCGCCCTCGCCGAGGCTCTGGTTGAAGCGGACGTCCTGCTCCCCGGGGACGATCTCCGACGAGCCGTCCTCCTGCTTGGTCTCGCAGTCGGGGATGTCGACGATCAGGTCGCGGGGGATGCTGAGCGCGGTCGCGTTGGAGCGGTCCTTGGCGACGTGCAGCAGGATCGTGGTGTCCGCGTGGCCGACGCTGCCGGCGTCGCCGTAGCCCTCGTTGCCGGCTCCGGTGCGCTTGTCGGTGCCGATGATGAGGATGTTGAAGGCCTCGTCCTTGCTGAAACTGCTGCTTCCGGCGTTGCCGACGTCCGTCGTCGAGACGTTGCCCTCAAGGTGCTTGAGGTAGACGTAGCCGCCCACGCCGGCCACGAGGACGACGAACGCGGTGGAGCCGCCGACCCACAGCAGGGCCTTCTTGCCCTTCGACTTCTTCTTCGCCGGCCGGCGTCCGCGCCGCCCCGGCGCCGGCTCCTCGGGCGCCGGACGGCGCCGCCGCTGGGACGGGACGTCACGGCCCGGCGCGGCCGTACGCCGTGCCGAACGGGTGGTGCCGCCGTCGGCGGGGGAGGAGGCACCGGTGCCGCGGGGGGCGGGCCTGCGGGGGCCCGGCACCGGCGACTGCGGTGCGGAAGGGGGCAGTCGCAGTTCGTATTCACCGGTGCGCGGATTCAGTACCCACTGATCTGCGGGATCGACGTCGTCTGCCCGCCCACGTCCTTGCGCGTCCACGGTCTCCCAATCCTCCGTCGGGGCCACGCGGCACCTTCTGCCGGAAGGCGCACGATAAAGGGTCAACATGTGCACGACGCCAGGGCGGACCTCGCGGCGGGGGCACCGGAGCGCTCACACTATCCGCCCAGTTCAGCGTCGAACGACACCGGTGACAATTTCGACGCCCCTACAACAGGGCAATCCCTCCTATTTTCCGGAACTCCTACCATCGGTACGGCTTGTACACGTCCATGCACTTGTCGGTGTCCGCGCCGTTGATGGCGTCGCTGTTGTCCGGCAGGTCTCCGGCCTCGGGCGTCTTCTGTTCCGGGTATGACGTGCCGGAGCGCCAGTCCGCTCCCACGACGAGCGTGATCCCGGACACGTCGACCGACTTCCGCACCGCGCTCGCCGGAATTCCCAGTGCCTCGGCGACGCGCCGGGCGTCGCCCGCCAACTCGGCGCTCGGATAACGGACCACGGTCCTTTCCTCGGACAGCGCGGCCGAGGTGTCCTTGGCCGCCTTGCCGAAGCCCTTCTGCACGAGGGCCTGGGCGATCGCGCCCGCTCGGCCGCCGACCGGGCCGAGGGTGGCGGAGCGGGTGGCGTTCTGGACGGTGACGCCGATCTCGGAGTCGGGGGCGGCGGCGTCGTCGGAAGGCTGCTCGCCGGAGTCCTTCCCGCCGTCCTTCCCGCCGTTCTTTCCGGCTTCCTCTGTGGTGCCGGTGTCCTTGGCGTCGCCCTTTCCGTCGCCCTTTGCGCCCTTGTCGTCGAAGGACACGTCGTCGCGGAGCATCGCCCACATCCGCTCCGCGTCGTCGCCGGCCGGGAGCAGGTGGTTCGCGTTCTGCGAGTCCTGGACGGTGGGCATCGTCGTCATGGTGATGCGGTCCGTCGGCACCGTCTTGAGCTGCATGCCCAGGTCGTAGAGCTTCTTGACCGTGCCGATCTCCTCGGACACCGTCAGCGACTTCGTGGCCGCCTCGGCCAGGTTCATCAGCCTGCCCGTGTCGGTGAAGACGTTCTGCCCCTTCAGGGTGCGGATCATCGAGTTCATGTACATGTGCTGGGCCCGGGCCCGCAGCAGGTCGCTGCCCCAGGCGTGCCGGGTACGCAGCCACTGCAGCGCCTGTTCGCCCTGCACCTTCTTCCGGCCGGCCTCCATCTTCAGCCCCGACCCGCCGGGCACGCCGGGCAGCGGGCGGTCCCACACGTTCTGGTTCACACAGACCTCGACGCCGCCGACGGCGTCCGCCATCGACACCACGCCGGCGAAGTCGATCGTCATCCAGTGGTCGATGTAGACGCCGGTGAGGTTCTCCCAGGTGGCCAGGGTGCAGCCGGCGCCGCCGCGGCCCAGCGACTCGTTGATGATCGTGTTGGTCGCCGGGTACTTCTCGCCGCTGTCCGGGTCGGTGCACTCGGGGATGTCGACCCGGGTGTCGCGGGGGATGCTCACGACCGCGGCGCTCTTGCGGTCCGCGGCCAGGTGGATGAGCATCTGCACATCGCCCAGCGGCGGGTTGTCGCGGTTGTTCCTGCCGCCGCCCAGCGACACGTTGGCGTCGGAGGCGCGGCTGTCGGAGCCGACCAGCAGGATGTTCAGCGGGGTCTGCCCGGCCGCGTTCGGCTCGGCCTTGTGCGCCTTGGAGTCGCCGCTGCTGCGCTCGCCCTTCTCGATGTTGCCGTTCAGGTGCTCGTAATAGAGGTATCCGGCGCCGGCCGTCCCGAGTATCAGCACCGCGAGGGTCGTCGCGGACCAGCGGAGCGCGCGATGCCGGCGTCCGGCCCGCCGCCGTCCGGGCCGCCTGCCGTTCCCGCCGCCCGGGGCTCCCTGGCCGCCCGCGCCCGCGCCACCCCCGCCCCGGGCGCCCCTGGTGCGCCGAGCGGCGCCCGGTCGTGTTCCCTCCCCGTGCACACTGCTCTGCGTCATGCCTCTCCCCACCCGCGGACCCGCGAACGCCCCTCTGCGCACTGCCTGTTCGCACAGTTGGACGTACGGGCCCCCTCGTTGGCTGTACGGCGGTCCCGACGGATTGCTCGCGTCCCGGAGGGCTACTCGCGTCCCAGCCGTCTCCCGGGCGCGCGCCGATGGACTGTCGTACTGTCAGACGCACGTGGAGCCCGTCAGGTCACTTCGCGCACTCGACCTTGTCCGCCGTGGACTTCTGGGCCTCTTCGGGAGCCTTGGCGGAGGCTGCGTCGAGCTTGACGCCGGCGCCCTTGAAGTCCTTGCCGAGGGTGAGGGTCATGGTGGGCAGGCCCTGGGCGTTGGTGACGCTCTCGCCGGGCTTCATCGCCGCGCCGGACAGGCCGAGGATCTCGGCGAGGGCGCGGGCCTGGGCGGCCTGGTCGGGGGCGTATTCGAGGGTGGTCTTGGCGACCTCCGCGTCGGCGTTGCCCCCGTTCTCGGACTTGGTGACGCCGGCCTCGGTCTGGAGGTAGGCCAGCTCCCGCTGGGCGCTGCCGCCGGAGGCACCGCCGTTGAGGACGCGGACGCGGATCTCGGAGGGCTCGGACTTCTCGCCCTCGAGCCGGGCGGCGACGGCGGCCTTCTCCTTCTTCTCCTTCTCCGACTCCTTCTTCTTGACCTCGGTGAAGGAGACGTCGTTCCTGATCATGTCGAAGACCTGCTGGGCCGGCTCCTCCTGGAGGACGACGGTCGCCTTGACCTTCTCGGCGGGGTTGTCGCGCACCGGCACCGTGGCGAAGGTCAGGTTCTTGGTGTTGAGCTTGCCCAGCTCCAGTCCGAGGTCCTTCAGCTTGCCGATGCTGTCCAGCTTGGAGTCGACGGTCAGCGCCTCGGTCGCCGCCTCGGCCAGTTTCACCATCTTCGACGGGCTGGTGAGCGTGTCGTTGGACTTGAGCTTGCGCATCAGCGCGCTGAGGAACTGCTGCTGGATCTCGATGCGGCTCAGGTCGCCGCCGAAGCCCACGGAGTGCCGGGTGCGCACGAAGGCGAGGGCGTCCTCGCCCTTGATCGTGTGCTTGCCCTTCGGCAGGTCCAGGTGCGAGTCCGGGTCGTCGATGTCCTTCGCCAGGCACACCTCGACTCCGTCGACCGCCGTGGTGAGCGTCTTGACCGCGTTGAAGTCGGCCACCATGAAGTTGTCCGGCGTGACCCCGGTCAGCTCGGTGACGGTCCGCATGGTGCAGCTGGGCGTACGGCCGCTCTGGCCGAGGCTCGTGTTGAAACGGACGCCGGTGGAGCCGGGGATGACCTTCTTGGTCCCGTCCTCCTGCGTGGTCGGGCAGTCGGGGATGTCGACGATCAGGTCGCGGGGGATGCTGAGCGCGGTCGCGTTGGAGCGGTCCTTGGAGACGTGCAGCAGGATCGTGGTGTCGGCGTGGCCCGCGCTGCCCGTGTCGCCGTAGCCCTCGTTGCCGTCGCCGGTGCGCTTGTCGGTGCCGATCAGCAGGATGTTGATCGCCTTGTCCTTCTGGAAGCCACCGGTGCTCGCGCCGTCGTCGGCGACGGACTTGATGTTGTCGTTGAGGTGCTCCAGATAGAGGTATCCGGCCGTGCCGACGGCGAGGACGACGAACGCCATGGTGCCGCCGGTCCACAGCAGGACCTTCTTGCCCTTCGACTTCGTCTTCGCCGGCCGCCGACGACCGCGCCGTCCGGGCGGCGGCTCCTCCGGTGCCGTACGGCGCCTGCGGGGAGGAGGGACCTCACGGCCCGGGGCGGACGAGGGGGCCGACGCCGACGCCTGTGCGCCGCGGCCGCGTGACCCGCCGGGTGCGCCGGGTCCGCGGGAACCGCGGGTTCCGCCGGGCGCGGCTGTCCGGGGGCCCGGGACCGTCGACTGCGGTGCGGAAGTGGGCAGTCGCAGTTCGTATTCGCCGGTGTCCGGATTGAGTACCCACTGGTCTGCGGGGTCGATGTCTTCCGCCCGCCCACGGCCTTGCGCGTCCACGGTTGTCCGAATCCTCCGTCGGGGCCACGCGGCGCCTTCCCCTCAAGGCGCCCGGTCTCGCTCACTCGGTGCGCGACCTCGGGCAGAACCTCGTGGCCGGATACACCGGAGCGCTCACATTAACCGCCCGGTTCGGTGCGGGGCGACGGTGGTGACACATTCCGCGAATCTTACAACTGGGCAATCCGGCGCATTTATTGGACAATTGTCCGCCCTTTTGTGTCGACCGTGTGCCCGCCCCGCACCCACCTTGCGTCGTCTTGGAATGCCTTTTACTCGCAGATGTCCTCTGCGGCGGTGTTCCCGCTGAACGTCGGTGCCGGGGACCCGTCGGCGCCGGGTTCGCGGGAGTTCCCGGGACCGGTCGGGGGGTCCGGCTCGGCCGCCGCCGCGATCGCCACGGGTTCGTCCGTCCGCAGGCGGGTGAACAGCTTCTCGGCGTCGGGCTCCACGAGTTGGTCGCGATTGGCGTCGCCCGCGTACGACTCCCGGGGAACGGTCAGGAATTGCACGCGCTCGGTGGGAATGCCGCGCAGCCCCCGTACGAGGTCGTACAGACCGCGCAGACTCGCCAGGTCCGGATCCGTCGTGAGGGACGACGTGGCCGCGTCCAGAACGGGATACAGCTTCACCGGATTCAGCAGTACGTCATTGCTCTGCACCTTGTTGACGAGCGCCCCCAGGAAACGCTGTTGCCGGTCCATCCGGTCGGTGTCGCTGCCGTCCCCGAGCGACTTGCGGGCGCGGACGTAGCCGAGCGCCTGTTCCCCGTCGAGCGTGACCCGGCCCGCGGGCAGTTTCAGCTTGGCGTCCTTGTCGTCGACCGGCTTCCGCAGGCACACCTCGACGCCGTCGAGCGCGTCGACCAGCTCCTTGAAGCCCTGGAAGTCGACGACCACGTGGTGGTCGATCCGCACGCCGGTCAGCTTCTCGACCGTCCGGATCGAGCACGCCGAACCGCCCACCTCGTAGGCGTGGTTGAACTGCGCGAAGGCGGGCTCGGTGCGGGACCCGTCGGGGCGGCGGCAGTCGGGCACGTTCACCATCAGGTCGCGGGGGAGGGAGACGGCGGTGGCGCTGTCCCGGCCCGCGGCCAAGTGCAGCAGGATCGTGGTGTCCGACCGCTCGGTACCGGAGTCCCGGCCGTAGCGCGCGTTGCCGTCACCGGACCGCGAGTCCGACCCGATCAGCAACACGTTCTGGGCGCCGCGGACCAGCGAGGTGGGCCGCTCCTTCTCGTACCGGGCCAGTTCGGCCGCCGCCGCCTCGTCCGACGTGATGTTGCCGTCCAGCTTGGCGTAGACCGCCCATCCGACCCCCACGGCACCGACGGCCAGTACGGCGACCACGATTCCGGAACGCCCTAGCAGCCGCCTGCGCCGCCGCCGCCTCAGCCCGTCCCCGACCGCGGTCGCGCCGTCCGCCCCGGACGCCGGGTCCCCCTTGCGACCGCCCCCGCCGAAGGGCGCGCCTGCGTCGTCATCGCTCACGTCTCCCTCCGTCCCGCACACGTGCGCTCCTACGACCATGACCCGAACGAGCGCCGAAGGCGGAACGGGGCTGAGCCGAACGGGGCATGGGTGCGATTCGAGGCCGGGGGGGCGCGCCTGCCCCGGGGCAGGCGCGGGCGTGCGTGCGCTTCGGCGCCGGAGGGGGTGCGCGCCTGCTCCGGGGGTGGAGGGGGGCGTGCGTGCGCTTCGGCGCCGGAGGGGGTGTGCGCCTGCTCCGGGGGTGGAGGGGGGCGTGCGTGCGCTTCGAGGTCGGAGGGGGTGCGCGCCTGCCCCGGGGCTGGAGGGGGCGTGCGTGCGCTTCGAGGTCGGAGGGGGTGCGCGCCTGCCCCGGGGCTGGAGGGGGCATGGGTGCGATCCGAGGCCGGACGGGGGCGCGCCTGCCCCGGGGCTGGAGAGGGCGTGCGTGCGCTTCGACGCCGGAGGGGGCACGCGTCCGCCTCGACATCGGCGGGGGCACGCACCTGCCCCGAGGCCGGAGGGGCATGCGCCCGCCTCGACGCCGAAGGGGCATGCGTCCGCCTCGACGCCGGAGGGCGGCACGCGCCTGCCCCGACGCCCACGACACTCCCGCCACGCACTCCGGCGGGTCGCGTCGGTGCGTGGCGTGGGTGTCGGCTGCTCGCGCGGGCATCCATGTCCGGTGGGTCGCGTCGGTGCGTGGCGTGGGCGTCGGCCGCTCATGCGGGCATCCGGGCATCCACGCTCGCCGGGTCGCGTCGATCCGCGACGCGGGACGCCGGCCACCCACGTGACCGCGCGCACCCACACACCCCGCGCCGACACCGGCGGGGGACGCCACGTCAACGCGGGCGCACGCTCGGCGCGGATGCCACGTCCACGCCGGGCGGCCCGCCCGTCCCCGACCGACACTCACGCCGGACGACCCGTCACCCCCGGGTGAACATCCGCCCCGCCACCCAACCCAACGCCGAGTCACCTTCCCCCCCCGGCAGACACCTCGCCCAACGCCGAGTCACTACCCCGCGACGGACACCTCGCCCGACGCTAAGTCACTACCCCGCGACGGACACCTCGCCCAACGCCGAGTCACCACCCCGCGGCAGACACCTCACCCAACGCCGAGTCCCCCCGGCAGACACCTCACCGCGCCGTCGCCGAGACCTTCTCCGCCTCGATCCGCTGGTCCACGACCCCGGCCTCCGCCCGCTCCAGGTGCCGGCACAACACCACCGACCCCCCACTGGCCAACGGCCCGTACAACCCCGCGCTCAACCCCGCCCAGGTGTCGTACGGCAACCCCGACAGAATCCGCGCCCCCGGCCCCGTGAGCCCGAGCCCCGACGCCTCCGCACGGGCCCGTTCCACGACCTCCGCCCCGCTGAACTCCCGCCCGGCCACGATCAGCGCGGGCTCCTCCGGATCCACCGGCACGTACGGCACGAACCGGTCCGCCTGCCCCGGCACCTCCACCGCGTAGTCGGCGAAGCCCTCCGGCGCCGCCGGCACGAACCGCCCCCCGAGCGGCCGCAGTGCCAGCGCGATCCGCGCGCCCGAACACGCCCGCGCCGCCTCCAGCGACTCCGGCTCCGGCCCGCTCACGACAACGTCGGCCGCGGCCGGATCACCCGCCATGTCGGCGACGACACCCACCGACGCGCACGCCAGCAGCCACACCGCCGTCTGCCAGTGCGCGGGCAGCAGCAGCGCGACCCGGTCACCGGGTTCGACGGACAGTTCGTCCTGGAGCAGATTCGCGGTCTTGGCCACCCAATTGGCGAAGGTGGCAACGGAGAGTTCGACGCGTTCGCCGGTGGCGTCGTCGTAGAAGGTCACCAGGGGGCGTCCCGGGTCCGCGGCTAGCGCGGAACTCAGCAGGTCGGCAGGGGTGCGGTCGGTCGCGTTCACCCGCGCAAGCGTACGCGGGCCCACGGGCGCGCACCGAGCGTACGGCGTACCGCACCGCCACCGGATCGGACGAAAACGCCCTACGCCCCGTCAGGTCACGGATGGACAGATTTGTACGACGATGTCCACGATCAGGGGCATGCGTGGATTCCTTGCTTCCTCGATCGGTGTCACGTGCGCGGCCGCCCTGGCCCTCCCGCTCGCCCCGCCCGCGGCGGCGACAGCCCCCTCCGCGGCAGCCTCCTCCGCCGCTGCCTCCTCCGCGGCTCCGCCCACGAGCGGAAGGACGGCGCAGTCCGAGGCGTACGTCCCCGGCGGCACCCAGTCGCTGCCCCTCGCCCCCCTCACCCGCGACCGAGCCCCCGGCGCCGCCGAACAGGGCGTACCCCGCCGGGACGTACGGCACTTCTCGATGGTCGGTCTCGTCTGGGACAACCCGGCCACCGAACTGCACGGCCACGTCCAGGTCCGCACCCGCGCCACCGCCACCGGTGCCTGGTCCGGCTGGCAGCAGTTGGAGACCCACAACGCCGACCACGCCGCCGACCCCGGCACCCCCGAGAGCACCTCGGGCCGCGTCCGTGGCGCCACCGCCCCGCTGTGGGTGGGCGAGTCCGACGGCGTGGAGGTACGGGTACGAGCGGAAAGCACCCCGGATGCCACCAGCGCGGCCACCAGAGCCACCGGAGCCACCGGAGTCACCACAGCCGCCCCGGCCGCCGCCTCCCCCCTCCCCACCGGCATGCGCCTCGAACTCATCGACCCCGGCGAGGGCGTGCCGCCTGTGGCGGCCCCCGGGTCGGAGGAGGGCCCCCGCACCACCAACATGACCGTCGAGTCCGTCGCCGCCTCCGCCGTGAACGCCGGCCTCGCCCCGCTCGGCGCCACCGAGATCCCGGCCCTGAGCCGGGCACAGACCCAAGCCGAACTCGGCACCCAGCAGCAGGCCAAGCCGTACGTCGGCCCCCGCCCGAGCATCACCACGCGCCGCGGCTGGGGCGCCAACGAGAAACTGCGCGAGAAGAAATTCGTGTACACGAAGAAGGTCAAGGCGGCCTTCGTGCACCACTCGGCCACCGGCAACAACTACACCTGCAAGCAGGCACCGTCAGTCATTCGCAGTATCTACCGCTACCACGTCAACAGCATGGGCTGGCGTGACCTCGGCTACAACTTCCTCGTCGACAAGTGCGGAAAGATCTACGAGGGACGCGCCGGGGGCGTGTCCAAGTCGGTACTGGGCGCCCACACCCTGGGGTTCAACTCCAACAGCATGGGCATCGCCGTAATCGGCACGTACAGCTCCAAGAAGCCGTCGTCGGCCGCCGTCAAGGCGGTCTCCCGGCTCACCGCGTGGAAGCTCGGTCTCCACGGCATGAATCCGCGCGGGAAGACATACCTGAAGTCCGGTGGTGGGAATCTCTACCGAAAAGGTAAGAACGTACGACTGAACGTCATCTCCGGTCACCGCGACGGCTTCGCCACGAGCTGCCCCGGCAAGAAGCTCTACGGCAAGCTCGGCTCGACCCGCTCGACGGCGGCCAAGTACCAGGGCCGCTGAGTGCGGACACCGTACGACCCACCGCACGACCACCGAAGGCGCCATGGAACGGTCTGCATACACTGGCCGGCCGAAAGACAGTTCGGCCGGTCCCGGCAGGAAGCAGAGACGACGGTGACAGAAGCGATCCTCCTGGTCGGCGGCAAGGGCACGCGGCTGCGTCCGCTCACGGTGCACACGCCCAAGCCCATGGTCAGGGCGGCGGGGGTGCCGTTCCTCACGCATCAGCTGGCGCGGGCGAAGGCGGCGGGCGTCGACCACATCGTGCTCGCGACGAGCTACCTGGCCGAGGTCTTCGAACCGTACTTCGGCGACGGCTCGGCCCTCGGCCTCCACCTCGAGTACGTCACCGAGGAGGAGCCGCTCGGCACCGGCGGCGCGATCCGCAACGTGGCGTCCCGGCTGCACTCGGGCCCCGACGACCCGGTCCTCATCTTCAACGGGGACATCCTGACGGGCCTGGACATCGGCGCGCTGGTCCGCACCCACGAGACGACGGGCGCGGACGTCTCCCTGCACCTGACGAAGGTGACCGACCCGAGGGCGTACGGCCTGGTCCCCACGGACGACACGGGCAGGGTGCTCGCCTTCCTGGAGAAGCCCCAGACTCCCGAGGAGATCGTCACCGACCAGATCAACGCGGGGGCGTACGTCTTCCGCCGCTCGGTCATCGACACGATCCCGGCGGGCCGCCCCGTCTCGGTCGAACGCGAGACCTTCCCGGAACTCCTCGCCACCGGAGCCCACCTCCAGGGCATGGTCGACTCCACGTACTGGCTGGACCTGGGCACCCCGGCGGCTTTCGTGCGTGGCTCGGCGGACCTGGTCCTGGGCCGCGCCCCGTCCCCGGCGATACCGGGCCGCTGCGGCGACCGCCTCGTCCTCCCCACGGCACGGGTCGCGCCCGACGCCAAACTGGCCGGCGGCACGGTGGTCGGTGAGGGTGCCTTCGTGGCGGAGGGCGCGCGCGTCTTCGGCAGCACGATCCTGCCCGGCGCCGTCATCGAACCGGGCGCCGTGATCACCGACTCCCTCATCGGCACCCGCGCCCGCGTCGGCACCCGCTCGATCCTCACCGACACGGTCATCGGCGACGGCGCCGTCATCGGCGCCGACAACGAACTCCGCTCCGGCGCCCGAATCTGGTGCGACGCCCACATCCCCCCGGCAGCACTCCGCTTCTCCTCCGACGCATAGCCAACGACCGCCCCCGCCTCCCCCCGCCGCCGCTGCGGGCAGTCGTGCCGCTGGGGCGGCACGGGTGGGCGCAGCGGCACCCCGCCACGCCGGGCCGCGCGACCCACCCCCGGCCCACACCCTCGCCGGGCAACCGATAACACCGGACCAGCGAACCGGCGAACCGGCGTCAGAGCCGCTCAATCCCCCGCGGAGCCATCCGCGGCGCCCGCCGCCCCGGCACCCGCCCACTCAACAACACCAGCCGAGCCGCCCGATGCCGCTGCCCGGCATACGGCTCCAGCAGCCGCAGCATCACGGAGTCGTCCGCATGCCGGTCCCCGCCCAGCGCGAACCCCACGATCCCCGGCAGATGTAGATCCCCCACCGTCACCGCGTCCGGCGCCCCGTGACTGCGCTGCACGGTCTCCGCGGACGTCCACGGCCCGATCCCCGGGACGACCTCCAGCCGCTCCTGCGCCGCCGCCGGTTCCATCCCGGCCGTCTCCTCCAGCCGCGCCGCGACCCGCACGGCCCGCAGGATCGTCGACGCCCGCTTGTTGTCCACCCCGGCCAGGTGCCACTCCCAGGACGGGATCAGCGCCCACGTCCGCGCCGACGGCATGACACACATCCGTCCGGGCGCGGGCCCCGGCGCCGGTTCCCCGTACTTCCGTACGAGCAGCCGCCACGCCTGGTACGCCTCCAGCGTCGTGACCTTCTGCTCCAGGATCGACGGGATCAGCGACTCCAGCACCAGCCCGGTCCGCGTCAGCCGCAGCCCCGGCCGCCGATGCCGCGTCAGCGCCAGCAGCCGGTGCCGCGGCACGAACGCGGACGGATCGTCGTCGGCGCCCAGCATCCGCGGCAGCTGCTCCAGCAGCCACTCCGCGCCCGGCCCCCAGGCCTCGCCCCGTACCTCACCGCCGCGCGCGGTGACCCGCAGTGTGCCCGGCCCGGCGGGCGTCCGGCATGCCCGCCACACCGAACCGTCCGGCATCGTGCGGAACGTCGGATCGCCCGGCCCGCGCCGCAACGGCCCGAGGACCAGCCCCAGCTCCAGCGGCCCGTCCGGCACGTACACCCGTACCTTCCCCGGCGCGGCGGCCTGCCGGGGCAGAGGCACACCTTGCGCGGGTACGACGGTCTCCCCGCCGCGCACAGTCGTACGCGTGGGCCGGGGAGCGAAACGTCCTGCCACAGGTGCGGTCCTCAAGCCGGAGGGACGGAGGGGCGGGGGAAGACAGAGGAAGACGGGGGAAGGCGGGGGAAAGATGGGAAAGGGGAAGGCGGGGGAAAGACGGGAAAGGGGAGTCCCTACGAGGGTAGAGGCTCGCCCGCCCGGCTCACCGCACCTCGATGAAGCTCTCCGCGTCCCGCGCGGGCCGTGCCCGGGGCTCCTCGGCCGGGTGACCGACCGCGACCGCGCCCATCGGGTCCCAGTCCGCCGGCAGCCCCAGCACCTCCCGTACGACCTCCCGGCAGAACATCGTCGAGGACACCCACGCCGAACCCAGCCGCTCCCCGGCGAGGGCGACGAGCAGGTTCTGCACGCCGGCGCCGGTGGCGACCACGAACATCTCCCGCTCGGCCCCGTCGCGCCGCGCGTCCCCGTACGTGTGCGAGCCGTCCATCACGAGGCAGGGGACGACCAGATACGGCGCGGCGCGCAGCACGTCCCCGCGCCTGATCCGCTTGGCGATCGACTCCTCGCTCTTGCCGTCCCGCCGCAGGTCCGCGATCCAGGCGTCCCGCATCGCGTCCAGCAGCCGGGTCCGGGATTCGGCCGACTCCAGCAGCACGAACCGCCACGGCGTCGTGTGGTGCGGCGCCGGTGCGGTCACGGCCGCCGCCACCGCCCGGCGCACGGCACCGGGGTCGACCGGCTCGTCCGTGAAGGCCCGTACCGTACGGCGCTGGGTGACCGCCTGCCGAACCGCCTCCGAGGTGCCCAGCCGGAACATGTCGTCGCGCGCCACGCGCACCATCGCCCGCGCGCCCTCGCCGTCGTCCTCGGCCACCACCTGCGGCAGCCCGCGCACGACGGCGACGGGCAGCCCCGCGGCCTTCCCCTTGACCAGGTCGCCCGCGGCGGCGAGTTCGTCGGCGGTGGCGACGACGGTGGAGCCCAGTGGATTGCCGTGCTCGTCCGTGCCGCCGCGCAGGTCGTCGAGGACACGGACGCCGGCGGCGCCGATGGCCACGTCCGTGAGCCCGGCCCGCCAGGGCCGCCCGAAGGTGTCGGTGACGACCACGCCGACGTCGACACCCAGCGCGTCGCGCAGTCCGTCGCGGATGCCGCGCGCGGAGGCGTCCGGGTCCTCGGGGAGCAGCAGCACCGTCCCGGAGGGCGTGTTGGAGGCGTCGACCCCGGCCGCCGCCATGACCAGGCCCTGGCGGTTCTCGACGATGCGCAGCGCGCCGCGCCGGGCCACCACCCGCACGGTCTCCGCGTCGATCGCGGCCTCCCGGTCGGTTGCCTCCACGACACGGCCCTCGGCCTTGGACACGATCTTGGACGTGACGAGCAGCACGTCCCCGTCGGCGAGGGCGGGCTCGGCCGCCGCGATCAGCTTGGCCAGGTCGTCGCCCGGCTGCACCTCCGGCAGACCGGGGACGGCCCACACCCGGTAGCCCTCCCCGGGGCCGGACGCGCCGTCACGCACGCCGTCGCTCACGCCTCCCGCACCTCCTCGGCCAGCGTCAGCGCCTCACGGGCCATCTGCGCCGTCGCGTCGAGGTCGGTCATCATCAGCGGTACCGCGCGGCAGAGGATGCCGGCCGCCTTCACGCGCGTGACGGACTCCGCGTCGACCGTGTCGACCAGCCAGCCGTCGAGCAGTCCCGAGCCGTAGTGCTCGGCGACCGCGGCCGCCGTGGACTCCACGCCGACCGCCGCGAGCACCTTGTCGGCCATCCCGCGTACGGGCGCGTCCCCGACGATCGGGGACAGGCCCACCACCGGCACCCCGGCGTCGGCGATCGCCTCCCGGATGCCGGGCACGGCGAGGATCGTGCCGATCGAGACGACCGGGTTGGAGGGCGGGAAGAGGATCACGTCCGCCTCCGCGATGGCCTCCAGGACACCGGGTGCCGGCTTGGCCTGCTCGGCGCCGACCGGTACGACCGCCTCGGCGGGGACCGAGGCCCGCAGTCGTACCCAGTACTCCTGGAAATGGACCGCCTTGCGCTCCCCGTCCAGTTCGACGGCGACGTGGGTCTCCACGCGGTCGTCGGTCATCGGAACGAGGTGCACGCCGGGCTTCCAGCGGTCGCACAGCGCCTGCGTCACCGCGCTGAGCGGAAAACCGGCGGTGATCATCTGTGTCCGCACGATGTGCGTGGCGAAGTCGCGGTCGCCGAGGCCGAACCACTCGGGTCCGACGCCGTACGCCGCGAGTTCCTCCTTGAGGTGGAAGGTCTCGTCGGCCCGTCCCCAGCCCTGCTCCTCGTTGATGCCGCCGCCGAGCGTGTACATCACCGTGTCGAGGTCCGGGCAGACCTTCAGCCCGAAGAGGTGGATGTCGTCCCCGGTGTTGCCGATGACCGTGATGTCCGCGTCCGGCGCGGCCTGCTTCAGACCACGCAGGAACCGGGCACCGCCGATGCCGCCTGCCAGAACCACAATGCGCATGGCCCCAGTCTTGCAGGCGGGTACGACACCGCGTCAGGCAGTCGTCACGGCACTGGTGCCGGCGCCGGCACCCGCGTCGGCACCCGAGCACCGCGCGGAGTGCATCGGCATGTCCGTCAGCCCCGGGTAGTAGACGTGCAGGCTGACCGCCGCCTCCAGCGCGTCGTTGACCACCTCGTGCACGTACCCCGGCGCGAACACCCGCTGCGCTCCCGCCCGCAACGCGCGCGTGCCGCGCTCCGTGCGCTCGGTCAGGGTGCCGTCCAGGACGGTCAGCACTCCGGAGGAGGGGCCGTGGTCATGGCGTCCGCTGCCCTGGCCGGGCACCCAGGACAGCAGCCAGACCTCGTAGCCGGGGCCGGTGCGCAGCCGGTGGTACCAGCGTGTCGTCGCGTCGTACCGGACGAGGTGCTCCCACTCGGACCGGTCGGCGGCGATGGACCGGGCGAGGCCGGCGAACTCGGCGACGGTGGCCGGGTGCTCGCGCGGTGCCTGCAGGAGGTGGGGGACTTCGAGGATGTCGCCGGCGATCTGGAGGTCGCTGTCGCTGTTCATGGGTGCGGTGGGTCCTCGGCAGAAGAGTGGCAGAAGAGTGCGGGAGGTGAAGAAGAGCGGAGAACGCCCTGGTGGGGCGGGCAGCCAAGACACGAGTCGCGTGGACTCGGGGACAGCCGGAGCGCGGTTGGCTCAACAGCTGGAACAGCAACAACAGCTACAGCGAGCGCGGGCAGCACCGTGGGACCCGGCGGTGCGGGTCGAGGTGAGCGCCAAGTTCGCGAGCATGCCCACAAGGACAGCGGTTCACACCAGCACTGTCAACTCGTTGCCCGTTATGTGGGACATGTTCACCTCATCCGGTTCATCTCACAGGTGAAAGGTTTGCTCAGGGGGCTTCCGGGACACATGGCGCACAAGCCGGGCGCACAACCCCCGTTGCGATCCTGTGATCCGAATGTGATCAGGTTCGCTTCGGTGTGTGTATCGGAACGGGATCGATCGCCCGGGCGTCCTTCCTGGTGCAGGCTCCGCGCGGGTCGGGTGCCCTCGGGTCCCTCATTGGTATGTCGAAGTTTAGGCCGATTTGAACACTTTCCGCTTGGCCTTGGTTCCGCAGAGTGAATAAGGGGCCCAATAGCAGATCTCGGCTTGACTCGCCCGGAGCAGCACACTTGTAATTTCACTCGTGTCGTTCAGCCGGAATCGGTAACGGCTAGATCACGGGGACGCGAAAGACAGACGAGGGGCGCACATGACCGAGCTGGTGCAGCAACTGCTGGTCGACGACGCGGACGAGGAACTCGGCTGGCAGGAGCGCGCACTGTGCGCCCAGACCGACCCCGAGTCCTTCTTTCCCGAGAAGGGCGGCTCCACCCGGGAGGCCAAGAAGGTCTGCCTGGCCTGTGAGGTCCGCTCCGAGTGCCTCGAGTACGCCCTTGCCAACGACGAGCGTTTCGGCATCTGGGGCGGCCTGTCCGAGCGGGAGCGCCGCCGCCTGAAGAAGGCCGCCGTCTGACCCGCCGTCCGGCCCGCCGTCCGACGGGCGGCGCATGCTCCGCACGTACAGCACCATCACCACCCCACGTACATAACGGCAGGAACGGCCCCTCGCAGGTGGGTTGTCCACAGGCGGCGGGCCGTCGCCCTGCCCAGCCGATAGTGTGGGCGCTCGTCCGAGACGCCCCGCCACCCCCAACAGGCACGGGCGTCCACCGCAGTCCACCGAACCGGGGCCCGTACCTCGATGTCCGTGCACAGCCACACGGCAGCCCAGCAAGACCTCGCTGCCACACCTGAGTTCCCGCGTCACGTGGTGACGGCGGTCCTCGTCGCCCACGACGGAGCCCGCTGGCTGCCCGACGCGCTCGCCGGGCTGCTCGGCCAGGAGCGCCCCGTCCAGTACGCCGTGGCCGCCGACACCGGCAGCGCCGACGACTCCGCCCGGCTGGTCACCGACGCCCTCGGCGACGACCGCGTGCTCCACCTCGCCCGGCGCACCGGCTTCGGCCAGGCCGTCGAGGAGGCCGCCCGCACCGCCCCCGTCCTCACCCCGGACGACCTGTCGTACCTGAGGCGGCCCAGCGGCTGGGACCCCGTCACGCGCACCTGGCGCGACGACACCTACGACCTGCCGGAGCTTCCCCACGGAGAGCCGGTGCAGTGGCTGTGGCTGCTGCACGACGACTGCGCCCCCGAACCCGACGCCCTCGCCCAGCTGCTGCGCGTCGTGGACAACGAGTACGAACTCGGCCGCGACGACGTCGCCGTGGTGGGCCCCAAGCTCCGCGGCTGGTACGACCGCCGGCAACTGCTGGAGGTCGGCGTCTCCATCGCCAACTCCGGCCGCCGCTGGACCGGCCTGGACCGCCGTGAACAGGACCAGGGCCAGCACGACCACGTCCGGTCCGTCCTGTCGGTGTCCACCGCGGGCATGCTGATCCGGCGTGACGTCTTCGAGCGGCTCGGCGGGTTCGACCGCAGGCTGCCCCTGATGCGCGACGACGTCGACCTGTGCTGGCGCGCGCACGCCGCCGGCCTCCGTGTCCTCGTCGCCCCCGAGGCGGTCGTACGCCACGCGGAGGCCGCCTCACGAGAACGCCGCGCGGTCGACTGCGCGGGCCGCACCACCGCCTCCCCGCACAAGGTGGACAAGGCCGGCGCCGTCCACACCCTCCTCGTCAACGTCCGTACGGCCGCCCTGCCCTGGGTGCTGCTGCGCATCGTCCTCGGCACCCTCCTGCGGACCCTCGCCTATCTCGTCGGCAAGGTCCCCGGACAGGCCGTCGACGAGATCCGCGGCCTGCTCGGGGTCCTGCTGCGCCCCGAGCGCATCCTCGCCGGCCGACGCGAACGCGGCCGTCCGCAGGTCGAGAAGGACGAACTGCGCCCCCTGTTCCCGCCCCCCGGCGCGACCATCCGCGTCACCGTCGAACAGGTCGCGGGCAACCTCGCCGGCAGCTCCGACGCGGAGACGGCCACCGGCGCCGGGCGGCACGGCGGCGGCATCGAGTCCGGACCCGGCGGCGACGACGCCGACTTCCTGGAGATCGAGCAGTTCGCCCGCCTCAAGCGCATCGCCCGCAAGCCCGGCCCGGTGCTCTTCCTGGTGCTGCTGTTCGTCTCCCTGGCCGCCTGCCGCGCGCTGCTCGGCGGCGGCGCCCTGGCGGGCGGCGCGCTGCTGCCCGCCCCGGCCGGCGCCGGAGAGCTGTGGGCGCGTTACACGGACGCCTGGCACACCGTGGGCACCGGCGGCACCGCCTCCGCGCCGCCCTACCTCGCGATCGTCGCCACGCTCGCCTCCGTACTGCTGGGTTCCACCGGCCTGGCCGTCACCCTGCTGCTGGTCTGCTCGGTGCCCCTGGCCGGCGTCACCGCGTACTTCGCCTCCCGGCCGCTCGTCACCTCCCGGCTGCTGCGCGCGTGGGCGGCCGTCGCCTACGCCTTCCTGCCCGCCGCCACCGGCGCGCTCGCCGGCGGCCGCATCGGCACCGCCGTCCTCGCCGTGCTGCTGCCGCTCATCGCGCGCGCGGGCGCCGCGGCGGCCGGCCTGACGAGCTCGTCCGGCACCCGCGGCAGCTGGCGCGCCACCTGGGCGTACGCGCTGCTGCTGACCATCACCACCGCCTTCACGCCCGTCGTGTGGCCCATCGCGCTGTTCCTCGGTGTCGGCGTCCTGACCCTGCGCAGGGGCGACATCACGGCGTACGGACTGCGTTTCCTCGCCCAGCTGGGCACCCCCCTGCTGCTCCTCGCCCCCTGGTCGCTGACGTTGCTCCCGTTCGGCTTCTTCGACGAGGCCGGACTGGAGTACGGCGCTTCCGCCGCCTCCGCCCTCGACCTGCTCGGGGCGAGCCCCGGCGGCCCCGGCACGGTCGGCGGGCTGATCCTCATCGGCATCGTGCTGGCCGCGCTGGCCGCACTGCTGCGCTCGGAGCGGCAGTTGGGCATCCGCACGGCCTGGGCCGTCGCCCTGGTCGCGCTGGTCTTCGCGGTCCTCTCCAACCGCTCCGCCTGGGCCGGGCCCGCCACCCTCGTCTACGGCATCGCCCTGCTGTCCGCCGCGACCCTCGGCGCCGACGGGGCACGCTCGCGCGTGGCCGAGCAGAGCTTCGGCTGGCGCCAGCCCGTCGCCGCCCTGATCGCCCTCGCCTCGGCCGTCGGCCCGCTGATCGCCGCCACCGGCTGGATGATCGGGGGCGCCGACGGTCCCCTGGAGCGACGCGATCCCGTCCAGGTGCCCGCGTTCGTCGCCGAGGAGAGCCGCACCCGCGACCAGGCCCGCACCCTCGTCCTCGACAGCGACTCCCCGGCCCACGTGAGCTACATGCTGGTCCGCGGCTCCGGAGCCCGCCTCGGCGACGGGGAACTGGCCGCCGGAGACGGCGGGAACAGCGGCCTCGACAAGATCGTCGCCAACCTCGTGGCCGGTTCCGGCGCCGACCAGGCCGACCAGCTCGGCGGCTTCGCCGTGCGCTACGTCCTCGTGCACAAGGGCGCGCCCCGCGAGGTCACGCGCGTCCTGGACGCGACGCCCGGTCTGAGCCGGCTGAGCCAGCAGGACGGCAGCGGACTGTGGCGGGTGGACCAGGAGGTCGCGCGCGCGACCATCGTGTCCGGCGAGGACTCGGGCGCGGACTCCGGCTCCGGCTCCGGTGCCAGTGAGCCGCAGCCCGTCGCGGCCGGGCCCGTGGAGATCCACACGGAAATCCCGTCCGGCTCAGACGGCCGCGTGCTGCGCCTCGCCGACACCGCCGCCGAGGGCTGGACGGCCACCCTGGACGGCAAGCCGCTCACCCGCACCACGGTCGACGGCTGGGCCCAGGGCTTCGAACTCCCCGCCTCCGGCGGAAAGCTGGACGTCACCTACGACGCCCCGTTCACCCACACCGCCTGGCTGTGGGCCCAGGGCCTCCTCGGTGTCGTCCTGGTCGTCCTCGCCCTGCCCGGCAGGCGCCGCGATGTCGACGACGACCTGCCCGACGAGCCGCTCGTCCCCGCCGAGGCCGTCGAGGGCGAAGGCCGCCGGGCCAGGCGACTGCGCGCCCAGGCCGAGGCGGAGGCCGAGGCCGGGGCGGGAAGCGAGCCGGCGACCGAGGCCGCGGACGCCTCCGAAACGCCCGCCCCGCCCGCGGAGGCACCCGCGCCGGTTCCGCAGCAGCCGACGTACGGCGAGTGGGACTCGGCTGGGTACGCCGGCGGCGAGTACAACTCCTACGGCACGTACGGCGGCGAGCAGTACCAGGGCGCCCAGCAGTACGACCCGGGCGCGTACGGGCAGCAGCAGTACCAGGCGGACGGCTACCAGGCGGACGCCTACCAGGGCGGCCAGGCCGGTCAGTACGAGGCGGGTCAGTACGACCCGTACGCCTACGGCGACCCGTCCCAGGCGGGCACGTACGACCCCGCCTACGACCAGGCGTACGGCCAGGCCGGCTACGACACGCCGTACGACCCTTCCCAGCCCCACCACCCCCACGGCACGGGCAGTGAGCGTCCCGACGGGAGCCAGCAGTGAAGCGCACCACCCTGTCCCTGTTCGCCGGCGCGACCGCGCTCGCCGCGATCACCGGATTCGCGGCGGTGTCCACACCGGACGCCACCGGCGCGGACACCGCCCGGCCGGCCGCCCGGCTGCCCGTGGAGCGCACCAGCCTGCTGTGCCCGGCGCCCAGCACCTCCGACCTCGCCGAGACGTCGTACACGTCCTTCACGCCCGTCACGGAAGGCACCGAGGAGAAGGGCGAGGCCGCGCTCGCGGCCGGGGCCCCCAAGGATGGGAAGAAGGACGAGAAGAAGACCGAGAAGCCCGTCGTACAGCCCAAGGCGCCCGGCACCCCGGTCACCGGCAGCACCTCCGGCGCCGACACGCCCGCGCTGATCGGCACCGCCGAGGGCGCCTACGCGCCCGGCTGGACGGTCCAGCAGACCACCGAGGTCGCCGCCGGGACGGGCCGGGGACTGCAGGGCGTCAACTGCACCGCCCCGGACACGGAGTTCTGGTTCCCGGGCGCCAGCACGGCGACCGACCGCACCGACTACGTGCACCTGACGAACCCCGACGACTCGGCGGCCGTCGTCGACATCGAGCTCTATGGCAAGGACGGCGCCCTGAAGTCCACGGTGGGGGAGGGCATCACCGTGCCGCCGCACGCCAGTGAGTCCCTCCTGCTGTCCACCCTCAGCGACGTGGAGCAGACCGACGTCACCGTGCACGTCGGCGTGCGCAGCGGACGGGTCGGCGCCGCGGTGCAGGCCCTGGACGACAAGACCGGCGGCGACTGGCTGACCGCGGCCGCGGACCCGGCGGGCGACCTCGTACTGCCGGGCATCCCCAAGGACGCCACAGCCGTACGCCTGGTCCTGTTCACGCCCGGTGGCACCGACGCCGACCTGAAGGTGCGGCTCGCCTCGCCGTCCGGGCCGATCACGCCCGCCGGGCACGAGACGGTGCACGTCAAGGCGGGCATGACGACGGGCGTCGACCTCGGCGACGTCACGCGCGGCGAGGCGGGATCACTGGTGCTGACGCCGACCGGCGGGTCCGTGCCGGTGGTGGCGGCGGTCCGGGTCGTGCGGGGCAAGGGCGGCGAACAGGAGTCGGCGTTCATTCCGGCCGCCGACCCCGTCGGTGCGCGCGCGACGTCCGCGGACAACCGCGCCAAGCGCACGACACTGTCCCTGGCCGCCACCGGCGAGGCCGCGAAGGTCAAGGTCACGGCCTCGGCGGGCACCGAGGGCGGTACGACGGCGACCAAGACGTACACGATCAAGGGCGGCACGACCCAGAACGTCGAGGCACCGGTCCCCGCCGGCCTCAAGGGCGCCTACGCGCTGACGGTCGAGACCGTCTCGGGCGGCCCGGTGTACGCGTCCCGCACCCTGACCGGCGAGGACGACGACGTGGCGTCCTTCACCGTCCAGACCCTCCCCGACGACCGGGGAACGGTCTCGGTACCGAACGCGGACGAGGACCTGTCGGTACTGCAGGAGTAGGCCCTACGGGCACGCGGCCGTCGCTCCCCTCCGCGGCCGCGGGCATACGTGCCTCCCCCAGTGCCTGAACGGCCTGGGAGGTACCCCCAGGGGCGGCACGGGTGGGCGCGGCGGCACCCCGCGACGCCGGGCCGTGCACCCCGCCCCGCCTCGCCCCGCACCGGCGCCGGGCACAGGGCAGGCACCGGACCACTGCGCCACGCACCCGCAGGCCCGCTCAGTCCTCCCCGTACCGGGGATCCACGGTCTCCGGCGTCAGCCCCAGCAACTCCGCGACCTGCTCGACGACGACCTCATGGACGAGCGCCGCCCGCTCGTCCCGGCCCTTGGTCCGGATCTCGACCGGCCTCCGGTACACGACCACGCGCCCGCGCCGCCCGTCCCGCGAGGGCACCGTCCCCCCGAGCGGAACCGCCTCGTCGTTCCAGGCGTCGCCGGCGGCCGCGTCCAGCCGCGGCACGTCCAGGACCAGGAAGTCGATGTCGGCGAGCTGCGGCCACCGCCGCTCCAGGCGCTCCACGGAGTCCTGCACCAGATCCGCGAACACCTCGCCGCGGCTGGCGGCGAGCGGTACCTGCGGGGGTGCGATCGGGCCGCGCATGCCCCGACCGTGGCGATCACGACGGCGGGGCCCTGGGCGGCCTGCGGCACGGGGCGTCAGGGGGTTGTCCATCACTGGTGAAGGGTAGTCCCCGCCGGTGCCCCGCGCCGGACCGCACACGCACACCGGACAGCGCCGGGGCACCTCGTACGGCATGTCGCCGGATGACCATTCCAGCCAAGGTTGGGCTCGATTCCGTATCTCTCCGCGACCGTCGAACTCAAGGCAAATGTCGCTGTTCGTATCGGTTCGCGACCGCTTCCGGAGCCGTCCGGCATCCCGGAAACCGGCGTCCGCGCAGGTCAACGAGGTGTGTCCAGAGGGTCCTGTGGGGCGTTTCACGCCACGACACGGTGGTGTGACCTGGTGGAGAGTCTTCGCGGCCCGCTCAAGAGTGCGGTACCGTCCAACATCGTGAGCCCTGTACGTCGCTGTTCGCGCACCGCCTGCGGCCGTCCCGCCGTCGCGACGCTGACGTACGTCTACGCCGACTCGACCGCGGTCCTCGGCCCGCTCGCCACCTACGCCGAACCCCACTGCTACGACCTGTGCGCCGAGCACTCCGAGCGCCTCACCGCCCCGCGCGGCTGGGAGGTCGTCCGCCTGCTCGACGGCTCGGCCCCGGCCCGCCCCAGCGGCGACGACCTGGAAGCGCTCGCCAACGCGGTGCGCGAGGCGGCCCGCCCCCAGGAGCGGGCGGCGGAGGCGGGCGGCGGTCGGCGGACGGCGGACCCGATGGAGGTCGCGCGCCGCGGCCACCTGCGCGTCCTGCGCTCGCCGGACAACTGAGTCACCTCAAGCACCCCGGTCACCCCGGCCACTTCCGCCGTCATCCGTTGCCGCACACCCATTGACGTCTCCTTGTCGCGGACACGACCATTCCGGAAGCAGCGAGAAACCGCTTTCGCATGGCGGAATCCGGGGAGGCGCCCGTGTACGTGCAGGAACTGGAACCAGTCGCCGGTTCGCTGGGCCTGTCCGCCCTGGTGGCGGCCCTGCCCCTGGTGATCGTCCTCGTCCTGCTGGGCGGCGTCCGCATGAAGGCGCATCTGGCGGGCCTCACGGGCCTCCTGGCGGCCGTACTCGTCGCGTGGCTGGCCTACGGCATGCCGCTGGACCAGACGGCCTCCAGCGCCGTCCAGGGCGCCCTGTTCGGGATCTTCCCCATCCTGTGGATCGTCGTGAACGCCCTGTGGGTCTACCGGATGACCGTCCGCACCCGGCACTTCGACATCCTGCGCCGCTCCTTCGGTCGGCTCTCCGACGACCCGCGCATCCAGGCCCTGGTCGTCGCCTTCTGCTTCGGCGCCCTGCTGGAGGCCCTCGCCGGGTTCGGGGCGCCCGTCGCGATCTGCTCGGTCATGCTCGTGGCCCTCGGCTTCGACCCCGTGCGCGCGGCGGTCGTGGCGCTGGTCGCCAACACCGCGCCGGTCGCCTTCGGCGCGATGGGCACCCCCGTGGTGACGCTGGCCCAGGTCACCGGCCTGCCGTTGGACGACGTCGCCTCCGTGGTGGGCCGCCAGACGCCTCTGCTGGCCCTCGTCGTCCCGCTGCTGCTGGTCGGGCTGGTCGACGGGCGGCGCGGGCTGCGCGAGACCTGGGTGCCCGCGATGGCCTGCGGCGTCGCCTTCGCCGTCGCCCAGTTCGTCGCCTCCAACTACGTCTCCGCCCAGCTCGCCGACATCGGCGCCGCCCTGCTGGGCGCGGCCGCCCTGGTCGCCGTACCCCAGGCCCGCAGGCCCGCCGCCGAGCCCGTACGCGCATCCGTCCTGACCGGCGTACGCAGCGAGGAACTGGACGAGCGCGACCCCCGCCGGGAGGTCGTGCGGGCGTACGCGCCGTACGCGCTGATCGTCGCGATCTTCTCCGTCGCGCAGATCCCGGCGGTCAAGGACTGGCTGGCGAAGGCGACCCAGACGTACGACTGGCCGTTCCTGGACGTGGCCGACCCCGAGGGCAATCCGGTCGGCGGCAACGTCTTCTCCCTGCCGATCGTCTCCACCGGCGGCACGCTCGTACTCCTCGCCGGCCTGGCCACGGCCGTCGTCCTCGGCGTGCACGCGCGCGTGGCGGTCAGGGAATGGCTCGCGACCGTGCACGAACTGCGGTTCGCGATCCTCACCGTGACCTCGGTCCTCGCCCTCGCCTACGTCATGAACCTCTCCGGCCAGGCCGCCACCATCGGCCACTTCGTGGCGGCGGCGGGCGCCGGGCTAGCCTTCCTCTCCCCGGTGCTCGGCTGGTTCGGCGTCGCCGTCTCCGGCTCCGACACCTCGGCCAACGCGCTCTTCGGCGCCCTCCAGGTGACCGCCGCGCGGGAGTCCGGCCTGTCGCCCGAGCTGCTCGCCGCCGCCAACAGTTCGGGCGGTGTCCTCGGCAAGATGATCTCCCCGCAGAACCTCACCATCGCCTGCGCGGCCGTCGGTCTCGCGGGCCGCGAGGGCGACCTGCTGCGCAAGGTGCTGCCCTGGAGCCTGGGCCTGCTGCTGGTGATGTGCCTGATCGTGGTCGGGCAGTCCACGCCGGTCCTGGGCTGGATGCTGCCCTGACCTTCCACAACCCCACGGCGCTCTGTCGGCGGTTACGGGTAGTTTGTGGGCTCCGACAGGACTTTCAGGAAGGTTGGCCGTGGCTGCTGATCTGGCGCAGATCGTGAAGGCGTACGACGTACGCGGTGTGGTCCCGGACCAGTGGGACGAGTCGCTCGCCGAGCTGTTCGGCGCCGCGTTCGTCGAGTTGACCGGCGCGAGCGCCATCGTGGTCGGCCACGACATGCGGCCCTCGTCCCCCGGCCTGTCCGGCGCCTTCGCGCGCGGGGCGGCGGCCCGCGGCGCCGACGTCACCGAGATCGGCCTGTGCTCCACCGACCAGCTGTACTACGCCTCCGGCGCGCTGGACCTGCCGGGCGCCATGTTCACGGCCTCGCACAACCCGGCCCAGTACAACGGCATCAAGCTGTGCCGCGCGGGCGCGGCCCCCGTCGGCCAGGACACGGGCCTCGCCGAGATCCGCGCGTCCGTGGAGCGGTGGAGCACCTCCGGCGCCCCGGAGCCGGCGTCCCGCCCCGGCACCGTCACCCGGCGCGACACGCTCGCCGACTACGCGGCCCACCTGCGCTCCCTCGTCGACCTCACGGCCATCCGCCCCCTCAAGGTCGTCGTCGACGCGGGCAACGGCATGGGCGGCCACACGGTCCCCTCGGTCTTCGCCGGTCTGCCCCTCGACCTGGTGCCGATGTACTTCGAACTGGACGGCACCTTCCCCAACCACGAGGCCAACCCGCTCGACCCGGCCAACCTCGTCGACCTGCGGAAGCGCGTCCGCGAGGAGGGCGCCGACCTCGGCCTCGCCTTCGACGGCGACGCCGACCGCTGCTTCGTCGTCGACCAGAACGGCGACCCGGTCTCCCCGTCCGCGGTGACCGCCCTCGTGGCCGCCCGCGAACTCGCCCGCAACGGCGGCAAGGGCACGGTCATCCACAACCTGATCACCTCCTGGTCCGTGCCGGAGGTCGTGAAGGAGAACGGCGGCACACCGGAACGCACGCGCGTGGGCCACTCCTTCATCAAGGCCGAGATGGCCAGGACCGGCGCCATCTTCGGCGGCGAGCACTCCGCGCACTACTACTTCCGCGACTTCTGGAACGCCGACACCGGCATGCTGGCCGCCCTCCACGTCCTCGCCGCCCTCGGTGGCCAGCAGGGCCCGCTGTCCGACCTGGTCGCCCAGTACGACCGCTACGCCGGCTCCGGCGAGATCAACTCCACCGTCACCGACCAGACGGCCCGCCTCGCCGCGATCAGGGCCGCGTTCGAGGGCCGCGACGGCGTCACCCTGGACGACCTGGACGGCCTCACCGTCACGGCCACCGACTGGTGGTTCAACGTCCGCCCCTCCAACACGGAGCCCCTGCTGCGCCTGAACGCGGAGGCGCGGGACGAGGCGACGATGACGAAGGTCCGCGACGAGGCGCTGGCGATCATCCGGTCCTGACGCCCGCTGCGCCGGTAGCTGCGGGCAGTCGTGCCTCCCCCAGTGCCTGAACGGCCTGGGAGGTACCCCCAGGGGCGGCACGGGTGGGCGCAGCGGCACCCCGCAGCGCCGGGCAGCGCGACCCACCCCCGCCCGCACCGACGCCGGGCCGCGCCCTCATCCCGGCCCCACCAACGCCCGGGCACCGCCAACTCGCCGAGCACCAGGCACCCGCCCCCACACCGGCGGTACCCTGACCAGCACATCCGCACAAGCCGAACCACCCCCGAAGGGAACCCCCATGCCGCTCGAAGCCGGCCTCCTGGAGATCCTCGCCTGCCCGGCCTGCCACTCCCCCCTCAAGGAGCAGGACACCGAGCTGATCTGCACCGGCCAGGACTGCGGCCTGGCGTACCCGGTCCGCGACGACATCCCCGTCCTCCTCGTCGACGAGGCCCGCCGCCCCGAGTAACCGGGCGACCCCGCGCACGCACCCGAACGAACGCATCCGGCGATCGGAGACTGCCGCCATGCTCGACGAATCGCTGCTCGACGCCCCGGAGCGACTCACCGAGGCCGACCGCCGCGGCCTGCTCCGCGGCGCCGCCGAGGCCGGTGCCCGTGTGCGCACCGCCGCCCGGCACGCCGCCGAGGCCGGAGTCGGCAACCTCAAGCCGGACGGGCGCCCCCGCGCCGTCCTGATCGCCGGCCCCGGCGCCGCCGCGACCCAGGCCGCCGACCTCCTCGGCACCCTCGCGGGCGCCGGCAGCCCCGTCACCCGCCTCGCCCCCACCGGCGTCGCCCCCGCCGCGGGCGCCCTGCGCTGGGAACTGCCCGGCTGGGCCGGCTCCGTGGACCTCCTGCTGATCGCCACCCCCGACGGCACCGAACCGGGCCTTTCCCTGCTCGCCGAACAGGCCTACCGCCGGGGCTGCACAGTCGTCGCCGTAGCCCCCGCCAGGTCCCCGCTCAGCGAGTCGGTGAACGCCTCCCACGGCCTGTTCATCCCGATGGCGACCGCCCCCTACGACCACGACGAGCCCCTCGCCGGTGCCGCCCCCGGCGTCCTGTGGGCGCTGCTCACCCCGCTCCTCGCGCTGCTGGACCGCACCGCCCTGCTCGAAGCGCCGCCCGAGGCCATCGAGAAGGTCGCCGACCGCCTCGACCGCATCGCCGAACGCTGCGGGCCCGCCATCGTCACCTACAGCAACCCGGCCAAGACCCTGGCGTCCGAGCTGGCCGACTCCTTGCCGGTCGTCTGGACCGAGGGCACCTCGGCCGGACCGGCGGGCCGCCGCTTCGCCGCCGCGCTCGCCGAACTGGCCGGCACCCCGGCCGTCGTCGCCGAACTGCCCGAGGCGCTCGCCGCGCACAGCGCCCTGCTCGCCGGCCAACTCGCCGCAGGCGCCGACCCCGACGACTTCTTCCGCGACCGCGTCGAGGAGACACCCGCCCTGCACGCGCGCGTGGTGCTCCTCCGCGACCGCCCCAGTGGCGGCCTCACCGCCGCCCCCGGCGCCCGCGACCTGGCCCTCGGCCACGACACGCCGATCAGCGAGCTGGAGCCCGAAGCGGGCGGCGAACTGGAGACCCTCGCGGAACTGATCGCCATCACGGATTTCGCCGCCGTTTACCTGGCGCTCGCCTCGCGCGCCTGATCCCGTACGCACCATCTCGTACGTATTAGCGCCACGCACCGGCGCCACGTACCAGGAAACGCACCGCGCACGCACCCGGCAGAGAGAGCCCATGGACCGCCTCGACAACACCGTCCGCCCCTACGCCTGGGGTTCCACCACCGCGATCCCGACCCTGCTCGGGACCGAGCCGACCGGCGAACCGCAGGCGGAGATGTGGATGGGAGCCCACCCCGGCGCCCCCTCCCGCACCGGCCGGGGCACCCTCGCCGAGGTCGTCGACGCCGACCCCGAGAAGGAACTGGGCGCCGCCTCCGCGGCCAAGTTCGGCCCCCGGCTGCCCTTCCTCCTCAAACTCCTCGCCGCCGGCGCCCCGCTCTCCCTCCAGGTCCACCCCGACCTGACCCAGGCCAGGCAGGGCTACGAGGACGAGGAGCGCCGGAGCGTCCCCCTGGACGCCTCGCACCGCAACTACAAGGACGCCAACCACAAGCCCGAACTGATCTGCGCCCTCACCGAGTTCGACGGCCTGTGCGGCTTCCGCGCCCCCGCCGAGACGGCCGACCTGCTCGACGGCCTCGGCATCGCCTCCCTCAAGCCCTACGTCGACCTGCTGCGCGCGCACCCCGAGGACGCCGCCCTGCGCGAGGTCCTCACCGCGATCCTCACCGCCGACCCCGAGGAGATGTCCCGTACGGTCACCGAGACCGCGGCCGCCTGCGACCGCCTCGGCGGCGCCTACGCGCCCTACGCCGCCATCGCCCACCACTACCCGGGCGACCCTGGCGTCCTCGCCGCCATGCTCCTCAACCACGTCCGGCTCCAGCCCGGCGAGGCCCTGTTCCTCGGTGCCGGCATCCCGCACGCCTACCTCGACGGCCTCGGCGTCGAGATCATGGCCAACTCCGACAACGTCCTGCGCTGCGGCCTGACCCCCAAGCACGTCGACGTCCCCGAACTGCTGCGCATCGTCCGCTTCGAGGCCGGCGACCCCGGCATCCTCCGCCCGGAGGCGTCCCCCGACGGCGAAGAGGTCTACGACACCCCGATCGACGAGTTCCGCCTGTCCCGGTACGTCCTCCCGGAGGGCTCCGGCGTCCACGACCTCACCCTGCCCACCCCGCAGATCCTGCTCTGCACAGCGGGCACCGTACGGGCGGGCGAACACGAACTGGCCCCCGGCCGGTCCGTCTTCGTCCCGGCGGACGAAACGGCCGAAGTATCCGGAAACGGCACGGTCTTCCGGGCCACCGTACGTCTCTGACGTGGCCTGAACCCGCCTGACGCGAACACGACGGGACCGCGGCACGCCGAAGTCGGCGAGGGCTGCAACAATGGCGCACCGCAAAGGAGGGGCAAAGCCGACGACCGGCCGAGCCCCCACCGGCGTACAGACGCATACGAAGCAGATGCAGGCGAAGCAGATGCAGGCGAAGGGACAACGCGACACATGAGCGCGTCAGGCGGAACCAAGGCGATCGTGGCGGCACTGTTCGCCAACCTCTCGATCGCGGTAGCGAAATTCGTGGCGTTCCTCTTCAGCGGATCGTCATCGATGCTCGCGGAGTCCGTGCACTCCCTCGCAGACTCCGGCAACCAGGGACTCCTGCTCCTCGGCGGCAAGCGCGCCCAGCGCGAGGCCACCCCCCAACACCCGTTCGGCTACGGCCGCGAGCGCTACATCTACGCCTTCCTCGTCTCCATCGTGCTCTTCTCGGTCGGCGGCATGTTCGCCCTCTACGAGGGCTACGAGAAGATCAAGCACCCGCACGAGATCGAGCACTGGTACTGGCCGGTGGGCGTCCTGGTCTTCGCGATCATCGCCGAGACCTTCTCCTTCCGGACCGCCATCCAGGAGTCCAACGCCCTGCGCGGGAAGAAGTCCTGGAAGGAGTTCGTCCGCCACGCCAAGGCCCCCGAGCTGCCGGTCGTCCTCCTGGAGGACCTCGGTGCCCTGGTCGGCCTGATCCTCGCCCTCGGCGGCGTCGGCATGGCCCTGCTCACCGGTGACGGCGTCTGGGACGGCATCGGCACCCTGTGCATCGGCGTACTGCTCATCGTGATCGCGCTGGTCCTGGCCGTCGAGACCAAGTCCCTGCTGCTCGGTGAGGCCGCGGGCACCGAGGCGGTCCAGCAGATCGAGACCGCGATCGTCGCCGGCGACACGGTCACCGGCGTCATCCACATGCGCACGCTCCACCTCGGCCCCGAGGAACTCCTCGTCGCCGCCAAGATCGCCGTCCGCCACGACGGCACGGCCACCGAGGTCGCCTCCGCGATCGACGCCGCCGAGGCCCGTATCCGCGAGGCCGTCCCGATCGCCCGCGTCATCTACCTGGAACCGGACATCTACAGCGAGTCCGAGGCGACCAAGGGCCCCGACCGCGAGGCGGCCCCCGGCGGCCCGAGCACGCCACCCGCCGCGCACTGACACCCGCACCCGCCACACCCACGGGGCCCGCCGATCCACTCGGCGGGCCCCGTCGGCTTCCGTCCCGGCGAAGCCCGTAACGCTTCGTGAACGTCCGGAAGTGTTCGGAGGCGGACTGGGGACGGCGGGCGCCACCGGTGTAGCTTGGGACGGAGCCAGACGTCGCTGCTGATGGCGGTCGGGCGGTCCGGTACGGACCGGCCGAGGGAGAGAGGGCCTCCGACGGACTGCGCTGCGCGCACGCGGGCATGCCTGTGTCCTCTTCGGGGCACCCCTGTGTCCGCCGCCGCGCAGATGTCAGCCGTACCCACCTCGACCCAACCCGAGGAGCAGCTCGCAATGACGACTGTCGACAACCGACAGGACTTCAAGGTCGCCGACCTCTCCCTGGCCGCGTTCGGCCGCAAGGAGATCACCCTCGCCGAGCACGAGATGCCGGGCCTGATGGCGATCCGCAAGGAGTACGCCGAGACCCAGCCGCTCGCCGGCGCCCGCGTCACCGGCTCCCTGCACATGACGGTGCAGACCGCCGTACTCATCGAGACCCTGGTCGCCCTGGGCGCCGAGGTCCGCTGGGCCTCCTGCAACATCTTCTCCACGCAGGACCACGCGGCCGCCGCCATCGCCGTCGGTCCGAACGGCACGCCCGACAACCCGCAGGGCGTCCCGGTCTTCGCCTGGAAGGGCGAGACGCTGGAGGAGTACTGGTGGTGCACGGAGCAGGCGCTGACCTGGCCGAACACTCCCACCGGCGGCCCGAACATGATCCTGGACGACGGCGGTGACGCCACCCTCCTCGTCCACAAGGGCGTCGAGTACGAGAAGGACGGCAAGGTCCCCTCGGTCGACACCGCCGAGTCCGACGAGCACCGCGTCATCCTCGAACTCCTCACCCGCACGGTGAGCGAGAGCCCGCAGAAGTGGACCCAGCTGGCGTCCGAGATCCGCGGTGTGACCGAGGAGACGACGACCGGCGTGCACCGCCTGTACGAGATGCACCGTGACGGCACCCTGCTGTTCCCGGCGATCAACGTCAACGACGCGGTCACCAAGTCGAAGTTCGACAACAAGTACGGCTGCCGCCACTCCCTGATCGACGGCATCAACCGTGCCACCGACGTTCTCATCGGCGGCAAGACCGCCGTCGTCTGCGGTTACGGCGACGTGGGCAAGGGCTGCGCGGAGTCCCTGCGCGGCCAGGGCGCCCGGGTGATCATCACCGAGATCGACCCGATCTGCGCGCTGCAGGCGGCGATGGACGGCTACCAGGTCACGACGCTGGACGAGGTCGTCGACAAGGCCGACATCTTCGTCACCACGACCGGCAACAAGGACATCATCATGGCCGCGGACATGGCCAGGATGAAGCACCAGGCGATCATCGGGAACATCGGCCACTTCGACAACGAGATCGACATGGCCGGCCTCGCCAGGACCCCCGGCGTCGTCAAGGACGAGGTCAAGCCGCAGGTCCACACCTGGACCTACCCCGACGGCAAGGTCCTCATCGTGCTGTCCGAGGGCCGCCTGCTGAACCTGGGCAACGCGACCGGGCACCCGTCGTTCGTGATGTCGAACTCCTTCGCGGACCAGACGCTGGCCCAGATCGAGCTGTTCACCAAGCCCGACGAGTACCCGACCGACGTCTACGTGCTGCCCAAGCACCTGGACGAGAAGGTCGCCCGGCTCCACCTCGACTCCCTCGGCGTCAAGCTGACCACGCTCCGCCAGGAGCAGGCCGACTACATCGGCGTCGAGGTCGAGGGCCCGTACAAGGCGGACCACTACCGCTACTGAGCAAGCCCGCGTCGCAACCGACGGAGGAGCGTCCGTGCACAGACGCACCCCTCCGCCGGCTGCTGGCTCCTCCGAGACAGGCCCCCGCACCCCCGTGCCGGGGGCCTGCCCCGTTGGCGCCTCAGCGGCCGGACCAGCAGCCCGTCACCACCCAGGACCACCATGCCCCGCGGCCGTTATTCGCTCCACGATCCGCACGACCACACCCCCCTCGCAGAAGAACACTTCCAGTGCGCCCCCGGCCCCTCCGGCTGGCGCTACGTCTCCCGGCTGACCACGCCCACCGGAGACCACCTGGGCTCCGTCGACCTCGCCCTCGACGAACTAGGCCGCCCCATCCGCCTCGAACTCCACGCCGCAAGCTGGCAAGTGCGCGGTGCGGCCATCGACGGCGTCACCTGGGTCCGCACCGACCCCACCGGAAACCACGCCACCGAAGGCAATGCGCGCGCCCACGCCTTCACCGGCACATCCCCGGCCTTCCTCGTCGCCACTACCCGTCTCCTGCGCCTCACCCCCTCCGGATCGGCCACCCGCGTACGCCTCGTCGCCCTCACGGACCCGGTCCTCGCCCCACGCACCGTGGACCAGTCCTGGGCCTTGCTCGACAGAGAAACACACGCCACTGACAACGGCCCGCTCACCGTGGACGAATACCAGGTCACAGCCCTGGACACGGGCGAGCAGCACGCCGTGCACATCGCCGGCGACGTCGTGCTCGCGGCCCCCGGCATCGAGCTGGAGGACCTGGAGTCACCGCCGTCCGTGTTCCCGTGAGCGACATCGGGCGACAAGCGCCGCGGGACCGCCCGGGCGCAGCCCGTCCGGCCTACGCCGGCGGTACGAAGCCGGTGCCGGTGCGGCCGTCCGACGGCGCCTCCCGCGGCGCCTCGGGCCGGACCCCTCGCGAAGGCGCGGCCGGCGGCACCACGGGACGCACCTCCGGCGGCCGCACCGGCGGTGTCACCGAGGAGCCCGGCGCAGGAGGAGCCATGGGTGCTCCCACCGCGGGCCCCCCAGCCGCGTACGGTTCCCCGGCCGCGTACGGTCCTCCGAACGCCCGCCGGGCCTCCCGAGCCTGCCGCTCCTGCATCACCGCCGCCAGATACGCGGCCGGCGGAACCTCCTGCGGCGCAGGAGCACCCGTACGAGCCGCCACGTCGGCGGCGAGCCGTTCCGCCATGGCCCAGCCGACCCGGGGATCCAGCTGCCCCATCCGCGTCAGGTACTGACGGACGGCAAGCCACAGATCATCGGGCACCGCGGACAGATCGAGCCCCGAGAACCGCCCCGCCAGCCACGGCGGGGGCGGCGGCACGAAGCCCGCCGGCGAGACCGGCACCCGTTCCCGCACGACCAGAGTCCCCGCGAACACATCACCGAGCCGCCGCCCCCGCGCCGACACCAGCGAGGCGATACAGGCGACGACGCCGAACGTCATGAGGATCTCGATCACCCCGATCAAGCCCCGCACCAGCGAGTGCCGGAACCGGATCGGCCCCCCGTCGTCCCGCACCACCCGCAGACCGCACGCCATCTTCCCGAGCGACCGCCCATGGCTGAGCGTCTCCACCGCGATAGGACCGCCCACCAGCACGAGGACGAAGGCCGCGATCGACAGCGCGGTCTGCGCCGCCATGTCCAAGGAGGCCGTGGAAGCCACCAGCGCGACCGTCACCGCCACATAGACGGCCACGGCCACCGCCAGATCGAGCAGGACGGCCAGCGCCCTGCTGGGCAGCCTCGCGGGGCGCAGCTCCAACGCCACCGCCTCGCCCGTCACCAGCTCACTCACGCCTGCCGCCCTTCCCCTGACTGCCCCCGTCCCCGCCAGTCTGCCAAGCTGAGGACGCACCGCGCCGCAGTACGACAAGCTGATCCACGACGAGCCGCCGACGATAGCCGAGGAGCAGGCACACCGATGGACCTCGACGTCTTCGTCTCCGCCCACCGAGCGGAGTGGGACCGCCTCGACGACCTGCTCCGGCGCCAGCGACGACTGACCGGCGCCGAGACCGACGAACTCGTCACCCTCTACCAGCGCACGGCCACCCACCTCTCCCTGATCCAGTCCAGCGCCCCCGACCCGCAGCTGACCGGCCGGCTCAGCCAACTGGTGGCCCGCGCGCGCAGTGCCGTGACAGGAACCCGCCGAGCCTCCTGGCGCGACGTCACCCGCTTTCTCACCCAGCAGTTCCCGGCCGCCGTCTACCGGGCCCGCCACTGGTGGGTCCCCACCGCCCTCCTGTCGACGGCCGTCGCGGCGCTCCTGGGCTGGTGGATCGGCACCCACCCGGAAGTCCAGGCCACCATCGCGGCACCCAGCGAACTGCGGGAGCTCACCCGCCCCGGCGGCCAGTACGAGACGTACTATTCGAGCCACCCCGCGGCCTCCTTCGCCGCGCAGGTCTGGACGAACAACGCCTGGGCCGCCGCGCTCTGCCTGATCCTGGGCGTCTTCCTGGGTCTGCCGGTCATCTGGATCCTGTTCCAGAACATGCTCAACCTGGGCGTCGGCTTCGGCCTGATGTCGTCCGCCGGCCGCCTCGACACCTTCCTCGGCCTCGTCCTGCCCCACGGCCTGCTCGAACTGACCGCGGTCTTCGTGGCCGCGGGCACCGGTCTGCGTCTCGGGTGGACCCTCATCGACCCGGGCCCGCGCACCCGGCGCATCGCCCTCGCCGAAGAGGGCCGAGCCGCCATCGGTATGGCGATCGGCCTCGCCCTGGTCCTGTTCATCTCCGGCGCCATCGAAGGCTTCGTCACCCCGTCCGGCCTGCCCACCTGGGCCCGCATCACCATCGGAGTCGTCGCCGAGCTGGCCTTCCTCGCCTACGTCTATGTCCTGGGCGGACGTGCCGTGCGCGCCGGCGACACGGGCGACGTCGAAGCGACCGAGCGCAGCGCCACCGTGCCGACGGCCGCCTGATGTGCGTCCGCCCCCGGTGAGCTGCTAGTGTCCTCTTCGTTCCCGCAAGAGCCGTTGACACGGAGCGAGCGGGGAGGTAGATTCGAACAGTTGCCTGGAGATGGGTTCACCCCAGAGGGCAACCGATAGTATCTATTTGCTTCCTCCCGGATCATTGATTTCGGCGAAGCACTCTCCCGATGAATCGGAAATGAACGGCCGGTCAGAACGGCCCGGAACTTCTGATAAAGTCGGAACCGCCGGAAAGGGAAACGCGAAAGCGAGAACCTGGAAAGCACCGAGGAAATCGGATCGGAAAGATCTGATAGAGTCGGAAACGCAAGACCGAAGGGAAGCGCCCGGAGGAAAGCCCGAGAGTATCGGGTGAGTACAAAGGAAGCGTCCGTTCCTTGAGAACTCAACAGCGTGCCAAAAGTCAACGCCAGATATGTTGATACCCCGACCTGATCGGTTC
>NZ_JBHJRX010000034.1:95927-102362 GCF_042268605.1 Streptomyces sp. NPDC056296 | reverse complement strand
GCGGACCCGAGAACCACTACAAGGGCTGCACCCATATCACCAGCCGAAACGCCGCAAGTTGCACTGCCGATCGAACCCCTAACCGAACGGCATTGCGACTAGCGCCTGTCTCGCGAACCAGTGGCCGACGTCAGGACGACTCGCGCACCACCAGCTCCGTCGGCAGGGTCATTTGCTGTCGGGACGCGCCGTGCTGCGTGATGTCGGTGAGGATGCGGGCCATGGTCCGGCCCAGTTCCTCCACCGGCTGACGCACCGTCGTCAGAGGCGGGTCGGTGTGGCGGGCGAGAATGGAGTCCTCGAATCCCACGACGGCGACATCACCGGGAACCCGCCGTTTCCGCCGACGGAGTTCGGTCAGGGCGCCGACCGCCATGAGGTCGGAGGCGGCGAAGACGGCATCCAGGTCCGGGGCGCGTTCAAGAAGCAAACGCATCGCATGGCGTCCGCTCTCCTCGGTGAAGTCGCCCGCCTCGGCCAGCAGTTCCTCCGCGGGCACCCCTGCCTCCTCGTGCGCGGCGCGCCAGCCCGCGAGCCGGCTGCGGCCGACGTCCATGTCCAGTGGTCCGGAGATCGTGGCGATCCGCCTCCTGCCGCTGTCCAGCAGATGCCGGACGGCCGCGGTGGCCCCCCCGGCGTTGTCGGAGTTGACGTAACTCAGCCGCTCGCCCGCGTCGCGGCGGCCGGCCAGCACGGTGGGCAGGCCCATCTCCTCCAGCATGCCCGGCAGCCGGTCCTCGGCGTGCACGGAGACCAGCAGGACGCCGTCCACGCGGCGGGTCGCCACCGACTCCGTCAGCTGGTCCCGCTCGGCCTGGTCGCGGACGAGCATCAACTGCAACTGGGTCCGGCTCTCGGCGAGAGCACCGCTGACGCCGCGGATCAGTGCGGCGAAGAACGGTTCCGAGCCGAGCCGGCTCTCCGACTCCGGGATCACCAGGGCCACGGCGTTGGTGCGGTTGGTCACCAGGCCGCGGGCGACCGAGTTGGGTACGTAGTTGAGCTCCTTGATCGCTTCGAGGACCCTGGCGCGTGCGTCGGCGCTGACCAGTTCCGAGCCGTTGACGACGCGGGAGACCGTGGTGCGGCCCACGCCGGCGCGGGCGGCGACCGTTTTGATCGTGGGACGGCGGTTGCCGGTCATGCAATCCCCCCTCGGCGGCCGCGGCGGCGGTGCCTACCGCGGAGGTGACCTGCGGCAATTCTTGCAGACGCGGCCGTCGGCAGAGCACCCCCCGAGGCACGGGAGGTGATCGCGGGGCCAGGAGTTCACCGCCGACTTGCGTTCAAGTCATTGACAGATGGGCCCGCTCCCACGAGTCTTCGATGCGCCGGTGGGAACGTGCCCATCAAAATTGGGCACGTTCCCACTCCCTGTCAGAGCCGTTGTAGTCGTCGCTGTGTTCATCGCAGAACCCGTCACGCCGATGTGTCAGCGCCGTCGCTAGGAGGAGATTCATGGGCAGTCTCGGTTCGTTGCGCACAAAGGCGGTGGCCGCCGTCGCGGCCGCCGGCGCGCTGGCACTCGTCGTGGGCTGCAGCAGCAGCGACGACTCGGTCACCGGCGGTGGCAAGAAGGACGGCAAGACCACCATCACCATGGGCCTGTACGGCGTGATGGGCATCAAGGAGACGGGCCTTCTCGAGCAGTACGAGAAGGAGAACCCCGATGTCGACATCAAGGCCGAGATCGCCGGTGACGAGCAGACGTACTACACCGCCTTGCAGACCAGGCTCGCCGCGGGCAAGGGGCTCAAGGACATCCAGGGCATCGAGATCGGCCGGGCCAAGGAGATCACCGAGACCCAGTCTGACAAGTTCGCCGACTTCTCCGAGATGTCGGGCACCGACCACTTCCTGCCGTGGAAGGAGTCCCAGATCAGCACCGAGGACGGCAAGGTGCTGGGGCTCGGCACCGACATCGGCCCGATGGCCGTCTGCTACCGCAAGGACTACTTCGAGAAGGCGGGCCTGCCCACCGACCGCGAGGAGGTCGCCAAGCTGTGGGAGGGCGACTGGAAGAAGTACGTCGAGGTCGGCCGCACCTTCGAGAAGGACTTCAAGGGTGGCGACGTGGCCTACATGGACGCGGCCAGCGGCCTGTTCAACGCCATGGTCTACGGCTACCCCGAGCAGTACTACAACGACAAGGGCGAGCTGATCCACGACAAGAACCCGGCCGTCAAGGAGGCGTGGAACCTCGCCGCCGACGCCGGGGAGGACGGCCTGACGGCCAAGCTCCGTCAGTTCCAGCCCGGTTGGGACCCGGGGCTCGCCAACGGCACGTTCGCCACCGCTGTGTGCCCGGCGTGGATGCTCAGCCACATCAGCGAGAAGGCCGGTGAGGCGAACAAGGGCAAGTGGGACGTCGCCCGTGCCCCCAAGGGCGCCAACTGGGGCGGCTCCTTCCTCGGCGTGATCGAGCAGAGCCCGGTGAAGGAGGAGGCCAAGAAGCTCGTCGCCTGGCTGACCGCGCCGGAACAGCAGGCCCACATCTTCAAGGAGATCGGCAACATCCCGTCCTCGCGGCAGGCACTGGAGAACGCCGACGTGAAGAACGCCAAGTCGGAGTACTTCAGCAACGCGCCGATCGGCCGGATATTCGGTGCCGCCGCCCAGGAGATCCCGGACAAGCAGGTCCTCGGCCGCAAGGACGGCACGATCAAGGACACCTTCTCCCAGGGCCTGGCCCTGATCGAGCAGGGCACCTCGCGCGACGAGGCGTGGAAGACCACCACGGAGCGCGTCGAGAAGGCGGTCGGCTGACCCACCGCCCCTGCGGCCGTCCGGGCCCGCCGACGTCCTGTCGGCGGGCCCGGGGCCCGGCCCACACATCCGCTTTTCAGGAAGGAAGTCCGGTGGCCACCTCCACCACCAAGGCCCTGGCCGGGGACGAGCCGCCAGGTCCGTCCCACAGGACGGGCGGCGACGGCGCCGCCCGGCGGCGCGGCGCACTGCTGCACCGGCTGGACATCAAGGGCGCCCCGTACGCGTTCGTCGCGCCGTTCTTCGTCGTCTTCGCCGCGTTCAGTTTCTATCCCCTCGTCTCCACCTCGTGGATCTCCCTGCACGACGTGGAACTGGCCACCCTCGACGTCATGGAGTGGGTGGCGTTCGACAACTACGTCGAACTCTGGGGCGACTCCCGGTTCTGGAACGCGCTGCGGAACACCATCACCATCGGTGTCATCTCCACGGTGCCGCAGCTGATGATGGCGCTCGGCCTGGCCCACCTGCTCAACTACCGGATGCGCGCCTCGCTGTTCTTCCGCGTCGCCTCGCTGGTCCCCTACGCCACCTCGGTGGCGGCCGCCGCCCTCGTCTTCACCATGATCTTCGAACGCGACTTCGGCATGATCAACTGGGCGCTCGGAACGGTCGGCATCGACCCGGTGAACTGGGAGGCCGACAAGTGGCCCGCCCAGGCCGCGATCTCCACCATCGTCATCTGGCGCTGGACCGGCTACAACGCCCTGCTCTACCTGGCCGCCATGCAGGCCATCCCCGCCGACCGGTACGAGGCGGCCTCCCTCGACGGCGCGTCCCGGTGGCAGCAGTTCACCCACGTCACCGTCCCCGGGATCCGCTCCACCATCGTCTTCACCATCGTGCTCTCCACGATCGGCGCCACCCAGCTGTTCGGTGAGCCGCTGATCTTCGGCCAGGGGCCCAACGGCATCACCGGTGGCGCGGACAACCAGTACCAGACGCTGGGCCTGCTGCTGTACGAGGAGGGCTGGAAGAACTACCAGATGGGCCGCTCGGCGACCGTCGCCTGGGCGATGTTCATGCTGCTCGTCCTCGTCTTCGTGGCGCACCGCCTGATCCGGCGCCTGCGTTCCCGTACGTCCTGACCTGGAGTCGCCATGACCACCCAAAGCCTCCCGGTCCGGACGGACGCCCCCGCCCGGACCTCCGCCGACAAGCCGGCCGGCCGCGGCGGCCGCCGACTGCTGCGCCAGGGCGCCGGGCGCCAGCACCACGCGGGCCCGCTCGCCTACGTCCTGCTCGCCATCATGGCGATCCTGTCGATCTTCCCGCTCTACTGGACGATGGTGGCCGCCTCCACCGACAACACCCGGGTCAGCCAGACACCGCCGCCGTTCCTGCCCGGCCCCAACCTGTTCAGCAACCTCGCCAGGGCCTGGGACGAGGCGGCGATGGGCAAGGCCATGGTCAACAGCCTCATCGTGGCCGGTGTGATCGCCCTGTCCACGGTGATGTTCGCGACGCTGGCCGGGTTCGCCTTCGCCAAACTGCGGTTCAAGGGCCGCAACGCCCTGCTCATGCTGGTGATCGGCACCATGATGGTGCCGCCGCAACTCGGTGTCGTACCACTGTTCATGATGATGTCCGAGCTGGGCTGGTCGCAGCAGTTGCCCGCCGTCATCTTCCCCACGCTGGTGAGCGCGGTCGGGGTCTTCTTCATGCGGCAGTACCTGTCGGAGGCGCTGCCGGACGAACTCGTCGAGGCCGGACGCGTGGACGGGGCGCACTCGCTGCGGATCTTCTGGAGCATCGTGCTGCCCGTCGCGCGGCCCGCGATGGCGGTGCTGTTCATGATCACCTTCGTGCACGCGTGGAACGACTTCTTCTGGCCGTTCGTGGTGCTCGACATGACCAACCCGACGGTCCCCGTCGCCCTCACCCAGCTCAGCGCGGGATACGTCCGCGACCAGTCGCTGATCATGGCGGGCGCGCTGCTCGGCACGCTGCCGCTGCTGGCGATGTTCATCGTCTTCGGCCGGCAGATCGTCAGCGGCATCATGGCCGGCGCCGTCAAGGGCTGACCCCGCTCCGCGGCCGCCCGGCACCGAGCCGCGGGGCCGCACCACATCCACAGTCCGGCACGCGCGGACGCTTCCGGCGTCCGCGCGCTCCCGAACGTCCCCACCACGAAAGGACTTGCGTGGTCACCGCAGCACAGCAGACCGCGTCCGCCCCGGACGCCGCCCGCACCTTCCCCAAGGGTTTTCTCTGGGGCTCCGCGACCGCCTCCTATCAGATCGAGGGGGCCGCCGCGGAGGACGGCCGTACGCCGTCCATCTGGGACACCTACGCCCGCACCCCCGGCCGGGTCCGCAACGGCGACACCGGTGACATCGCCACCGACCATTACCACCGCTGGCGCGAGGACGTCGCCCTCATGGCCGAACTCGGCCTCGGCGCCTACCGTTTCTCCCTCTCCTGGCCCCGGATCCAGCCCACCGGGCGCGGCCCCGCCGTGCAGAAGGGCCTGGACTTCTACCGGCGCCTCGTCGACGACCTGCTGGACAAGGGCATCCAGCCCGTCGCCACCCTCTACCACTGGGACCTGCCACAGGAGTTGGAGGACGCCGGGGGCTGGCCCGAGCGCGCCACGGCCGAGCGGTTCGCCGAGTACGCGGCGCTCGCCGCGGACGCCCTCGGCGACAGGGTGAAGACCTGGACGACCCTCAACGAGCCCTGGTGCAGCGCCTTCCTCGGCTACGGCTCCGGCGTGCACGCCCCCGGCCGCACCGACCCGGTCGCCGCCCTGCGCGCCGCCCACCACCTCAACCTGGCGCACGGTCTGGCCGTCCAGGCGCTGCGCGACCGGGTACGGGCCGACGCCCAGTGCTCGGTCACCCTCAACATCCACCACGTGCGTCCGCTCACCGGCGGCGACGACGACGCGGACGCGGTCCGCCGCATCGACGCGCTCGCCAACCGGGTCTTCACCGGCCCGATGCTGCAGGGCGCCTACCCGGAGGACCTGTTCAAGGACACCGCGGCGCTGATCGACTGGTCCTTCGTCCAGGACGGCGACCTGCGGCAGATCCACCAGCCGCTGGACTTCCTCGGGGTCAACTACTACTCGCCCACCCTCGTCTCCGAGGCCGACGGCAGCGGCACCCACACCTCCGACGGACACGGCAGGAGCACCCACAGCCCCTGGCCGGGGGCCGACCGGGTCGCCTTCCACCAGCCGCCCGGCGACACCACCGCCATGGGCTGGGCCGTCGACCCCACCGGCCTGTACGACCTGCTGCGCCGGCTGGCGTCCGACTTCCCGCGGCTGCCGCTGGTCATCACCGAGAACGGGGCGGCGTTCGACGACTACGCCGACCCGGCCGGACAGGTCAACGACCCCGCCCGCATCGCCTACGTACGCGATCACCTGGCCGCCGTCCACCGGGCCATCGTGGACGGCGCGGACGTGCGCGGCTACTTCCTGTGGTCCCTGCTGGACAACTTCGAGTGGGCGCACGGCTACGGCAAGCGCTTCGGTGCCGTCTACGTGGACTACCCGACCGGCACGCGCATCCCCAAGGCCAGCGCCCGCTGGTACTCCGAGGTCGCCCGCACCGGCGTCCTGCCCGGCGCCTGACCCATGGGTCCGGGGACAGACACCGCGGCGAGAAAGAAGGAGGGGGGGGGGAAGGGGAACAACGCCTCTTCTCCCCACCTCCCCAC
>NZ_JBHJRX010000034.1:50823-95917 GCF_042268605.1 Streptomyces sp. NPDC056296 | reverse complement strand
TCCGCCACCCCGCTGTTCTTTTCCGGACCCGGTCACCGGTTCTTCAGTTCAACGGGTCCAGCGTGAGCTGGGCCTGTGCCGGGTTGCCGTCGTGCACCAGCGACTCGTGGTGGCCGACGTCGTCGAAGGCGAAGGCGTACGCCTTTCCGTCGGCCATCCGGTCGTGGATGATCCGGGCGTAGTGGTTGGTCACGGACTCCTTGTAGAAGTTGGCCGCCGAGGCGTCGGGCTGGTTGGGGTTGCTCAGCAGCGTGGAGCGGTTGAAGCCGGCGCACAGCGTGCGGGAGATCGGTCCCCGCACCTGGTCGTTGGGGGCGTCCAGCAGCCTGTGACAGCCGAAGACGCTGGAGGCGTCGGGCTTCTGGAAGCTCGTGACGACCGCCCCGGCGCTGTTGGTGAAGTTCATGACACCACCCGAGACGCGCCCGAAGTACTTGGTGCCCGGCTGGTCCGCGAACGGCGTGACGGTGAGCGTGGCCGACGTGTACTTCTGCCAGACGCGGTTGATGTAGTCGTCCATGACCGACGCGGGCAGCGCCCCGGTCTCCAGCCCGTACAGGGGCGACAGTGCCCGCAGGACGGTGCCGTCGGACCGGGTCTGGATCAGCCCGCCCCAGCCGGGCTGCGCCCGCAGCGCGTTGAACACTCCGTTGTAGCCGCCTGCCTTGAGCCGTCCGGCGCTGGCCACACTGCCGTCGGCTCGCTGCACGCCGACCGTGTAGGGCGCGGAGAACATGTCGACCTGTGTGCTGTTCAGCCACAGCCCGGAGTCGTTGAGCGTGTACTCGGACCAGTTGAACAGGATGTTGCGGTTGGGGTCGCTCGGATTCTGCACGGCCGGTTGCACCAGGCCGCCCGTGGTCAGCCGGAAGTCGAGTTTCTGGCCGTACGAGAAGTAGATGCGTCCCGACAGCTTGGGAACGCGGATCGTCTTGGTCTGTCCGGCGGCCGGTCCGGGGATGGACGCGTCCGGGGCGGGGGTCGGGGGATTGCCGCCGGCGGGCCAGGCGTGGAAGGCGCCGTTCGCATCGGCCCAGCCCTGCCGGCCCGTCGTCAGCGAGGTGCCCAGGTTGTAGATGTGGACCGGCTCGCCGCGGCTCGAGTTGTTGGTGATCTTCAGTGGGATGGTGGCGGGCACCGCGGCGTCCGCGGGTGGTGAGGCGCCGAACGTGAGCAGGGCGCCGGCCAGGCCCGTGGCCATGGCCACGGCGAGCAGACGGTGTTTGAGGCCTGAGAGCACTCTCCACCTCCGTGCGGGTGTGGGGGGAATTGGTCCGTACCGATTCTGAGAGCGCTCTCAGCGTTGCGCTGGGACGCGTTCATGTCAATGAGTGGCGAGCCGGGAATAGCCGGGAATCGTGCTCGGCCCCCACGCGACGGGCCGCGCCGAGTCTGCCGCGGACGCTCCGAGCGCGACCCGTCAGCGGCGCCGGCGGGCGTTGAGCCGGGCGGCCTGACGCGTCAGGTGGTCGCGCTCGGCGAGGTTGGGCGCCTTCCGGGCCGCCTCGGCGTACAGCCGTGCCGCGGTCACCAGGTCGCCGTCGCGCTCGTGGAGGTACGCCGCCACCGCGGTGTGGCGGGGCAGTGAGTCGTCCAGACCCGCGAGCGCCGCCAGGCCGGCGCGCGGCCCGTCGGCCTCACCGACGGCCACCACGCGGTTGAGCCGGACGACCGGGCTGTCGGTGAGGCGCGCGAGCTCGTCGTACCACTCGACGATCTGCACCCAGTCGGTCTCCCCGGCGGTGGGCGCGTCCGCGTGGAGTGCCGCGACGGCGGCCTGGGCCTGGAACTCGCCCAGCCGGTCGCGGGCGAGGGCCGCCTGCAGTATCTCGACGCCTTCGGCGATCGACTCCGTGTCCCACCGGCCGCGGTCCTGCTCGGCGAGGGGCACCAGACTGCCGTCGGGCGCCGTCCGGGCGGCCCGCCGGGCGTGGTGGAGCAGCATCAGGGCGAGCAGCCCCGCCACCTCGGGGTGGTCGATCGAGGCCGCCAGCTGCCGGGTCAGCCGGATGGCCTCCGCGGCGAGGTCGACGTCGCCGGAGTAGCCCTCGTTGAAGACCAGGTAGAGGACGCGCAGCACGGTGGCGACGTCGCCGGGCTGGTCGAACCGCACACCGGAGACGGTGCGCTTGGCCCGGCTGATCCTCTGCGCCATGGTTGCCTCGGGCACCAGGTAGGCCCGGGCGATCTGGCGGGTGGTGAGCCCGCCGACGGCGCGCAGCGTGAGCGCGACCGCGGACGACGGCGTCAGCGACGGGTGGGCGCACAGGAAGTAGAGCCGGAGCGAGTCGTCCACCGCCGCGGCGGGCCCGGGCGCCGGCTCCTCGTCGACGAGGTCCTCACGTCGGCGTCGGGCGGCGTCCGCCCGGGTCGCGTCGAGGAACCGGCGCCAGGCCACGGTGACCAGCCAGCCCTTCGCATCCCGGGGCGGGTCGTCCGGCCAGACGCGGACCGCCTCGACCAGCGCGTCCTGTACGGCGTCCTCGGCCGCCGCGAAGTCGGCTCCGCGGCGGACGAGGATCCCGAGCACGCTCGGCGTGAGGCTCCGGAGCAGTGCCTCGTTCATCGACGAGGTCACTCCGTGACGGTGGGCTGTACGCCGTAGAACGGGCGCAGCTCGAGCCACTCGTGGATCGGCTTCCCGCCCGCACCCGGCGCGGCCGACAGTTCCCCGGCCAGCTCGACGGCACGCTCGTAGCTGTCGACATCGATCACCATCCAGCCGGCGATGAGGTCCTTGGTCTCGGCGAACGGGCCGTCGGTGACCGGCGGGCGCCCCTCACCGTCGTACCGGACGAAGGTCCCCTCCGGGGCGAGCGCCTGACCGTCGACGAACTCGCCGGTCTTCTCGAGCCGGGCAGCGAAGTCGTTCATGTATTGGACGTGGTCCGAGATCTCCTCGGGCGTCCACTGGTCCATGGGCACGTCGTTGACCGGGCTCGGAGCGCCGCGGTAGTGCTTGAGCAGCAGGTACTTGGCCATGGTGTTCTCCTCGGTGCTGGTACGACCCATTGTGGTCGCGTTCACCCCGGGGACGGAGCCGATCACGGGTTCTCGACATCGCCGCCGAATTTGTTTCGCCCGGTTTTCCGGAGAGCTGCCGCCTACACGGTGGGGGCCGGTTCCGGGCTGCTGTCGCGTCCGGGCCGCAGAGGGGCGGGCACCTCGTCCTCGGTGGGCTCCTGGGCCCGGACTCCGATCATGCCGAAGGCGGTCAGCGCCGCGGCGCCGTTCCCGCCGGGCCACGAGCCGGCACGGCCTGACGCCGGGGCGGCGCGCGGAGCACCTTTCTCATGGGCGGGCTGCCGTGATCGAATGCCGGCGTGGCATCAGGGAGGCGTCTGCGGAGGGGGAGCGGCATGGCTGTGGACACGGGTGCGGGCGGCGGATGTAAGGCCTGCGACCTCATGCTCGGCAGGGCACCGCTGCCGGGCGGTAGCGTGCTGCGGACCGAGTCATGGGTGGTTGAGCACTGCGTCGGACCGCTCGGCCTGGGCACCTTGGTGGTCAAGCCGGCCCGGCACGTGCTGCACGTGGCCGAGTTGACGGTGCAGGAGTCCGGCGAGCTGGGCCCCCTGCTGCAGCGGGTCAGCGCCGCCGTCACCGAGGTGATGGCCCCGGAGCAGGTGTACGTGTGTCTGTGGTCGCACGCCGGCGGGGTGCCCGGTCACATCCACTTCGTCGTACAGCCCGTGGGCGCACGGGACATGGCCCGGTTCGCCGCCTTCGGCCCCGGGCTTCAGGTGGCCATGGGGGAGGCGGGGTGTTTCCCCGAGGCGGCGGAGGTGCGGCGGGTATGCGACCGACTCAGGGAAGTACTCAGTTGAACTTACTCGGCCCGCTCCCGCGCACCCGGTCGGCGAGCACCTCGTAGCGACGTACCCCGGCGGCTCCTCGCGGTACCGCCTCGGGCCACAGGCAGTCCAGGACCGAGGCGGACGGCGGGAAGAGTGAGGAGGGCACCGCCCGGCGGGCGAACCACTCCCAGCGCACGATCTTGTCCGGCTCGGTGACCCGGGGCGTACCCGTCGTCCGGCGGGTGACGGCTGCGGCTGTCACCCGGGTCAGCCCGCCCAGGCCGTCGACGAGAACCGCAAGTACCCGTACGTCCGTCGCCGGCACCGCGAGGCCGGTCTCCTCCGCCAGTTCACGGGCGGCGGCCGTCTCGAAGTCCTCGCCGGTGTCGACCTTGCCACCGGGGAGCTCCCAGCGGCCGTCATGGCCGAGGCCGAGCAGGACCCGTCCGGCGGGATCGAGGACGGCGAGGCCGACACCGGTCAGGCTGTGGGAGGAGGGGCGGGCGCGTTCGGGGCGCTCGGGGCCGGGTGCGGAAGAGTTCACCGGGCCATTCCACACCGCGGAGGTCCGCGGAAGCCACCGCACGCGCGGCCTGCTTCGCTGGTCAGCGCTGGGTGAGGGTTTGGGGGTAGTCGGTGATGATGCCGTCGACGCCGAGGGCGGTCATTGTGCGTATGGCGCCGGGTTCGTCGACGGTCCAGACGTTGATGTCCATGCCGAGTTGGTGGATGCGGTCGACGAGGTTCTGGTCGGTGACGGTGTGCTGGGGGTTGACCTGGTCGGCCCAGGCGCTGAGTTCGAGGAGTTCGGTGTCGGTGGGGCGGTCGGCGTCGAGGAGGCCGATGGGGATGTCGGGCATGTGGGTGTGGAACTGGCGGGCGTCGTCGGTCTGGAAGGACTGGACGGCGAGTTGGTCGCGGGCGAGTGCGCGGCGGACGTAGCGGGGTTTGTTCTGGAGGTTTTGGGCGAGGTCGGTGGCGAGGTCGGTGTAGTGGCCGCAGGGGCTGATTTCGGCGAGGAGTCCGGTGCGGGTGTTGTTGATGCGGGAGATGACGTGGTCGACGGTGATGAGGGGTTCGCCGGTGTAGTCGTGGTGGAACCAGGAGCCGGCGTCGAGTCGGCGTAGTTCGGTCCAGGTGAAGTCGGAGACGCGGTAGCGGGGGCGGTCGGGGTAGACGTCTTCGATGTTGGTGGTGCGTTCCATGGTGCAGTCGTGGACGTTGACGAGTTTGCCGTCCTTGGTGCGTTGGACGTCGATTTCCACGTGGTCGGCGCGTTGGTCGACGGCGAGGTCGATGGCGGCTTGGGTGTTCTCGGGTGCCATGCCGGACGAGCCGCGGTGCGCGATGGCGTCCGGCCGGCCGTCGGTGTCCTCGTCGGCGTACGCGGCCGTCGTCGTTGCCAGGACCAGACCGCTCAGCACCGCCACGACCACACCGACGCGTCTCTTGCCCACCTGTTTCACTGCAGCCTCCCAGCCTCTCGAGTCGTTCGACCAACCGGCGGAGTGGATCGGTGAATCGGCTGTGCGAGGACCGAGAACGTCCCGTCAGGCCTTGCCCCCGGCCCCGGACGGTGGCCCGGACGGCGCGGGCGTGGGCAGGGCGTCGAGGACCGCGGTGGCCAGTGCCACGGGGTCGCCCGACGCTCGGACGGGGTAGCTGTCCCGCTGATGGTTCCAGGCGTTCTCGAGCGCGAACCAGTCGATGGCGACGGGCGCCCGGCCGGTCGCCAGCGCGGTGTCGAGGGAGTCGAGGTACGTCGTCCAGCGCATCGCGTAGAAGTCGGAGACCAGCCCGGACCACTCCCGGTTCGCGTAGTCCCGCAGGCCGCCCGCGTCGCTGCCGGAGCGGTGGCCCCAGGTGGTGAGGATCGATCGGGCGTCGAACTCGGCGGTGGCCCGCTCCGCCTTCGTGCGGCCCCAGGACTTGGCGTCCTCCAGCCACGGACCGAGGAGGAATCGGGTGTCGGTGGCGAGCAGCCGGTCCAGCAGGGCCAGGTCGCTCTTCCATTCGGCGGCCCGCTCCCGGAAACCGGACAGGTCCTTGGCGTCGTAGGCGGCCTTGATCTGCGGGAGCAGGGTCCGGCTGCGGTTGGCCAGGGTCTGACGGGCGACGTCGACCAGGTCGAAGCGGTAGGCGTCGGTGGTACGCAGCGCCGGTGCGACCTGGAGCAGCTCGGCCAGCGCCCGGCGCACCGTGCTCGGGTCGTAGCGCATCGCACCGGGACTCCAGCTGGCCGCGTTGGTGGCCGTCAGCCGGGGGCGGGCGGTGAAGAGGCTGTCCTGGGACTCGCTCCAGGTCCCGGACGGCGTGCTGTACGGGCCACTGCGCAGCAGCTCCCACGCCCGGGCGGCATGCGGGTCGGCACCGCCGTAGCGGCGTTCCGCGTACGCGTCGAACCACGCCCGGTGGTCCAGCGGGCCCGTCCGCCAGGCCAGTTCGGTGAACAGCTCGTAGGCGACCGGGTTGCCGCCGGTGCCTTCCGGCATATAGGCGATGCCCGAGAGTGAGCTGCCGGGCTTGGTGCGCCACTGGTCGAAACGCTCGGCCCAGACCGCGGTGTTGGCACCGACAGTGGTGTGACCGCCGAAGTTGGGGATCGTACCGAACGCGTAGGGCGCGCCGTGCCAGGTGGCTTCCCGGTCGAGGCCGTTGTAGCGGTCGGACAGTCCGTCGACGATGAGCAGCTTGCTCTTGTCGACGGCGTCGATGATCTGTGTCGAGGGATTGTTCTGCCAGCCGATCAGGGTCCACACAGCGCCGGGTCGCGCGGTCTGGAGAGCGTCCATCACGGCTCGGGCCGCGTCCCCGACAGGCACGTTCCCCGGCCGCCCGCCCTCGTGCAGGAGATCCATCTTGTACATGGTGGACTCGCCGAACAGCTCACGCTGATGGCGGTAGAACGAGGCGGCGACCCTGGGGAACACCTCGCTGCGCGGGTCGAGCCAGTCGGGCCGCTCGAATCCGACCCAGTCACCCTGCGGGACGACCGGCCCGGTGGGGTTCCGCTCCGTGAACCCGGGAGGCACGGTGCCGTAGTAGCCGGGCAGTACGGGAGTCATACCGAGCTGGCGCAGCCGGTTCGCGATCCTGCGGCCGAGGTCTGCCCGCTCCTGGAGGAGTCGCTCGGAGACGGGGCCGCCGAAGCCGGACATGTTCTGCATCAGCCACCACGGCTGGTGCGCCGGGCCGGGGATCCAGGCTCTGAGCTCGTCCTCGGAGTAGCCGAACTCCTGGAGCGTCTCGTAGTAGACGGCGTCGGCGCCCATCTGGACGAAGACCTCGTTCACACCGTGCAGGGCGAGGAGGTCGATCTGCTTCTCGTAGGACGCCCAGTCGCGGTAGGCACCGGAATAGCCGTCGTCGGTGTCGTTGAGCGCGAAGCGGTGCGGGACCGAAGCGTGCTTGCGGACGGTGCCCGTGGGCACGGGCAGGGTGCGGGGCAGTCTCGCCGTGCTCCGCCCGGGCCAGCCGATGTCCACCTTGGCCGTGTACTTGAGATACCAGTTGACGCCGCTGAGGATCACGGCGGGGCTGGTGCCCTCTACGCGTACGTGGCCTGCGCGGCCGGAGACGCTGAAGTAGTCCCCGGACGCCGGGCGACTCACCGGAACGAGGCGGAACTGCGAGACGTGGCGCGGCAACAGCCGGGCGAGCACCGCCTTGGCGGGGTGGGTGGCGAAGGCCGGCTTGTCCGGTGGGGCGGCTGCCGCGGGGGAGGAGACGGGAATCAGGGCCGTGGTGAGAAGGACGAGGGCAGTGGCCGCGTACAGGGCGGCCCAGGCTCTGAGGCTTCTCACTGATCACCTCGAATGAGAGTGAACGACGGGGTGTTGGTGAATATGGGGGTCGGCGATTCACCAGTCAAGACGGCACCCCTGGGCGTACGTCGTTCTTCGGCCACGATCGGTCGCCGCGGCGCATCGCGTCAGGGCGACGAACTCGGGGTTCGGTCTCATGATGTCCGTCTCGCCTGGTACACCGAGTCGTAGAGGGGGAAGACGTGCCGCAGCCCGGTCAGGGCGAAGAGCTGCTTGGTGTTGGCGTCGGTGATGACCAGCTTGAGCTCGCCATGGACCGTCAGGATGCGCTTGAGGACGCCGACCAGGACGCCCAGGCCCATGGAGTCGATGTCCAGCCGCCGACATCGCTGTAGCTGATCTCGATTGGAGGTTCCATGCATACCCAACGGCGATGCCCTGGGGAGAGGTTGCGCCGCACGTTCGTTCTGCATATGCACGAACGGCTGGCCAGAGGATGACCTGAGGCGAACGTGTGGCCAGGAATTCGTTCGAGAGCATGGGTCCTACTGTCCGACGACGGCGCCACCTGGCTGGGCACGGCGGAGCATCCCCGACAGGGACGGGGAGCCCGGTCCGAAGAAGGCCAGCAGCAGGAACCCCCAGCAGAACAGCGCCGGGGACAGGCCGCCGTTCTGTAGGGGGAAGAGGCCGTCCTGCTGGTGCTCGGTGAAGTAGGCGAAGGCCATGATCCCCGAACTGAGGAACGCGGCGCTCCGCGTCGCCACGCCGATGAGCACCAGGGCACCGGCGACCAGTTCGATCACCCCTGCGTACCAGAACGGCCAGTCACCCACGGGGCTGGCCGGCCGGTCCAGCAGCCCGAAGACCGTGGCAGCGCCCTCGCTGCTGAACAGCAGGCCCAGGACGATGCGGAACAGTCCGAGAACCAGGGGCTGCTGCCTGGTCAGCCGGTCGTTCAGGCGTGCGGTGCTCATCGGTGCGCTCTCCTCGAATCGGTCGGTGCGTCTTCGGGCGACGCGGGCCGGGAGGGCGAGAGTCCTCCCGTACCCACTACGTGCGCGCGGGGCGTTCGACTCAGAGAAACGCGTGGTGGGCCTTGAGGACCTGACCCGGCGCCGTCGCGGCCGCCCTGTCCGGTGTCCTCGCCGTCCTGCTGCTCCTGTCGTCCGCCGGGTCCGCACAGGCGGACCAGACCGGTCTCCGGGCAGCCGACCCCAGTGTGATCCGGGTCGGTGGCACCTATGTCTCGGTGCAGTCCACCGGTGGGGGCCTCGCCGTACGCCAGGCCGCGTCGACGGCCGGCCTGGCCTCGGCACCCGCCCGACAGGTCTGGTCTGACACCCGCGACCGCGGCGAGGTGTGGGCTCCCGAGATCGTGCGGGACGGCGGCCGCTATGACGTCTACTTCACGGCCGGTCGAGGGGCGGCCCACCGGACGTGCGTCATCAGCTCGGCCGCTCCGGACAGCGGGTACACCGCCGAGACGCGGCTGGCTCTGCCGGACGACAAATGGGCCATCGACGGGACCCTGTTCACCTTCGACGGCCGGCGCTGGTTCGTCTGGTCGGGCTGGGCCGGCGACACCAATGTCGAGCAGAACCTCTATATCGCGCGGATGAGCAGCCCGACCACACCGACCGGCGCGCGGTACGTCATCTCGCAGCCGCGGGAGAGCTGGGAGCGCGTGGTCGGCAACCCGTTCATCAACGAGGGGCCCGAACCCGTCAAGGACCCCAGGGCAGCTGCACATCGCGTACTCCGCGTCAGATCACGCGGAAGAGGTCGGCGGCGGCGTGGACGTCGGTGAGGTCCTCGACGGAACGCAGGTTGTCGCACAGGGCGTCGAGGACCGAGTCGGCCTCGGCGACGCGTGGGGCGCCGACGGCCAGGCCGAAGACGCGGAAGCCCAGCAAGTGCTTGGCGTCGTTCCAGCCGCGCATCCATTCCTCGGTGACGCCGCAGTCGTCGTCGGTGAGCATCACGATGTCTCCGCGTCTGCGGGCCGCGTCGTTGAACTCCTCCTCCAGCAGTTCGCGGGCCGCGGTCAGCGGCCTCTGGTAGCTGGTGCCGCCGCCGAGGAAGGTCTCCGCGAAGTCGATGACCCGCGCGACGTCGGCGGACTGGTCGGCGGGGAAGCGGAAGACCTGGAGCTTGTCGGCGGCGGCGAACAGGATGCCGACGAAGTCACGCCCCGCATGGCGGGCCTGATCCAGCAGCGCCAGGGCGCACGCCTTGGACCACGCCTCCCGGGTGATTCCACCGGGCCCCGCCTCGTACATGGAGTGCGAGGTGTCCACGCACGCGATGATGGCGCCCTGGCCGGTGGCCTGCTCTCCCTGGCTGTCGTAGAGCATCAGCTCCCCCGCGGCGTAACGCGCGGCGAAGACCGCACGCATCTCGGGCAGGCCGAGGTTGACCAGTTCGGAGGGGATGACGCGGGAGAGGTCGTCGCCGAGTGTGACGCCGACCAGCTCGCCGGCGGTGTTCTCCACCTTGCGGGCCCGCTCACCGTCGGCCATCTGCCGGAAGCGGCCGATCAGTTCGGCCCACTGGGCGAGGCGGCCGGTGCGCAGCCGCTCGGCGAGCCGGGCGCGCCGGCCGAACGGCATCCGCTCCAGCTCGCCGGGGCCGACGCCCCATGCCCGCATCAGCGCGGCCTCCTCCCGCGCGGCCTCGGCGGCCTTCGCCGCCGCGTTCCGTGCGGCGGCGCGGATGCCGGGAACCGCGACCGCGAGAGCCTGCGCGGCGCCTCGGGCGGCCTCCTGCGCAGCGGCGTCGGAGGCCTCGGCGGCCTCGATCGCCCGTCGTACGGCGTCGGTGGCCGGTACGGTGCCGTCCTCACCGGCCTCGGCGGCGGCCCGCCGGAGCGCCTCGCCCACGGCGGCCGCGGCGCCGTCGGCGTCCTGGCGGGCCCTCTTCGCCTGCTCCGCCCGTTCCCGCGCGTCCCGGGAGCCGTCCAGCATCCGGCGCAGTGCGGTGGCCTGGGCGAGTACGGCCATGGCCGCGGCGTAGGGGTCGCCGACCGTCTCCCGGTGCAGCTCCGCGAACTCCGGTGAGCCCACCAACGAGGTGATGGCCTGGTGGTTGACCAGCCGGGCGGGGTCCATCTCCACCGGCTCGCGCAACCGCGGGCCGGCCTTGTACGCGGCCAGGAACACGTCGGTCAGGAGGTCGGCGGTGTGATCGTGGCGTACCTTCAGTTCCTCGGCCAGATCGCATAGTCCGGTCGACTGCTCGTAGGTCTCGCGCCATGTGATCCGGTCGAACCGGTCCGCGACCACGGCCGTGGTGTGCCGCGTCGGAGCCGCGGAGGACCTGACCAGCCACTTCGCGGCCCGGCTCGCCCATGCGTCGAGTCTGCCCGGTGTCGCGTCCATGATCTCTGTCGCCCCGGTGTTCAGAGTTGGGCCTGCACCGTGCTCGCGTCCACGCCGAGGGCCTCGGTGAGAACGCGGGCGCGTACGGCGCGCCGGCGGCCGGTGACCCGGTCGATGGCGGCGGTGGAGCGGCCGGCGCTCGCCGCCTCCTCGCGCAGCTTCTCCAACTGCTTCCCCGCCATGGCGAGCTGATTGTGGGCCTTCTTGATGACCCACTCGCTCAGTGCCTCGCGGGACTGCCCGGCCATGGCGTCGAGCTGGGCCTCCAACTCGTCGATGGTGTCGGCGAGGTCGAGCGCCTCCTTGGCGTCCGGGTTGACCAGGTGCAGCACCTCGCGTTCGACGGCCGGGCGTTCGGCGGGGGAGTTCCAGAGCACGTGGGTCAGCACCGACAGGTCGGTCTCGGCGACCGCCGGGCGGCCGTCGAGGTACGCGGACGCCTGGAGCAGGCCCACCGCCTGCCGCCAGCGGCGATCGGAGGCCACGAGTTCCTTGCGGCGCAGGGCGGCCCGCAGCGTACACACCGCGTCCACGATCACGTTGGGGACGTCCACGGCCGGGACGGCTTCGGCCACGGCGTGCTCCAACGCGGCGAGTTCGACCGTGGTGCGTGCCGGTGCCGCCGGGCGGCTGACGGCGGAGCGGACCAGCGCGGCGAAGTTCGACGGGTCTTCCAGGTACTTGACCTCGACCCGCACCAGCAGCCGGTCGTAGATCGCGGCCGAATCCTCTCCGCTGGGCAGTTCGTTGCTCGCGGTGATGGCTCCGATCAGGGGACAGCGGATCGGTGTGCCGCCGCTCTCGGGGTGGTAGATCCGCTCGTTCAGATAGCCCAGCGTCTCGTTGAGTGCCGCCGTGGAACACTTGAAGATCTCGTCGATGAACGCGACGTGCGCGGTCGTGGCGCGGCCGTCGTAGACCTGGCGGTACTCGCCGCGGGCCAGCGCGGCGACGTCGATGGGGCCGAACATCCTCGTCGGCGCGGTGAACTTCGACAGGAGGATCTCCCAGTAGGACGCACCCTCGATCCTGCCGGTGAGTTCGCGGGCCATCTCGGACTTCGCGGTTCCGGGCGGGCCGAGCACCAACGAGTGCTGCCCGGCCAGCAGCGTCACCACCAGTGTCCGCACCACGTCAGCCCGCTCGTAGAAGCGGTCCGCCAGTTCGTCGCCGATAGTCCGCAACCGCTGGGCCGTCTCCTGCGCGACCTGTGCCCCGGGTACGTCCTGTGGGGCCATGGCCAACTCCTCGCATCCGGCGTTCGATCGGGTCGGCAGGACTGGCCGGCCTGGCCTGCCGAAAACCCGACTTGGGAAACAGGCGGATTCTACGACCGCATGCCCCGCCGGACGTCCCCCGGGGCGTGGTCGAGCCGGTCGGCCAGCCCGGCGAGGCCGTCGGCGTGCAGGTCGAAGCGGTCCGAGGACGCGGGCGGGTCGCCGACGGGACGGGCGACGTAGGCGGTGCGCAGGCCGAGACCCTGCGCCGCGCGCAGGTCCCAGGCGTGGGCCGCGACCATCAGGAGCCGCTCCGGCGGTCGTCCGGAAACGGTGACGGCCAGTCGGTAGACCGCCGGGTCCGGCTTGTACGTCCGGGCGTCTTCGGCGGACAGGGCCTGGTGCCAGCGCAGTCCGGCGTGGGCGTTGATGTCCAGCAGCGCCGCCCGGCCGGCGTTGGAGAGCCCGATCAGCGGGAACCGTTCGGCGAGTCGGGCGAGCCCGGCCACGGTGTCGGGCCACGGCGCGAGCCTGCGACCCGACCGGGCCAGCGTCGCTACGGCCGTAGGGTCGCCGACTCCGACGGCATCGGCGACGAGCCGGGCGGCTTCCAGGTCGAGGAGGTCGCTCGTGACGTAGGGCCGGGCGCCGGCGACGATCCGACGTTGCTCGCGGCCGACGTGCCGCTGCCACAGCGAGAGAAGCCGTTCGACCTCGGAGTCGTCGAGAGACGGGTCGAGCGCACGGATGCCGACGCGGACACCGCCGGGTTCGTCGACGAGAGTGCCGAGCACGTCGAACACGATGGCATCGATCTCCAGCTCTGACATGCGAGCGTCTCCTGTACGCAGCAGGGGCGAAAGAACGTCTGTGGGTCGAACAGGGCAGTAGGCCACAGGATTCCCGGTCTTTCCGGGAGCCCGACTCCGCCGGCTACGGCACGGGGCCGAGGTCGCCCCGGAGGGTGGTCTGGATGATCGGGGGCCGGCCCCAGATGGCCAGGAGTTCGTTGACGACGGACCTGACGGGCGCCACGTCCTGGTCACCGTGCACCTTGACGGCGGCGGCCGACAGACCGCGGGGGACGGCGCCCGCGTCCAGGAGGACGCGCCATTCCTCCGGGCCGATCTCCAGGTACTCCAGTGCGGTGAGTCCGACGATTTCCAGCGGATCGGCGAGCGTACCGGGATGGGCGACGAGGGTCCTCAGACGGGGCAGTCCGACGACCGGGGCGAGGCTGAGCGGCTCGGCTTCCCACACGCCGATGGACAGGACCTCCAGGCCGGGGTGCGCGGCGGCCTCGATGCTGGGCAGGCTCCGGATGTTGACGTGGGCGACGGCCGGCGGCCCGTCTTCGCACGAGCCGTCAAGAGGCTCGCCGAGCCGGTCCAGCACCAGGTCGGTGAGCGAGTCCGCGACCAAGGAGGCACCGACGTTCTCCTCGTGGCCGATCATGATGATCTGCCCGAGGTGTCCGCGCGGGCCGGGCGTCAGGTCGACCGCCAGCCGGTCGCCACCGCCGTTGTCCCCGAAGACGAGCCAGCCGGGTGAGCCGACCAGGCCCTGCACGGCGGCGTGGGGCGGAGTGACGACCGCCTCCATCGCCGCGAACTTCCAAAGACTATGACGGGACGACGCGTCGGCGACGTACACGTCGTCCAACGGGAAGAGTTCGCAGCCGACCGCGGCGCATTCCCGCGCCGGTGCCGCGTGGTCGTCGCCCCAGTCCTCCCACCGGGCCCGTGTCACCCGGTAGAGCGCCTTGAGCTCCTCGGGCAGGGCGAGGCCGAGGCGCGTTTCGACATTCTCGATCTCCGTCTCGGTCGCGCCGACGGCGTCGGGCAACCGCTCACGGAGTGTCCGCTCCAGCAGCACCGGGGCCGCGGAAGCGGCCGGCACCGCGCCGGGCACCGGGTCGGGAAGACAGCGCCAGGGCTGCGGAACGGCGCCCTCGACCAGGAGCAGCGCGCCCGGATGCGGATCGAGTCCGGACTCCGTGGCGGGACTGCGTGCCAGCAGACGGATCGCGGTCTCCCCGGCCGGCACTATCTTCGTCGTGAACGAGATCTCGTCGATGCCGGCCTCCACGAGTGCCTGACGCACACGCTCCACGGCCTCCGTCTCGTCCCGCACGTCCTCCGCCTGGGCGGCCTGCCCATTCGGGGGCGCCTGTCGTCGCAGCGGCAGACTCCAGCCCTGTCGGCCGATGCGTCCCGTCACGCGCAGCGGCGAGGAAACGGTCGCTTGTCGGGGGCTGTTGTCGCGCAGAAGCCGCAGTACGGGCGCCCAGGTGGAGAAGTCGTGCACCGAGCTCAGGGGAGGGTTCCGGTCAGCCATGCGCAGACCGTACGCGGGTCCACTGACATCGAAGCGCCAGGGCCCCGCGAACCGTCACTCCTGCCGCAGGCTCATCACCAGGTCGCGCGGCAGGCCGTGGGTGTCGTGCAGGTAGTGGAAATCCTCATCGCCCAGCGGCCCCCGGAACCGGGGCCGGGCCAGCACCATCCGGCCGCGTTCCATGAGCCGACCGAACCGTTGCTCCTCCTCCAGCAGGACTCCACGTACGTGGCCGGGCTCCCCCTCCTGCCGGAAGTGGTCGAGGGTGTGCGAGACCAGCTCGTCCGGCAGGTCGCCGAGACCGCGTGACGGATCGTCCCGCCACAGCACGGTGAGCATCCGTCGTAGCAGGCGCCGCAGCACGTAACCCCGTCCCGTGTTGGCCGGGCGGACCCCGTCGCCGACGACCACGACGGCCGAACGGAGGTGGTCGTAGACCAGGCGGAGCGACGGTTCGTCCAGTGGCCACAGGGACGGCACGACACGCCGCCAGGGGTCGAAGACATCGCACTCGAACACCGACGACTTGCCCTGCAGCAGCGAGGCGAGGCGCTCCAGGCCGAGTCCGGTGTCGACGTTGCGCTGCGGAAGCGGCACGAGGCGGCCGTCGTCGAGTCGACGGTGGCGCATCATCACGTGGTTCCACACCTCCACCCAGCGGTCGTCGCGGGTGGGCGTCGACCGGGGTGGGGTGTCACCGGTCCACAGGAAGATCTCAGAGTCGGGCCCACAGGGGCCGGTCGGCCCGTTCGACCACCAGTTGTCCTCCACCGTGAGCTCGACGGGCACGCCGAGCTCCTGCCACAGGCGCAGAGAATCGGTGTCCGGCCCGACCTGGTCGTCGCCGCCGTACACGGTGGCGTGCAGCAGGCCCGGATCGACCCCCAGCCCCTCGGTGAGCAGCCGGTAGCCCCAGTCGAGGCTCCGCGGGCCCCCGTAGTCGCCCAGTGACCAGGTGCCGAGCATCTCGAAGACCGTCAAGTGGGTGCTGTCGCCGACCTCTTCCAGGTCCGTGGTCCGCAGACAGCGCTGTACGTTGACCAGCCGCCGGCCCAGCGGGTGGGGACGGCCCTCCAGATACGGGGTGATGGGGTGCATGCCGGAGGTGGTGAACAGCACGGTGTCGCCGGGCGGAGGCAGCAGTGTCGAGCCGCTGATCCGGCGGTGACCGTGTTCCTCGTAGTACTCGACGAACGTGCGGACGATGCGCTCCGTGTTCATGAGGGTGACTCCTTCGCGTCGCAGCGGGAGAGGCACCGGACAACGGGACCGCGTGGTCGTCACTCAGAGGCGAGGACGTCGGAACGTCACAGAAAACCACCGACGGGCCGTTTCCGGTCGCCGGTGGGGAGAGGAGAAGGTCAGGCGGCGGCAACCGGCGAGCTGGTCGCTCGCGCGGTCGCGGAGATGTTTCGGCCGATGACGTTCATGCCGACGAAGATAACGCTTGTTCCCGTACGGAGCACGCGAATATGCGGGGTCGCGTTCGGCGGTCCGCAGGAGAGTGCCGGCCCCGCTCTCGGTGACGGGCCGCGCCAAGCGGTCAGGATCGGAGAAGCACGTGGGCCGGGGCCGCGCATACCTTCGTCGCATGACCTCCATCGACTCCGTCACCCTCGGCGCGAACGACCCCGCCGCCGCCACCCGCTTCTACGATGCCGCCTTCGGCCTGGGCAGCCAGGTACGAGTACGGGCGTCGGAGACTCCCACCACCGGCTTCCGCGGCTTCACCCTGTCACTCACCGTGTCCCAGCCGGGCACCGTCAACGGCTTCATCGACGCGGCGGTGGCTGCCGGGGCGTCGGTGGTGAAGCCGGCCACGAAGTCCTTCTGGGGTTACGGCGGCGTCGTACGAGCCCCCGACGGGGCGCTCTGGAAGATCGCCACCTCCGCGAAGAAGGACACCGGCCCGGCCACCCGGCAGATCGACCGGTTCGTCCTCCTGCTGGGCGTCGAGGACGTCGTGGCGACCAAGAAGTTCTACGTCGCTCGCGGCCTCACCGTGGGCAAGAGCTTCGGGCGCAAGTACGTGGAGTTCGAGACACAGCCGAACTCCGTCAAGCTGGCGCTCTACGGCCGTCGCGCCCTCGCCAAGGACGCCGGAGTCCCTCCCGAGGGCACCGGATCGCACCGGCTCACGATCGGCGGCGGCGACGGTTCCTTCACCGATCCGGACGGGTTCGCCTGGGAGGTCGCGACCGAGGTCCGGTAGTACGACTTGATAGGCAAGTGATTGCTTGCCTATCCTGTGGACGTGGCCGACGACCTTTTCAAAGCCCTGGCCGACCCCACCCGCCGTACCATCCTCGACGAGCTGGCCGAGAAGTCCGGACAGACACTGTTCGAGATCTGCTCGAGACTGAGCATGAAGCACCAGCTCGCCATCTCGCGCCAGGCGATCTCCCAGCACCTCGCGGTGCTGGAGGCAGCCGGGCTCGTCGAGACCAGGCGGGAGGGCCGGTACAAGTTCCACGAGCTGAACACGGCCCCGCTGCGGCGGGGCATTGAGCGATGGCTCGGGCCCGACACGTCCCCACCGGAGCCGGAAGAGAGCACCCCGTGAAGATCCGTATGACCAGCGTTTTCGTCGACGACCAGGCCAAGGCCCAGCGCTTCTACACCGAGATCCTCGGCTTCGTGACGAAGCACGACGTGCCGGTGGGGGAGCAGGACCGGTGGCTGACCGTCGTGTCGCCCGACGAGCCCGACGGAACCGAACTCCTCCTGGAGCCCGCCGGCCACCCGGCCGTCAAGGCCTACCGCGACGCGCTCGTCGAGGACGGCATCCCGCTGGCCCAGTTCGCCGTCGACGATGTGAAGGCGGAGTACGAGCGTCTGCGTGGCCTGGGCGTGCACTTCACCCAGGAACCCCTTGAGATGGGCCCCGAAGTATCCGCCGTCTTCGACGACACCTGCGGCAATCTCATCATGATCGCGGGGCAGGCGCGGTAAGTGGGCTTCCGGTCGCGGCCCTTCCTCATCAGGCGGCCTGAGCCGCTTCGTGCTTCCAGAAGCCCGAGAAGGTGATGCGGTCCTTCGGCAGCCCCAGTCGGTGCAGATGTCTGCGGCCCTCGGTGGCCAGGGTCGACTCGCCGACCACGAACGCGTACCCCGTCGCGTCGGTGGAGGCGAGCCGTCGCAGCTCACGGAGGGCTGCGGCGCCGGGCACGGAGGTGCTGTCCTGACGCACGACCCAGGAGACGGTCACGCCGGCCGGGCCGTCCAGCACGCGCCTGTCGTCCGCGGTGGGAACCTCCTGGATGAGCCGTCCGGTGATCCCGCCGGGAAGGGAGCGCAGAATGCCCGCCGCGGCGGGCAGCCCGGTCTCGTCGGCCACGATGGTGACCTCGGAGGCGTCGTGCGGGCGGTCGAAGAGGATGCCTTGGTCGAGCACGGCGAGTGCGTCTCCCGGGCCGGCGTGGCAGGCCCAGATCGCGGCCCTGCCCTCGATCTCGCCCGTGGGGCCGCGATGCACGACGAAGTCGATGTCCATCTCCGCCGCCTGCCGGCGGAAGTCGGCCACGGAGTAGTTGGCGCAGTGGGGCCGTTCGTGCTCGGGGATGGCGAGGTAGGGCTGCCACCACTGGGAACCGGTGTACTCCGGCAGCCGGAGGCGGCGTTGATGGGGAAGCTGGAGGAACAGACGGAACCAGTGGTCGTACCCGAGCCACGGAAACTCGGCGAGTTCCGCTCCGGCGACGGTCACCCGTTGCATGGACGGGGAGACGCGTTCGGTGCGCACCACACGGGCGCGGAACATTCCGGGTTGCTGTGGCATGAGCCGACGGACCTTCGCCATGCAGGTCAGGCTAACCTAAGTTGAGCTGGAAGCCTCTCGCTCCCGATCGGTTCGGCTTCGTTATGCCGGTTTTCGAGGCGAATGAGAGACTTGGACTGTCCGGCTTCTAGAGGCGCCGCCGCGAGGACAGGCGGATCGGATGGCCCGGGAGTGGTGGATGTTCCGCAAGCGTCCCGCACCTGACGGTGAAGAGCTGCTGGCCAGGCTGGCATCGCTGACCACTCAGGCACGGGAGCTCGCCGAGCTGCGCCGGTCCCAGGTGGAGCTGGCGGTCGCGCTGCAACGCGACATGCTTCCCGCGGACCTGCCCGCGGTCCCGGGCTTTCACCTCGCCGCCTGCTATTCACCCGCGTACGCCGGACTCAACGTGGGCGGGGACTGGTACGACGCCTTCGTGCTCCCCGACGGCCGTATCGGCCTCTCCGTCGGAGACGTCCAGGGCCACGCCATCGACGCGGCGGCCTTCATGGGACAGATCCGCGTGGGCCTGCGGGCGCTCGCCTCCGTGACGAGTGAGCCCGGCGACCTGCTCGCCTGTACGAACGACCTACTCCTCTCCCTGAACAAGGACCTCTTCGCCACCTGCACCTTCATGCGCTTCGACCCTGCCACCGGCGTACTGGAGAGCGCGCGGGCCGGGCACATTCCCTGTGTATGGGCCACGGCGGACGGCAAGGCGGAGGTCTCCGAGGACGAAGGGGGACCGCCGCTGGGCATCCTGAAGGGGACCGAGTATCCGGTGACCCGGTACCGGCTCACCACGGGCGGAGTATTCGTCCTGCTCACGGACGGCGTGGTGGAAGGGCCTTCCCTGAGCGTCGACGAAGGGCTCGCACGGGTCGTGCGGCTGGCGGGCGTCGCCGCCGTCGCGGGAATGGATGCGCACTCGCTCGCCGCCGCCGTGCTCAAGAACGCCGAGCTGGTGGGGCACGAGGACGACGCGGCCGTGCTCGTCGTCGGCCATGACGGACGTGCTGTTACGCCGTAGGGCGGGACGAAGCGCGGCTCGCCTCGCTGATGCGTCGGCGTCGGTGTCTGATGGCTGCTGTGGTGGGTATCCGTGCTTGGCCGCGACCGATCGTCCTTGTCTGCGAGACGCTGCTCGTCGCCGTCTGCTACTACGCGGCGGGGCGACTGGGGCTCTCGCAGCAACTGGTCGCGGACGGCGCGGTGGTCACCCCCATCTGGCCGCCCACCGGTGTCGCGGTGGCCTGTCTGCTGTTGTTCGGACTGCGGTGCGTGCCCGGTATCGCCATCGGCGCCCTGCTGGTCGTCGCGTCTCTGACCGCACCCCGTCTGTCCGCCGCCGGGATCGTGATCGGTAACACCCTCGCGCCCGTGTGCGCCTGTCTGATGCTGCGCGCGGTGGGATTCCGCGTGAGTCTGAGCCGCTTGCGCGACGGCCTGATGCTCGTGTTCCTGGGGGCGCTGACAGCCATGCTGATCAGTTCGGGCGTGGGCGTCGGCGTACTCGTCGTCACGGACAAACTCGCCGCCGACGACTTCTGGCTCGTCTGGCTGGCGTGGTGGGTGGGCGACGCGATGGGCGTCGTGATCGTCACTCCGCTGCTGCTTCTGCTGCACCGGGCCCGCTGGCCGCCCCCGTCCGGCCGATGGGGCGAGGTCGCGGGGCTCGCGCTCGTCGTGTGCGTCCTGGTGCCACTGGTCACCTACAGCTCGGTCAGCGTCCTGTTCCTGGTGTATCCGCTGCTGATCTGGGCCGCGCTGCGTTTCCAGCTGGCGGGCGGCATGCCGTGCGCCCTCTTCGCCTCCGTGATGGCCACCGTCGCGGCAAGGGAAGGGGCCGGTTCCTTCGCCAGGCTGACCGACATCGAGACGATGATGAAGCTTCAGGCGTTCAACGGAACCCTGGGCCTGACCGCGCTCCTGCTGTCCTCCGTGATCAGCGAACAGATCAACACCAGACGGTCGGTGGAACGGGCCTGCCAGGAGCTGGTCGAGGCCTTGCAGCATCTGAACGCCGGGGGCCCCGGGAACACGGGGTCGTCAGGAGGAGGCGTCCGGTGAGTGAAGACCATGGGCAGGAAGGGCGAGCAGGGCAAGAAAGGCAAGAAAGGCAAGAAAGGGGTCAGCGGTCGTCCAGGACACGCCTGGCGGCCTCGGCCTCCGCCGCCGGCGGGGACAGCTCGTCGAGGGTGTCGAGATCGGTGTCCGCCCGCAGTTCCCGTTCCCAGTCATCCGCCAGTCGTTCCTGCTCCTCGCGAGGCTTCGCACTGACGGCATCCCGGTGTTCCGGGTCCAGAGCCGCCAGGAAACGTCCAACCGGGTCCGTCGGCATGGCCGTGCTCCTCATCGTGGGGAAGGGCGCCGCTTGTGGCCCAGGATGGCCGACCGGGTCCGCGACGGCCGCTCGACACGGCCTCCGGCCATCCTTATGGCCCCGCGGCGGGAAACGCCGCCGGCATCGCCACGCGGGGCGATCACACGCCGGACGGGTGCACTGGGCATTCGGGCCACATTCACTTCGCCTGTTTTCGGTCTGTGACTCTCCGGTAGCGAACGGCACGGCCCGGCCGCGTCGCGCTGTCCGTCGGCCACCCGGCACCACCGACCGCGATCTGAACAGCCCACGGGCGAGGTCGCCACGGAGTGCTGCCGAGGCGGCCCACGCGTGCCACCGGCGTGTTCCGGCCCGATTCCACATCGCCTCTCCCTTCCTGACGGCCCTCAGAACGGCGTATTGCCGACGGTGGGCCCCGGGCGTGATCGAGCTCCGTGCTTCCTGGGCAGCGCCCGGGGGCAGACGGCTGGGGACCGGTTGGGGGACGAGCCCGGCGGCCTGGGGCGGCCGGGGAAAATAGGGGGTTGTACATGGTCCGCGTTCTTGTGGTGCACGACGCGACGCTGCTGCGGTCGGCGCTGGTGCAACTGCTGCGGTCCGCCGACGGACTGGAGGTCTCGTCCATGTCGTCCCGCGGGGACGGCCCGGACGACAACGACTTACCCGCGGACGTGTGCGTGGTCGACGGGGACTGTCTGGAAGGACCGCCCGGCGAGGCCGGCCGAGTGCCCGTATGGGGCCGGTGCGGGGCGCGGCTGGTCGTCCTCGCGGCTCCGGAGCGGCCGGGGGTGCTGCGCAGAGCGTTCGACGCCGGAGCGCTCGGCTTCGTGGACAAGGACGCCTCGTCGCAGCGGCTGATCGCCGCGGTGCACACGGTGGCCAAGGGGGAGCGGTTCCTCGACGAGCGGCTCACCGTCGCACTGCTGCGGGCCTCCGAGATGCCACTGACCGCCCGTGAGCTGAGCGTCCTGTTCCAGGCGTCGCAGGGGGCTTCCGTCGCCGAGATCGCCGCCTGCCTGCATCTCTCCCGGGGGACCGTCCGCAACTACATGGCCAGCGCGATCCGGAGGGTCGGCGCGCGCAACCGCGTGGACGCGATTCGCATCGTCCAGGGCGCCGGCTGGATGTGACGGCGGCGGGCACGCGAGTACGGGGGACACGGATCGCGGGTCACCCCCCGGTTCGGTTCCAGTGCCCCACCAGGTCGCGGTAGAGGGGCGATCGCTCGAGTAGCTCCCGGTGAGTGCCGTGGGCCGCCCGGACGCCGTCCAGCACCAGAATCCGGTCGGCCCGGACCGCGGACGACATGCGGTGTGCCACGACGAGCAGTGTTCCCGGACGCCGGGCGAGCGCCTCCTCGGCGCGCGCCTCGGACGCCGCGTCGAGATGGCAGGTCGCCTCGTCGAGCAGGAGCAGCCGAGCCGTGGACAGGTGAGCGCGCGCCAGGACGATCAGCTGGCGCTCGCCCTGCGAGAGGTCGTCGGGTCGCAGCGGCGCGTCGAACCCGCCCAGGCGCTCGACGAGGGGAGCGGCTCCGAGGTCCCGGACGGCGGCCTCCATGTCGCTCGTGGAGGCGTCCGGCCTCAGGTAGGCGAGGTTGTCCCGGACCGTACCGGTGAAGACGTACGCCTGCTGGGGCACCAGGACGCGCAGCGCGGCCGGTTCCGCCGCCCCTGGGCCGGCGACCGTCCGGCCGGCCACCCGCACCGCACCGCTCCACGGCGCGCAGGTCCCGGCGATGAGACGGGTGAGGGTCGACTTGCCGATGCCGCTGGGACCGACGACGGCCAGGTGTTCGCCTTCCTCGACGCGCAGATCGAGCGCGTCGAGGACCGGCTCCGCCCGGGCGCCGTAGCCCACGGTCACCGCGCGCAGTTCCACCGCGGGAGCCTGCTGTGCCGGCGCCGGAATCGGCGGGAGCGGAGAGCGGGCCCCTTGCGGCGGCCCGGTACGCCCGGGCAGGGGCGCAGCAGATGGCGCCGCACCGGAGAGGGACGGCCGCGCCTGAGGCACGATGAACCGGTCCAGGACCACGAGCAGCCGGGTTCCCGCGGCGCCGATCGCGGTCATGAGGGTGTGCAGGGCGGGCAGCAGGGCCTGGGCGAGGTAGGTGAACGCCCCGAGCAGAGCGCCGGTCGTGACACCCCTGCCGCGCAGCCACGGCACGGCGACCAGCAGGAGCAGCACGGGGAGCTGCCCCGCGACGCCGAGGGCGAGGGTGCGCACCGCGGCCCAGCGGGCGAGGACACGGGACGTGGCGGCGGCGTCCGCGACGAGCCGTGCTCCGTTCCGTGCCGTCTCCGCCTGTGTACCGCAGGCGGTGATGTCACGCAGCGCCCCGCGGGTACGCGTGGCGTGATCGCCCAGCGCCTCGTCCGCGGTGAGAGCCCGACGCTGCGCCGCCGCCATGGGCCGCAGTGTCACCAGGAACAGAACCAGGCCACCGGCGAGCGGTGGCAGGACGACCACCAGGAGCGCCGGGTCCAGCGTGAACAGTCCCATCAGTGCTCCGGCCGCGGTGAACACGAACGAGCGCAGGGTGAGGACGATCCCGGCGAAGCTGTCCCGCACGATCTCGACCTGGTTCGTGAGCCGCGAGACGGCGGCGCGGTCCCAGCCACCGGGACGGGCCAGGGCGCGGGCCATGGACTGGTCGACCGCCCGCCGCACCAGCTGGTCGCGCAGTGGTTCCGTCAGTCCGGCCAACTCGGCGAAGACGCCCCTGATCACGGGCGCGCCGCACACTACGGCGAAGGCGGCCACCGCGAGCCAGCCGAGACCCGTGGAGGTGTCACCGGCGAGGAACCCGCGGTCGACGGCGCGCGCGACCCCGTAGCCGATCAAGAAGGTCTGAGCCGACTCGGCCAGCGACCACGCCGCGAGCCGCGCGAGGACCGTCCTGCGTGCGGACAGGAAGCGCCGGGCGGGCGGCCCGACCCGTCGCAGGGGCCCCGGCTCGCGGCGGGGCTTCGCCGCAGGCCCTGGCGCCTTGCCGGTGGACGTCACGGTCGCGCCTCTTCGCGTGGGAAGCCGCTCCGGTCGTGAAGGCTTCTGTCGACCCTTCCGTCAGCGCTTCCGTCAAGGCCTCCGTCAATGCCTCCGTCAAGGCCGTCCTCGGTGGAGACCGGCCCGACACCGTTCTCATACGTGCCGAACACCGCCCGGTAGGCCGCCTCCTCCCACAGTCGCCGATGGCTGCCGACCGCCCGCACCCGGCCGTCGTCCAGCCAGATCACGAGATCCGCCCGGGCCGCGACCGACGGGCGGTGCGCCACGACCAGCCGGGTGGCGCCTCGGGGCGAGCGGCGCTGTGCCTGTTCCACCGCGTGTTCCGTGGCGGTGTCGAGGCTGGAGGTGGCGTCGTCCATCACCAGCAGCCGGCCCGCGTGGGCGAAGGCCCGCGCAAGGCCCAGACGCTGGTACTCGCCGCCGGACAGCGGAGTGTCGGCGAGCCGGGTGTCGTACGCCCGCGGCAGCCGGCGTACGAAGGCTTCGGCGTCCGCGAGGCGAAGAGCCGCCCGGACCTGGTGGGCTGACACGGTGCGCGGTCCGGACGCCACCGCCTCGGCGACGGTGCGGTCGCCCAGGACCGGACGCGCGAAGGCGAAGCCGACCTCGGCACGCAGGCAGGAGCGGGTGAGAAGTTCGAGCGGTGTGCCGTCCAGCAGGACGTGTCCCTGGTCGGGCTCGATGAGTCGGCCGGCGACGGCGGCCAGGACGGACTTGCCGGCGCCGCTGCGTCCCACGACCGCGGCGGTCAGGCCGCCCGGCACCACCACGTGGTCCGCCCGCAGGACTTCCGTCCCGTCCCGGACGACCCGTACACCGCGCAGTTCGAGGGTGCCCGGGCCCGCCGGGGGCAGTGTCCGGGTTCCGTAGTCCAGGGCGGGCAGGCGTTCCAGCGTCGTGGTGCGTTCCCGCGCCGTGCGGCCCCGCACCAGCGCGCCGACCAGAGTGGCGGCCCCGCCGAACCCCGCGGCCAGTTGCGCGTACCGGCTCACCGCGAGCAGTTCGCCGACGGTCAGGGCCCCGGCGCCGAGCCGCAGGCCGCCCACCGCGGTGGCGGCCACCGTCAGCAGCGGGACGAGGACACCGCCGGTGGCCAGCGCCCTGCCGTGCAGCGTCCACATGCGTGCGCCCAGCGTGCCGAGCTCGCTCAACGGGCCGAGCACGCGCTCGCGTTCACGTGCGGCGGTACCGGCGGCGGCGATGGTCTCCGCGCCCTCCATGGTCTCCAGCAGCCGGGACGCGATGTCCGACTGCACCCGCTGGTAGGCCCCGACCGAAGTACCCGTGTCCCGTGCGAACGCTCGCAACACCAGTGCCAGCAGCGGTAGTCCGGCCAGCACGCACACGGCGACCCAGATGTCGACGACGGCCAGTGCGACGAGCGCGCCGGCCGGGGTGAGGAGCGAGGCCGCGAGCGCGGCCCTGGCGGCCGGCGCGGCGCCCGCGTCGGAGGCGTTGAGGGTCAGCCGGGTCGCGACGTCGCCGGGAGAATGGGGGCGGGCCAGATCCGGCACGGCGTACAACAGACCTCTGAGGGCGCGAGAGCGGATCGAGGCCGTCCAGTCGGCTGTGCACCGGCCGGTGAGCAGCGCGGTGAGACCGTCGAGGAGGACCTCGCCGACGAGCAGTGCGGCGCTCGCCAGGAGCCAGGGGCCGGCGGCGCCGTCGTGCAGCAGCAGATCCAGTGTGCGGCCCAGGACGAGGGGCTGGACGACGGCGACCGCTGCCGCCGCCACCGAGCACACCAGGACCAGCAGTTCGGGCACACGTCCTGGACCGGTGCCGGGCGAGGGGGGTGAGCCCGGTGAGTCGTGCCCCTGACGCGTCGGCCGCCGCCAAAGCGGGTAGCTTCCCACCAGCTGCCCTCCTCGTGGTCGGTGCCGCTCGCGGCGGCGACGAGGCGCGGCACCGGCGCCAGGCGGGGAGCCTGGGCGCCGGTACCGCGGCGCGCGGCCCGCCGCGTTCCCCGCGGCGGGCCGACTCGGACGTCAGTTACACGTCGTGACGCTGAGGCTGCTGTCGCCGCAGAGCAGCAGGCTCGCGCGGCTGCCGGTCTCCACGTCGCCCATGGCCTCTTCCTTGGGGGTCTCCATCGACTGCAGCTCGAACAGGTTCATGATCTTTTCCCTTCGTACGACAACGGATGGTTACTTCACGACCCCTGAGGGGGCCGGCTCATGGGCCGCGACACTCGCCGCGGCGGTGGGAGGAACGGCAGACCGGCGGGCCGGTCGCCGTGCACGGACGCGACGGCCAGCAGGCATCCGGCGGTCCCGGTGGAGAGGTCCATGGACAGGCGCATCATCTGCTCGCCGGGGAAGGCGAGATGACCGCGGTAGGCCATGGCATGCCAGGTCAGCGCGTCGATCTGGCGCCGGACGGCCTCGGGGCCGGTGCCCGGCCCGGTGGCCGTCGTACGGCCGAGGTACAGCACCATGCCGGCCACGCCGCGGTAGAGCCCCGGCTGGGCGTAGAACATGGCCTGTGCCGCGCGCACGATCTCCTCCCGTGCCTGCTCGAACCGCTCGTCGGCGCGGTGCGCCAGGTAGTCGTCGAGCACCATGCCGATGCCCACGCTGCCCGCGCCGAGGTACGGCATGGTGCGCCAGCCCTCGTCCACCTGGAGAGCGCCCCCCGCGCCGCGGACGCAGCGCGCGAGGTCCTGGCGCAGTGCGGTGCCCGCGAGGTCGAGCAGGCCGGTGTCACCCGTGCGTTCGTACAGGCGCAGGAACAGCAGGGCGCTGCCCGTGGCGCCGTACAGGAGACCGGCTCGGGCCCGGTGTTCGGGCCCTCGGCCCGGTGCGTCGGCCGGTAGGGACCGGGCGCTCAGTTCGGCACACCGCATGGCCGCGTCGTGCAGGGCGGCGTCGCCGGTGGAGGCGGCCAGGGAGTCCAGCGCCAGGCCCACTCCGGCCGTCCCGCTGTGGAGGTCGGCGGCGAGACCGTCGAGGGGATGCTCGAGAAGCAGCCGCGTGAGATCCAGCGCCGGGGCCCGATGGCCGAGGTGGTCCAGGACCCACGCGACTCCCGCGATCCCGTCGTGGAAGCCGAGCGGCATCCCCGAGGGCGGTTCCTTGGTCCGGTCGAGCAGCCACCGCTCCTCGCTCTCGTCGCGCTCAGCCCCACTCTCGGCCAGGGCGTACAGCACACCGGCCGCTCCGTAGCCGAACGAGAGTCCCCCGCCGGCGGTGGCGAACTGGGCCACGTCGCCGGGGAAGAGGCGGTCCTCGCGCGACGGAGTGGCCGACGCGCGGACGGCCGCCGTCATCGAATCCCGGCTGCGGGGCCAGTCGCCCGGTGCCACGGGAACGAAGTCCTCGCTCGCGGGTCGTGTCGCCGGCCGCCGGCCGGAAGCGTCGGCGATCTCGGCGAGCGCCGCGTCGGAAGCGTCGGCAGGCTCGTCGGCCGCGTCGGAAGTGTCGACGGTCTCGTCGGCCGCCGTGTCGGAGGTGTCGGCGATCTCTGCGAGCGCCGCGTCGAGGAACGCGCGCTCCACGGGGAACTGCCGCGCCACCACGTCGGCGAGGTGCTCCGCCTTGCGCCGGTCCAGGGCCAGCAGACTGGTCAGCGGCAGGAACAGGGCCAGGCGCAGACAGGCCAGCGCGTACCGGTCCACGGCGGTGCCCCGTCTGCCGGCAGGCGCCACGAAGCCGGGGTGTGCGACCGTCTGCCGGCCCGGTTCGTCGACGCGGTGGGCGGCCTCGAAGTCCAGCAGGGCCACCCGCCCGTCGTCGCGGATCATGATGTTGAAGAGGTGCAGGTCGTTGAAGACCACGCCCCGCGCGTGCACCTCCTCGACGGCCCGCTCGACCTGGGCGTGGACATCGAGCGCCCACTCGGTGTACTCGGCCAGCCGTCGCTCGTCGGGGTCCGCCTCGATGAGCGGATGCCGTCGGGCGAAGAAGGTGTTGAGGGGCTTGCCGTCGAGGTACTCCAGCACCAGGAAGTGGTGCTCCCCGACGGCGAAGCTGTCCAGCACCTCGGGCGTGCAGGACAGCCCCGACAGCTGTTCCAGGGCCCGGCGTTCGCGATGCAGCCGGGTCACCGCGTCGGCGCCGTCCGCCGCCAGGCCGGCGTACGGACGGGCCTCCTTGAGGACCACCACCTCGCCGGTACGGGTGTCCCGCGCCCGGTAGACGCCACCGCCGTTGGAGAAGTGGAGCGCCGACTCGACGGTGTACGGGATGTCGGCCAGGGTCACCGTCGCCCGCGCGTCGACGTGGGACTGGAGGAAGGCGGGCACGCTCACCCAGTCGGGGACGCGGAACACCGGGCCGCGGAAGTCGGGGACGAGTACTCCCTCGGGGTTCGCCACGGCCGGCCGCAGTTCCCCGCTCTCGTCGTAGCAGTTGCGGCGGGTGAAGCTGCCGTAGCGCACGTGCACCGGGCCGTCGCCGATCCTGAGGTCGCTCAGGATGTGCGGTCCGGGCTCGCCGTCCAGCAGAGCGGCCAACTCGCCCACGAGGCGCTCGAACTGCTCCTCGTCCGCCGGGTACACGGTGACGAACTTGCCGCTGCCCGCCCGGTCCGCGTACTTGGCGTTGCGCTGGTGCAGCAGATACCGGCTCGGTACGAACTTGAAGGCGATGCCGCGCTCGACGCAGTGGTGCCGTACGCGCTCCAGGACGGACTCGGCGTTGTCGAGGCAGGCGGAGACGTGGATCTTCCAGCCCTGCGCCGGCAGTACGGCGTCCAGCGGGCGCAGAGCGAGCCAGTCGCCGCTCTCCCCGCGCTGCCATCCCGCCGGTACGGGCAGGGTGGCCGCAGCGTACCGGGTGCCCGCCGATCGGGTGCCGGGGCCGGTGCGATGCGGCGCGTCGTAGAAGTGCGGGTCTGCGTCGCAGTACACGGCGTAGCCCTTGTTCACGCCTGCTCCCTTCACCGGGTCGGTGCCGGGCAAGACGCTGTCACGCGCCGCCGTGTCCCCGACAGTCACCGCTGTCACGTCTCCGACGTGCGGAACGCACAGGTAACTTCGGCCGGCGGGCGCTCAGGGAGGTGGCAGGGCTCGCCGTGCGGTCAGCCCTTCGGGGCGGTGAGTGCGGAGAGCTCCCCGAGGACGCGGGCCGCCGGTGCCGGGTCGACGAGCCACTTCAGGTGGCTGCCGTCGAGGGTGCGGACGTCGTACGGGTTGTCCGGAGTCAGCGCGTCGCCCTCGCGGATCAGCCGGTCCTGCATGGCGAGGGGCATGCTCGCGTCGTCGGCGAGACGCACGAAGGTCTTCGGGACGCGGCCCCAGGTCGCCGCCTGCGCCCGGTCGGCGGAGGTGCCGACGTCGAGGTTCTCGTCCGGCTGGAAGGTGTTGAGGAAGGTCAGGAACTCCTCCTCCGTGCCGTCGGAGAGGAAGGCGGCCTGGAACGCCGCGAGGGCGTCACGGTCGGCGGTGCGGAAGTTGACGCGCAGCAGACCGAGTTCGGCCGGGTTCCCGGCCATCGCCAGGCCCAGGGAGGCGGCGTCGACGGTGGCCATCTCCGGTTCGGCGTAGTAGTCGTTGACGTCCAGGTCGACCGGGCACCAGGCGGAAACGTAGACGATGCGGTCGATGAGGTCCGGGCGCGCGTTGGCCGCGGCGGTGGCCGTGACACCGCCGCGGCTGTGCGCGACGAGGATCACCGGCCCGTTCTCCTTGGCCCGTTCCAGGACGCCGACGAGATGCGCGGCGTTGTCGGCGAGCGTGACACCCTTGATGGAGCCCGGCGTGGTGGCGAGACCTTCGGGGTCCTGCGGCGCCTGATAGGCACCCGAGTAGGTCGCCGCGAAACCGTGACCGGGGAGGTCGACGGCGACCGAGCGGTGCCCGAGTAGGCCGAGTTCGGCCTGGAGCGGTGCGAAGGAGAAGGAGTTCGCGAAGGCTCCGTGCACCAGTACGAACGTCGGCTGCATAGGTCTGCTCACTCTCTGGCCCGTGGGCGGCGAACAGCTGCCCGATACGCCACGGAGCGTACGTAGTCGAAGATCACCGGTGCAACCGGTCAGCTCCGGGCCGCCCAGGGGAGGGGGCGGCCCGGAGCCCGTGTCACTGCGGGGAGTGGGTGGTCAGAACTGGAGCGACCAGGCGTTGACGTACCCCGTGTCGTTGACCCAGTTGTCGCTCACACGCAGCTTCCACGTGCCGTCGGCCGTCTCGGCGGAGGCATTCACGCCGTAGGTGGCCTGCACGTTGTCCGAACTGTCGTTGCTGTCGTAGTCCTTGAGTCGATACGTGGTGCCGTCGGGAGCGACCAGCTCCACCCGCAGGTCGCCGCGGAAGGTGTGCCGGATGTCGACCTTGACCGAGAGGTCGGCCGGGGCGTTGCCGTCGACGTCGGTGACCGGCAGGGGGGACTCGACGGTGGCGTTGTCACGGATGGTGTGGTCGTCCGCGTTCTCGAACAGCGGGCCGGTGGGCGGCTCAGTGGTGCCGCCGGTGTGGAGCAGCTTGTTGGGCGAGCCGGACCGGGCGTCGCTGATCCGGTCGGACGTGGCGTCGGCGATCATCCGGTCGCGTACCTGGGCCGGGGACCACGTCGGGTTGGCCGACAGCAGCAGTGCGGCCGCGCCCGCCGCGTGCGGTGCGGCCATCGACGTACCGCTCATCGACTGGGAGGCCGTGTCGCCCGCGTTGGACGTGGACACGATGGCGTTGCCCGGAGCGAAGAGGTCCAGGCAGGAGCCGTAGTTGGAGCCCTGGCCGTTGGACCAGCCGGTCGAGCGGGCGTCGTTGGCGGACGTGGCCCCGACCGTGATCGCCGACGGCGTCGAGGACGGGGAGTACTGGCAGGAGTCGGCGTTGTTGTTGCCGGCGGCGACGACCCAGGTGACGCCGGAGGCTATGGAGGCGGCGACCGCGTCGTTGACGGACTGGGTCCGGCCGCCTCCGATGCTCATGTTGGCCACGGCGGGCTCGGCCGCGTTCTTGGTGACCCAGTCGATGCCGGCGAGGACCGGCCCCCAGGTGCTGCCGGACGTGCCCTGGCAGTTCAGCACCCGGACACCGACCAGCTCGACCCCCTTGGCGACACCGTGCGAGGCGCCGCCGACGGTGCCGGCGACATGCGTGCCGTGGCCCTGGCAGTCGGAGGCGTCGCGGTCGTTGTCGATGAAGTCGTAGCCGCTGACCGCACGGCCGCCGAAGTCGCGGTGGCTCATGCGGATACCGGTGTCCACGATGTACGCCGTGACGTTCGAGGCCTTGGTGGAGTACGTGTAGCGCGAGTCCACCGGCCGGTCGCGCTGGTCGATGCGGTCCAGCCCCCACGACGGCGGGTTGGTCTGCGTGTCGACCGCGTACGCGACGCCGTCGGCCTCCACGCGGGCCACGGACGGATCGGCGGCCAGCTCCTTCGCCTCCGCCTCGCTCATCTTGACCGCGAAGCCGCGCAGGGCGGCCGTGTAGGTGTAACGCAGGCTGCCCGCGTGCCGCTTGGCCAGCGCCTTCGCGGAGGCCGGCACGTCGGCCCGGGCGACCGAGTCCTCGAAGGTGACGATGTAGGAACCGTCGACCGCGCCCGGACGGTCCGCGCCGACGATGCGTCCCTCGCCGTCGCCGGGCGGTACGGGGGCGGCCCCGGCGGTCGTGGCGGCCCCGAAGAGCAGGGCGGCACTGGCGCCGACGGCGAGCACGCGCCGGACGACGCGAGCGTCGAACTCCATGGTTTCTCCCTTGAGAGCGGTCCGGAAACGGCTCGGATCCGGACGACGGCACCCGGCGCGGCGTGAGCCGCCCAGGACATGGCGAGTGCATGACAAAGTCACCATCGGTGTCCTGGGCGGTCCACGAGCGGTGGGGCAGGGGGGTGGGCGGTGCCGCGCGGAGTGGGGCGCCGGGCGACACCGCGTCTGATGGAACGGGCGGCCGTCGCGGCGGCCGACCGCTCAGAGCTTCGGGCGTCCGACCGCACCCCGGCAATCCGTAGCCCTACCCAAAGAACGGCGACGACGGGTCGGCCCGCGTACGGGACCGGGCCGGGCGGACGGCGTCACCATTGCCTGGGTGGTGGACACCTATTGCACCGGAGTCCGCCCACCGGTAGACCACCTGCGCACGAGCGTGGTGGGCGGCGCCGAGGAGGCACCTGTGGAGAAACGTTTCCCCGAACGCGGGGCAGGTGACGGCGCCGGTCTCCGAGGGACGGCCTGCGCGGACGTGGGTACCGCCGTCGGGTTCGTCGGGCGCGCCGCCGAGGTGGCCCGGGTCCGTGCGGCGCTCCGCCGGCCACCGTGTGTCGTGGTCGTGCGCGGCGAGGCCGGTGCGGGCGCGTCCCGGCTGGTGGACGAGGCGCTGGCCGACGACCAGTTCCCGGACTGCGCGCACCTGCGCGGTGTCTGCCCCGACGTGTCGGAGGACACCGCCCTCACCCCGATCGCCGACGCCCTGGCCGGGCTGCCGTACCGCGCGGACGGGGCGGAAACGCCCCTGCCCCCGCTGACCGGGGTGGTGGCCACACTGGTGCCCGAGCTGGCGGACCGGCTCCCGAAGCCGCCCGAGGCGGCCGCCGATCCGGAGGTGTGGCGCGGGCTGCTGCCGCGCGCGGTCCGCTTGCTGCTGGCGGCCCACGGCCCCGTGGTCATGGTCGTGGAGGACGTCCACTGGGCCGACCCGGCGACCCGGGACCTGCTGCACCGGCTGCTGGCGGACCTGCCGACCCGGCTACGACTGGTCCTCACCGAGCGCCGGGCCCCGGGGCTGCCGGCCCTCGGCATCCGCGTACCGGACCACGTGCTCGTCGAGGAGGTCGAGGTGCGGCCGTGGACGCCCGAGGAGACGGGCGAGTTCGTCCGGCGCCGACTGGGGGAGCGGGCGACGGAGCCGGGGGCCGCGGCGGCGGTGCACGCACGGACGGGCGGCTTCCCGGCCGCGGCGGAGGCCCTGCTGCGAGCCCTGTGCCAAGGCGACACCACGGGAGCCGCCGAGGGCGTCGCACCGGCCGAGAGCGTCGCACCGGCCGAGGGCATCGTGCGGGCGGTGCGCGCCGCCCGGGTGCCGGCGCGACTGAGGCGCGATCTGGCGCAGCGGCGCGGCCCGCTCACCGACGACGCGCAACGGGTCGTCGAGGCGGCGGCGGTGCTGAACCTGCCCGTCACCGTGTACGTCCTGGCCGAGGTGGCCGACCTGGAACCCGGGCGGACCGAGCGTGCCGTCGCCCAGGCGGTACGGCGGTCGGTGCTCCGCGCCGACGGACCGCACCCGGGGTTCCGGCACCCGCTGGACCGTCAAGCCGTGCTGGACGACATGCCGGGGCCGAGACTGGCGTGGCTGAGTCTGCGGGCCGCACGGGCACTGCGGCGCTGCGGCACACCGCCGCCGCTTGCGGAACTGGCCCGGCTCTACCGGGCGGCGGGCCGCACGAAGGAGGGCCTGCGCTGCCTCGTCGCGGCCGCGGACCGGGCCGCGGCCGAGGGCGACTACACCGCCGCGACCACCCTCTACACCCAGGCGGTCGCCGAGGAACCGAGAGCCGGGGGCCGTATCCGCACCGCCGCGAAGCTGGCCCGTACCGCGCAACTGGCCAGAGCAGGGGAGCAGGTGGTGAACGCGGTGCGGCGGGTGCTGGACGAGGACGCGCCGCCGCCCCGGCTGAGCGGGGAGATGCGCCTCCACCTCGCCGTGGTCCTGCGCAACCAGAGCGGGGGCGCACTCGACAGCCTCGACGAGGTCGCCCGCGCCATCCCCGACCTGGAGGTCTCGGACCCGCAGACCGCGGTACGGGCGATGCTGGTCGCCGCCATTCCGTCCATCCAGGGCTGGCCGGTGCGACGGCACGTGGCCTGGCTGGAACGGGCGGAGGCGGTAGCCGGGCGGGTCACGGACCCGGTGGCCAGGGCTGCGATGGCCGCGAACCGCGCCACCGCGCTGATGCTGCTCGGGGACCACCGGGCGTGGGCGGCGGCCGACGCGCTGCGCGGCCCCGCCGGGTCGGTCATGGAGGCGGCGCAGTACGCCCGGGGCTGGACCAACCTGGCGCACGCCTCGATGGCCCTGGGGCACGCCGACAAGGCGAGGGAGTTCCTCTTCCGCGCGGCGGCCGGACTCGCCGACACCAGCAGCCCGTACCTGGAGGGGCTCACGCAGACCGGGCGCCTGGTGCTGGCCTGGCACGAGGGCCGGTGGGAGCGCCTGCACCAGGACGCCGACCACACCACACGGCTGTACCAGGAGATACCCGACCTGACCGCGGAGGCGATGCTGGTGCGCGGGCTGACCGCCCTGCACGTGCTGGGTGACGTCCCCCGTGCCCGCCGCGACCTCGCGGAGGCCGCCCGTACGACCCGCTACGACACCGGCGTCATCGTCACCGCGTCCGCCGCGGCCATCGCCCGCGTCCACCTGGAGGCCGGCCGGCCCGGGCAGGCGTGCGACGCCGTCGAAGGCGCCCTGCGGCACCTGGAGCGGACCGGCGGCTGGGTATGGGCCACCGAGGTCGTCCCCACGGCCGTCGAGGCCCTGTGCGGCAGCGGCCAGACCGCGCGGGCTCACCGGATCGTCGCGGACTTCGACGCGGGCACCGCCGAACGTGACGCGCCGGCCGCCCGCGTGGCGCTCACGGTGTGCCGGGCACTGCTGGCCGAGGAGGAGCGGGAGCACGACCGGGCGGCCCTCCTGCTGGCCGAGGCGGAAGCGGAGTGGCGCCGCCTCGGCCGCCCCTTCGACGCGGCTCGGACCGCCGAGGCCAGAGGGCGGTGCCTGCTGCCTGACCCGGAGGCGGCGGAACAGGACGCGTCCGAGCGGCGACAGGCAGCCGTGGGCACGATCCACGAGGTGATTGAGCAGTACCAGAAGCTCGGCGCGCGCTGGGACGTCGCCCGATGCCACCGGCTGCTGCGCCGCCACGACATCGTCACCACACACCGCCGCGGACGTCTCGGCTACGGCGACCAACTCTCCCCGCGCGAACAGGAGGTGGCCCGGCTCGTCGTCCAGGGTCGAGCCAACCGCGACATCGCCGAGAGCCTGGTGCTGTCCACCCGGACCGTGGAGCACCACGTGGCGCGCATCATGCGCAAGCTCAACGTCGGCTCCCGTACGGACATCGCCGTGGCCGGTGACGGCGACGGCATCGCGGGGCAGTGACGGAGGCTCGGCGGTACCCGCTCGTCAGGTACCGGGGACGGGCGTTGTCACGGTGCGGACCGCAGCGGCGGGGCCTGCCACGTCATGCCCGGCGGTTGGAGCAGGGGCGAGGGCTCGGTGCCGGGGTCCTCGGTGTCGACGACTCCGGCGGCCGAGTGGTCGAAGCCGGCGGGCCAGCGGGTGCGCTCGCTGGCCAGGGCACCGGTCAGGCGTGCTCCGGCGAGGTCGGCGGTGCTCAGGTCGGTGCCGCGCAGGTCGGTCAAGCGGAGGTCGGCGCGGTGGAAGACGGCGCCGCGTGCGTCGGCCTTGCGCAGGTTGGTCTCGCGCAGGTCGGTCTCGGTGAAGTCGGCGTCGCGCAGGTCGGTTTCGACCATCTTCGCGCCCCGCAGGTCGGTCAGGACGCAACGGACCCGCCGGAGAATCGCCGTCGTGAGATCGGCGTGCCGCAGATTGACCGAGACCAGGGATGCCTGGGTCAGATTGGCGTGGTACAGGCCCGCCGCCTCCATGCAGGCGCGGTCGAAGTTGACCTCGGGGAACCACAGGCCGTCGCAGTCGGCCCGGCGCAGGTCGGTGAAGCTGAGATTGACCCAGGACTCCTCCCGGTGCCGGCACAGACTGCCGAGCCCGGTCAGCGCCACCTGGGCGTCGGCGACGCGGGTCTCCGGCGGTGCCATGTCGTTGATGGCCACGTCCGCGGCCGGCGATCCGGCTCCGGCGGGCGGCCAGGGCAGATGAGTACGCAGGTACGCGGCCTGGATCGAGATGATGGCGTCCCGGTCGCGCGCGGACTGCTCGGCGATCCGCCGCAGGGCGTGCAACCCGCCGATGCGTACATCCAGCTTGTCACCGCCGAGTTGGTCGACCGCCCGGCTGAACCGATCGGTGACGTAGCCCTCCTGAGTGGCGCGCAGGGTTTCCTGACTCACCCGCACCTGGCGCCACGTGGCGTACGCGCCGAAGAGCACGACGAGACCGGCGAGTACCTGCAGAAGTGTCGTACGGACATCGTTCACCGCCTTCAGCCGATCCTGAGCGGTGACGCCGGCCCCGGCGAGATCGTGCTCGACCACCACAGTCGGCAGAACGACGAACACCACCCCCAGTACGGCCATCCCTGCCGCCCCGGCCAGCACGGCCGCGACCCCACGCCGCCCGACCGGCCGACGCCACCGAGCACTCCGACCGTGATCCGGTCCCCCCGTCTCCATGGCCTGGAGCCTAGGTATTTCGCAAGGAGTGATCAAGCCGTCACGGCTTCCCCCGGCCCGCCGCCCGGCCGTCGAGGGAGATGTCCAGCTGTTCGGCCACCGTGGTGAGGGCGGCTCCCAGCGGGAGCGCCACCCGGGTGAGGGCGTGCCGGTCGCCCCGTGTCGGGTCCCGGTTGACGATCAGCACCGGCTTTCCGTCCTGGGCCGCCTGGCGGACGAACCGGAGTCCGGACATCACCGTCAGCGAGGAGCCCAGTACCAGCAGTGAGGCCGACTCGCGGACCAGCGTGCGGCAGTGCTCGACCCGCCGCGGCGGAACGGCTTCGCCGAAGAACACCACGTCCGGTTTGAGGATGCCGCCGCAGACGGTGCAGGGCAGCACACGGAAGTCCCCGACCTGTTCGTCGGTGAGGTCGGCGTCACCGTCCGGGTTGATTCCCGCGGCCACCGGCGCGAAGCCCGGATTGGCATCCTCCAGCCTCCGGGCGAGTCCACGGCGCGGACTGAAGGCGCCGCAGGACAGGCAGACGACCCGGTCCAGGCTTCCGTGGAGTTCCACGACGCCCTCGCTGCCGGCTGCCTGGTGCAGGCCGTCGACGTTCTGGGTGATCACACCTTTGAGCAGGCCGTGCCGTGCGAACGCGGCGACGGCCCGGTGCCCGGCGTTGGGCCGGGCGCGGCCGAAGGTGCGCCAGCCGAGGTGGCTGCGCGCCCAGTACCGGCGTCGAGCCCGGGGATCGGCGGTGAAGTCCTGGTAGGTCATCGGAACGTGCCGGCTCAGGCTCCCGCCCTCGCCCCGGTAGTCGGGGATGCCCGACTCGGTGGAGATGCCCGCCCCGGTGAGCACCAGCACGCTGCCGGTGCGCAGCGCATCGGCGACCGGCTCCGGATCGGTGGTGCCCGGCGGCAGGTCCTCGGCAGGGGTCCAGCTCAGAGTGGGGCGCATGCGCATGCCGCCAGGGTACGGAACGGGCTGCCCACGGTCCGGGGGAGTGGCCGCGCACCGCGGGCCGACGGCGCCTGTCGCGGCGTACGAGCGCGGCGCACCCTGCTCGCTCGGACGGACCGGACCATGTTCACGGCAGAGGCGTGCCACCGGTCGCGTTCAGGATCTCCGCTGTGATGTACCCGGCCTCCTGCGAGGCGAGATAGACGTACGCCGGTGCCAGCTCGGCCGGTTGCGCGGGCCGGCCCAGGGGACTCTGCTTGCCGAACTCGGCGGTGTCCGGCAGCGTCGCCGGGATCAGCGGAGTCCACACCGGCCCCGGGGCCACCGCGTTCACCCGGATGCCGCGCTCCGCGACCATCTGGGCGAGCCCTTGGGTGAAGGTCACGATCGCGCCCTTGGTCGTCGCGTAGTCCAGCAGGTGCGGGCTGGGCTTGTACGCCTGGACCGAGGTGGTGTTGATGACGCTGCCGCCCTCGGGAATGTGCGGCAGGGCGAACTTCGTCAGCCAGAACATGCCGTAGAGGTTCGTCCGCAGGACCCGGTCGAACTGCTCCGTCGTGATCGCCTCGATGCCGTCCGGCTGGGCCATCTGGTAGGCCGCGTTGTTCACCAGGACGTCGATCCCGCCGAACTCGGCCACGGCCCGGTCGATCAACGACCGGCAGTTCTCCTCCTCACGGATGTCGCAGGAGACGGCGACGGCCTTCCGCCCGGCGTCCTCCACCAGGCGGGAGGTCTCCCGCGCCTCGTCCTGTTCCTGTGCGAGGTGGGTGAACAGCACATCGGCACCCTCGCGCGCGAAGGCCAGAGCCACCGCTCGGCCGATGCCGGAGTCACCGCCCGTGATGACGGTCCTGCGACCCACCAGACGGCCCGACCCGCGGTAGGACTCCTCACCGTGGTCGGGCGGCGGGTCCATCGGCCCGGTCCAGCCGGGGTGCGGCTGGTCCTGCGAGGCGAAGTCGGGGCGGGGATACTGCTCGGTTGGATCCTGCTGAGCGTGCTGGTCGTCCGCCACGTCGGTCTCCTGTGTCTCGCGGTGCGCGGTCAGCGACCGTGTTCCCTGGCCGGTTCGTCCGAAAAGCCTCTCCACCCCGGAGCGACGCGTCCGCCGACCGGCGCTGCCGGGACCGCTGCCGCCGGGACCGGGCCTACCGCATGAGCCTGTGCGCGGCGACGACGGTGCCACGGGCTCACCGTCTCCGACGTGGGGCACGGACGCGAGCGTCCGGCAGCAGCCGTCGACGGACTCCGCCCGGGTGGCGAGCCTGCCCGGACCTGCGTCCGTCCGCGTGGCCTGCCAGGTCCGCGGCGAACTCGTGGAGTACGACGGCTACAGCAACGACGCCTGGTCGTGGCTGCCCGACCACGGCGGTCACATCTCCGACACCCTCATCGGCGTCAATGACGCCCGGCTCCCTGGAGTGCCCACATGCTGACCCCTTCCACCCGGCGCGGGAGCTCGGCCGCGCGCCGCAGAACGCGGTCCTCGCGCGCACTGAGCGGCACGGTCTGCCTGCTCGCCCTCGCCCTCACCGGGACGGCACTGGCCACGGCCCCGGCCGCCGGTGCCGCCTCCTCGTCCACGTCGGAATCCTGGCGCCCGGACCTGTCCCCGACCGGCGCCGACGACGTCAACGTCGAGTACGACGCGGGCGCGCTGCGGGTGCGGGACGCCTCCATCAGCCCTGCCTCCCTGGGCCGGGACGGTGGCTACGCCTCCGCCGTGCTGGAGGCGCACCGCGTGGACCGGCCGGTGAACCGGGTCGCCGTGGACCTCGACGCGACGGTGCCCGAGGCGGCGAGCGTCGAGGTCGACGTGCGGGGCCGGACGGCCGACGGAGCCTGGACCGAGTGGCGTCAGGCGGTGACCGGCACCGCGGTGGAACTGCCGCGCGACGTCGTCGACGTCCAGGCCCGGCTCACCCTGTGGAACGCCGAGGGCGGGGCCACAGCGGTCGTGAGAGCCCTGACGCTGACAGCGGACGACACGGGAAGCGCCCCCGTCGGACCCGCGCCGAAGGCGGCCTCCGCCTTCTCGGCCCGGGTCTACGCCACCCGCGAGGGCCTGGTCGGGCACACCACGGCCAACGGCCACGTCATCCGCGAGAACGACCACTTCGTGGCGCTCCCCTCGCGAAGGGCCCTGTCGCCCAAGGGCAGCGGCCAGTACTCGGTGCAGGTGTGCGGGCCGGTCCGCTGCGAGACGGCACCGGTGTGGGACGTCGGTCCGTGGAACACGCACGACGACCACTGGAACCCCTCCGCGCAGCGCGAGCAGTGGAAGGACCTGCCACGGGGCCTGCCCCAGGCGCAGGCGGCCTACGAGAGCGGCTACAACGGCGGCCGGGACGAGTTCGGCCGAAAGGTCGCCAATCCGGCCGGCATCGACCTGGCCGACGGAACCTTCTACAACGTCGGCCTCGACGACAACGGCTGGGTGACCGTCACCTATCTCTGGACCGACGCCGACGGCACCACGTCGTTCCCGACGTGGGGCACCGACGTGAGCGTCCGGCAGCAGGCGACGACCACCTCCACCCGCGTGGCCATCCTGTCCGGCCCCACGACCGTGCGGGTGAGGTGCCAGGTCCACGGGCAGCTCGTGACCTACGACGGCTACAGCGGCGACGGGTGGTCGTACCTGCCCGACTACGGCGGTTACGTCTCCAACATCTTCATCGGCGACGCCGAAACCTGGCTCCCGGGCGTGCCCACCTGCTGAGCCCAGACGCAGCGGCCGGGGCTCGGGGCAGGGGGCCGGGAGCCCTGCCCCGCCGCCGGCTTCAGATCCGTCTCCAGCACAATGACCGGATGGCCTCCACTTCCAGCACCCGCACCGACGTCGGCGATCCGGTACGGATCCGTCTGGCGGCTACGGTGGCCGCCTTGCTGATCGTCGGTGCCGGAACGGGGCTCAGGGCCGTGGCGACGGGAGGCGTGGTCAAGTACGGCGGGGACGCCCTCTACACCCTTCTGATGTGCGCTCTCGTCATCCTGGTGGCGCCGCGTGTGACGCCACTGAGGGCCGCCGCAGTCGCCCTGGCTGTCAGTTGGGGTGTCGAGCTCTTGCAGCTCAGTGACCTGCCGGCCGATCTCTCCCGGCGGAGCACGGCTGCCCGCCTGGTCCTCGGTTCGACCTTCAACGCACCGGACCTCTTCTGGTACGCGGTCGGCGCGGCGGTCGGCTGGCTCGCCGTACGCCGGATGCGGGGCTGATCGCGGCGGGAGCGACGCGGGCTTGACATGCCGACTCGCCGGGTGGTGAGGCCGGGCAGTCGTGCGGTGTGCTGGTGGTGCTGCTGGCCGTGGCCGCGGTGATCTCCCTGGTGCCACAGGTACGGCGCTACGCGGCCACGACCGACGAGGGAGGCCGTGGCCTGTTCCTCGTGGCCCAGCCGGCCGACCGCTGGGGAACCCGCTGCACCGAGACCGGAAAGGTCATCTGGTCGGAGCAGGCGCTCTCGCCTCTGCCGCGTGCGCAACTGTCGCTCGCGCCACCGACGTGAGCCGGGCCGACGTGAGCCGGCCGCGCGGTGGCCGGCCCGGGCGCGTCCGGGTCGGCCACCGCCTCGTGAGTCGCTACGACAGCGGCTCGATCCAGATATCGCGGTACCGCACCTTGTTGCCGTGGTCCTGAAGGCGGAGCGCACCCGCCGTCGGCGCCTCCTGAGCGCCCCCTGCGGTCGCGCCGACGAGCGCCACGTCCTTGTGGACGGTCACGCCGTTCCACACCACCGTGACGCGCGCGTCCTGCGTCTTGGCGCCCTGGTCGTCGAAGCGCGCCGCGCGGAAGGTGATGTCGTACGTCTGCCAGGTGCCCGGCGGGCGGGCCGCGTTGGCGTCGGCTGCCTTCTGCTGGTAGATCGCGGCGGCCTCGTTGTCCGCCGGCGTGGTGTCACCGAACGAGTCCAGGATCTGGATCTCGTAGCGGTCCTGAAGGTAGATGCCGCTGTTGGCCCGGTTCTGGCCGGTGACGTCCGGGGGCAGCTCGGGCAGCCAGAACCCGGCGTGGAGCTTGAAGTCACCGAACGCCTGCTTCGTGCGCAGGTCGCCGCAGCAGACCTCCATCCCGCCGTCCGTCAGCGGCCACTGCGCGGTGCGGCCGTCCGTCTGCTGCCAGGCCGCGCGGTCGGCGCCGTCGAACAGGACGATGCGCTCACCCTCGGGATGCACACTGATCATGTCGAGGTTGACGTGCCCGGTGTCGCCCTCGTCCACCCGGTAGGTGATGGTGTTGGCGCCCTTGCGCAGCTTCAGCGACTCGGTCCGCGTGGACCAGTCGTCCCAGCCGCCCGTACTGAGCAGGCTCGACTGCTTCACCTTCCGGCCGTCCACGTACACGCTCACCGTCTTGGTGCCGGTGAAGGGGTTCGGCCCGTTCGCGTACCGCAGGGCCACGTCGTAGGTGCCCTTCCTGTCCACGTCGACCGTGAACGAGGTGGCCGCGCCCTGGGTGCCGTAGCCGTCCACGAAGCCGCTGCCGGAGTAGCCCGTGTGGTCGGTGTTGACGCCGGCACCGCCGGAGCGCTTCGCCTCCTCCGCCTCGTACGCCGTCGTCGGGGGCTGCTTGCCGGGCATGGCGTTGAGCGTGTACCAGGCCTCGGTGCTCCACAGCGTCTCACCCTCGGCCGAGCTGAACGGACGCGGTGAGCGGACGTGCACCACACGGTCGGGCTTGAGGCCGGCGATCCGCAGCGTGACCTTCTTCCGGTCCTCGGACAGCCGCGCGGAGGTCACGGCGAGGGTCTCCTCGTCGACCTTGGGACCGCCGTACGCCGGTGTCGGCACGTAGCGCCACTGCTCGACCCGGTAGCTCTCGGCGAGCTTGTCCGCCGTCTCCTGGGACAGCGGCTGGGTGTACTCCAGCTCGAAACCGCCCCGCTTCGCGCGCATGGCCCGGATGTCGAACGCCTTGCCGCCGTTAGGGGTGAGCTTCTGCAGACCGTGGGTCAGCTTGCCCTCCTGGCCCCAGTTGCCCCCGGCGCCCAGGCCGCCCGCGTAGATCGCGCCGTCCGGGCCCTGCGTGATGCGGTTGACGCCCGCTTCGAGGCCCTGCGTGTGGCGGAAGACCGCGCCCTGGTCCTTGCCCTTCACCTTCTCCAGGAAGGCGCGCTGCAGTCCGCCGTAGGTCACGTCGCCGAACAGCATCTGGCCGGCGTACGGGCCCTTCTTGAGCAGGATCGGGGTGCTGGGGGAGTTGGCGATCTCGTTCTGCGGCAGCCACAGCACGGGTTCGGTCACCGGCTGGTCGTCGAACGGGCCGGCCGGGTTGGTGTAGTGGTTGAAGAAGCGGTCGGGCTTGATGCGGACCAGCTTCGAGGCCGGGAGTCAGCCGCCCTGGTTGTCGGCGACGAAGAGGTCGCCGCCGGGGCCCCAGCCGATGCCGTTCGGGGTGCGCAGGCCTCCGGCAAGGTAGGTCACCTTGCCGGTCTTCCTGTTCACCTTGATCGTGGTGCCCCGGTTCGGCGCCGGCTGCGGGTCCGTCGTCGCGCCCCCGTAGTTGATCGCGACGGAGAGGTTGAGGTAGAAGTGCCCGTCGCGGTAGAGCAGGCCGAAGGCGAACTCGTGGAAGTTGCCCCCGTACGGCCAGGTCGCCACGGTGCGCCGCTCGTCGGTGACATCGTCGCCGTCGGTGTCGCGCAGTTCGGTGAGTTCGTGCTTCTGCGACACGTACAGGGCCCCGTCGAGGGCCTTGATGCCCATGGGCTCCTTGAGGCCGCTCGCGACCTTCTTCGCCGTCACCTTGTCGGGGCCGGTCGCGCCGGTGACGTTGTCGAGGAGGTACACCTCGCCCTCGGTCTTGTCGGTGCCGCCCCACGTGGTGATGGCCATGCGGCCGTCCGGGAGCCAGTCCATGCCGGTGACCTGGGGCTCGAAGCCGTCGGGCCGCAGGTCCGTCAGCGTGTAGTCGGGGTGCACGCCGTCCAGCGGCAGTCCGTCGCCGGGGGTGTCGGTGCCGCTCTCGCACTGCTTGCGGCCGGGGGCCGTGACCCGTACGACGTCGGCGTCGGTGCTCAGGGCGGAGTTCGGCACGAGGGAGAAGTCCGCCGCGCCGGGCGGCTTCCACTCCAGCGTCACCTGCTGGTCGTTCGTGCGGTCGAAGTGATCGACGCGCAGGGCGTGGTGACCGGCCGTCAGTGTCGCCGTGCCGTCCTTGGGCTCGGCCGCGTGGAGGCCGTCGTGATCGATGACCGTCCGGTCGTCGATGGTCAGGCGCGAGCCGTCGTCGCTGGTCAGCCGGAAGGCGTAGGCCCCGTCCTCGGGGACCTCGATGTTCGCGATCACCTGCGAGACGAAGTTGTCACCGATGCCGAAGTCCTCGGCCGTGGAGAAGTCGATGACGGGCATCAACTTGTCGACGTTCGGGGTCTGTCCGGGCTTGAGCACGCAGATCTCGTCCATCGGCTGTCCGATGTCGAAGACGCGCAGTGTGACGCCGGGTTCCTGCGGCGGCAGGTCGTCGGCGGTGTCGGCGGCGCCGGCGGGCGCCGAGGTGAAGCAGCCGAACAGGAACGAGACGGCGACCAGACCGGCCAGCCGTCCGCGGTTTCTGGAGCGGGACCGTGAACTCATGCATCCTCCCCGGGGGTGACGCGTGGTGTGCGCGAGATGCCTGAAGACGACCGGGCGTCGGATACCATAGGAGCCTTTTGCTCGCCGAGTCCATAAGTTTGTCATCAGTGAGTACAAACTCTGTTCGGCAACGAGTGAAGAACGCCGGTCCCGGGCTGGGTTTCCCCTTCCACCAACATATCGGCCGCGCGGCGGGCCTCAGCGACCGGGCAGGCTCGAACCGCGGACGACCAGCTCGGGCTGGAGCACGACGTGCTCGTGACGGTGCTCGTCCGCCCGGTCACCGGCTTCCTGGAGAAGCAGGTCGGCGGCCATGGCGCCCATGGCGCGTGCGGGCTGTCGGACCGAGGTCAGCGGTACGGTCGCCGCGGCGGCGAACTCGATGTCGTCGTACCCGACGATGGCCAGGTCGTCGGGGACCTTGACCCCGGCCGTGTACATGAACTGGAGCACCCCGAGGGCCAGCAGGTCGTTGGCGCAGAAGACGGCGGTGGGCCGCTCGGCCAGACCCAGCAGTCTGGCACCCGCGTCACGTCCGGCGGCCACGTCGAGGCGTTCGGTGGGGATCTCCCGCAACGCCGTGGGGGGCAGGCCTGCCTGGGCGACGGCCTCCAGCGCCCCGGTCCGGCGGTCCTGCACCTGCCTCAGATGCGGCGGTCCGCTGACGTAGGCGATGGAGTTGTGCCCGGCGCCCGTGAGGTGACGGATCGCCAGAGCGCCGCCGGTGACGTCGTCGACCGAGACGGAGCAGCCCTCCGCGTCGTCGGCCACCCGGTCCACCAGAACGTAGGGAATTCCGTGCCGGCGGAAGTCGCCCAGGCTGCGCCCACTCGGGTCGGCAGGGGTGACCAGCACCCCGCGGACCCGCTGCTCGGCGAAGAGTTCGAGGTACTCGGCCTCCTTCCGCACACTCTGCGCGCTGTTGCACAGGGTGACGGCCAGTCCCGCGTCCCGTGCCGTGCGTTCGGCTCCCTGGGCCAGGTCGACGAAGAACGGATTGCCCATGTCGAGGACGAGCAGCGCCATGACACGGCTGCGGCCCGCCCGCAGTTGCCGGGCGGACTCACTGCGCACGTAACCCAGCCGCGCGATCACCTGCTCCACATGACGTCGCGTCCGCTGCGAGACCCGGCCGGGCTGGTTGAGCACGTTGGAAACCGTGCCCACGGAGACGCCGGCCTCCCGCGCCACGTCCTTGATGCCGACCGTCGGCGTGGAGTGCGTCATGTGTGTCTCCTGCTGCTCTGTCCCCGCCCATCGAGCCGGTCCGGGGAAGCGTTCGTCCTACGAAGCCGGAACTCCGGTTCACGCCAGGTGGAAGACCTCGGTGAGGGGACGCATGGCGGCGTCGGGGGCCTGCCCGTCCAGGGCTTCGAAGAACTGCGCCATCTCGGCCTGCCAACGCGCGTTCACCTCGGTCGCGTCCATGGCAGCCCGGGCCGCCTCGAAGTCGTCGGTCTCGAGATAGCCGACGAGTAGGCCGTCCTCCCGCAGGAAGAGGGAGTAGTTGCGCCAGCCGGCTTCGGAGAGCGCGGCGAGCATGTCGGCCCACACGTCCCTGTGGCGCTCGCGGTATTCGGCGACCGTCCCGGAGCGGACCTTGAGAAGAAAGCAGACGCGTTGCATCGGATCACCCTGCTGCCGAGAGTGGGGGCCCCAGGACGGCAGGGACCCCCAAACGTTTTTGTGGATCAGAAGGCGTA